>NZ_JAMYMZ010000041.1:0-46465 GCF_040318825.1 Mesorhizobium sp. M1006
CGCTGAGGGAGGGCGGCTACCCTCTCTCAGCGTTCCTTTCTGACCCATTCGGCAGCGAAAGTCATAAGACAAGCAATTCCAGGAAGTGTGAACGGCTTTCCGTCCGGAATTGCGTTTCCGTGAAACGATGAGCCATTCCAGGTTATGGAAAAAACACGGCCTCGCCCTTCAGCGCCTCGGCCAGCATCTTCTCGTACTTGCCGCGCGGCACGTCGATTGCACCGAAGCGTTTGAGATGCTCGGTGGTGAACTGCGTATCGAGCAGTGCAAAGCCACGCGCCTTCAGGCGTTCGACGAGGTGAACCAGGCAGGCCTTTGACGCGTCGGTCTCCCTGGCGAACATGCTCTCGCCGAAGAACACGCGGCCGAGCGATACGCCGTAGAGCCCCCCGACCAGTCGGTCGTTGTGCCAGGCCTCGACCGAATGGCAATGGCCCATCCGATGCAGCTCGATATAGGCTTCGCGGATCGGCGCGTTGATCCAGGTCGACCGACGTTCCTCGCGCCTTTCAGCGCAGGCCTCGATCGTCGCCTCAAAGTCGAAATCGATGCGGAACTCGAACAGGTTCTTGCGGATCGTCTTTCTCAGGCTTTTCGGTATGTGGAACCCGTCGAGCGGAATGATGCCGCGCGTCTCCGGCCGCACCCAGAATACTTCGGGGTCATTGGCGCTTTCGGCCATCGGGAAGACGCCGGAGGCATAGGCTTTGAGCAAAAGGTCGGTCGGGATGCGATAACCGGGTGCGTAGGGACGGGTCATCGCTTCGCCCCTGTATCACTCGCCTTCGGCCAGGTATTTTTCCAGCCAATGGATGTCGTAGTCGCCATTGGCGATGTCGGCGTTGCCAACGAGGTCGCGAAACAGTGGCAGCGTCGTCTTGATGCCGTCGACGACGAATTCGTCGAGCGCGCGCCGCAGCCGCATCATGCATTCGACGCGGTTGCGGCCATGCACGATCAGCTTGCCGATCAGGCTGTCGTAGTAGGGCGGGATCTTGTAGCCCGAATAGACGCCGGAATCGACGCGGATGCCGAGGCCGCCCGGCGTGTGGAAATGGGTGATGGTGCCCGGCGAGGGGGTGAAGGTGCGCGGATCCTCGGCATTGATGCGGCATTCGATGGCATGGCCGTGGAAGCGGATATCCTCCTGGCGCACCGAAAGCCCGCCGCCCGAGGCGACGCGGATCTGCTCGTGCACGAGGTCGATGCCGGTGATCGCCTCGGTCACCGGATGTTCGACCTGCAGGCGCGTATTCATCTCGATGAAATAGAACTCGCCGTCCTCATAGAGGAA
Organism: Mesorhizobium sp. M1006; assembly: GCF_040318825.1. Lineage (NCBI taxonomy): Bacteria > Pseudomonadati > Pseudomonadota > Alphaproteobacteria > Hyphomicrobiales > Phyllobacteriaceae > Mesorhizobium > Mesorhizobium sp. M1006. Next base: position 1,295 of record NZ_JAMYMZ010000041.1, read on the forward strand.
TTCGATGGTGCCGGCGCCGGAATAGCCGAGATCGGCGATCGCCCTGGCGCAGACGCCGCCAATATGCGCGCGCTCCTCGGCATTGAGCGCCGGCGAGGGCGCTTCTTCCCAGACCTTCTGGTGGCGGCGCTGCAGCGAGCAGTCGCGCTCGCCGAAATGCACGCCGCGCCCGGCGCCGTCGCCGAACACCTGCACTTCGATATGGCGCGGCTTCTGCAGATATTTCTCGATATAGACTGCGTCGTCGCCGAAGGCCGCACCCGCCTCCGAGCGTGCCGTCTGCAGCGCCACCTCGAGATCGGCCTCGCTACGCGCCACTTTCATGCCGCGCCCGCCGCCGCCGGCCGATGCCTTGATGATCACGGGGTAGCCGATCGCGGCGGCAATGCGCTTGGCTTCCTTGTCCTCGGTGACCGCGCCGTCGGAGCCGGGCACCACGGGAATGCCGAGGCGTTTTGCGGTACGCTTGGCCTCGATCTTGTCACCCATGATGCGGATATGGTCGCCGGTCGGGCCGATGAAGGTGATGTTGTGCGCGGCGAGGATGTCGGCGAACTTGGCGTTCTCCGACAGAAAACCGTAGCCGGGATGCACCGCGTCGGCGCCGGTGATCTCGCAGGCGGCGACGATCTGGTGGATGTTGAGATAGCTGTCGCGCGACGGCGGCGGGCCGATGCAGACGCTCTCGTCGGCGAGACGCACATGCATGGCGTCGGCGTCGGCGGTCGAATGCACCACCACCGTCTGGATGCCGAGCTCCTTGCAGGCGCGCAGCACCCTGAGGGCGATTTCGCCGCGATTGGCGATGAGGATTTTCTGGAACATCTTTCGCCTGTTCCCGGCTCTACTCGATCACGACGAGCGGCATGCCATATTCGACCGGCTGCGCATCTTCAAACAGGATCGCCGTCACCGTGCCGGCGCGCGGCGAGGGGATCTGGTTCATCGTCTTCATTGCTTCGATGATCAGCAGCGTCTGGCCTTCCTTGACCTTCTGGCCGATTTCGATGAACGGCCTGGCGTCGGGCGACGGTGCCAGATAGGCGGTGCCGACCATCGGCGAGGCAACGGCGTTCTTCGACACGTCGGGCGTCGCCGGCGCGGCCGCTGCCGCAGGCTGCGCAGCTGCCGGGGCATAGGCCGGCTGAGCTGCGGCGACGGCATGGACGGCCGGCGCCTGCCGCGAGACGCGCACCTTCAGATCGCCCAGCTCGACCTCGATCTCGGTCAGGTTGGTGTCGTTCAGTATGCCCGCCAGATCGCGGATCAGCTGCTGGTCAACACCGTTCTTCTTTATCGACATTTTCGAGCCTTCTGTTTGTTGGCCGGTCATAGGCGTGCAGCCAGCGCCTGCAGCGCCAGCGTGTAGCCGAGCGGCCCGAACCCGCAGATCATGCCGACGGCGACCGGCGCGACCATGGAGACGTGGCGGAATGGTTCCCGCGCGTGGATGTTGGAGAGATGCACCTCAGCGACCGGCAGCGGCGCGACGGCGCGGATGGCATCGTGAATGGCGATCGAGGTATGGCCGTAGGCGCCCGGATTGATGACGATCGCGGCGGCCTTGTCGGCGGCCTCGTGGATCCAGTCGACGAGGTCGCCCTCATGGTTCGACTGGCGGAAATCGATCTCCAGCCCAAGTGCGGCACCTGCCTGCTTGCAGTCGTCGGCGATCGCGGCAAGCGTCTTGCCGCCATAAATGCCCGGCTCGCGCTTGCCGAGCGCGTTGAGATTGGGGCCGTTCAGGACGAAAACCGTTTTCAAAAAATGCCGACCTTTCCCGGCGCGGCTAAGCCGGCGCGCCGGACCCTCTATAATGGGCATAGACGCTGGCGAAAAGAGCGCAAGTGCGTTCTTTCGCCGTCCACAACAGCCGGAAAACGGCCCGTGCCAGAAACCCGCAGCCTAATCGAAACCCGAATGCTGATCAGAGCGCGGCCTTCGCCGCCTCGATCTTTTCGGCCAGCACTTCCTGGCCAAGCGCGCCGAACACCACCTCGTTGCCGACGACATAGGACGGCGTTCCGGTGATGGCGAGCTTGGTGGCGAGGTCATAGGTCTTGGAGAAGGCCTCGGTGATGCTCGGGTCCTTCATCTTTTCGCGCAGCGCCGCCTCGTCGGCGCCGAGCGACAGCGCCACCTTGATCGCCGCCGCCTCGGTGGCGCGCCCCTGGCCGCCGAGCAGGGCATTGTGGAATTCGCCGTATTTCTCCGGCTTCATCAAATGGAAGGCCATCGAGACGACGCTCGCCTTCTGCGAATCCGGGCCGAGGATGGGGAACTCCTTGAGCACGAAGCGCAGGTCCGGATCGGCCTTGGTCAGCGCGCGCATGTCGTCGATGGCGCGTTTGCAGTAGCCGCAATTATAATCATAGAATTCGACGATGGTGACCTTGCCGTTCGGATTGCCGACAACACCGTCGAATGAGGAATTGAAGATCTGGTCCTTGGCGTCTTTGATGACACCGAGACTGGCGACGCGCTGTTCTTCCTTCTGCTTGGCCTCGAGTGCCTGCTGGGCCTCCAGAAGCACTTCCGGGTTCTTCAGGAGATAGTCGCGGACGATGCCTTCGACTTCGGCACGGTCGAGCTTGGTACCTGAGGACGTCGTCTGGGCAAGCTGTGCCGTGCCGGCCTTCGCCGTCTGCGGATTGCCGGCGACGAAGCCGAACGCCAGCATGGCGAGAGCCGCTGCCACTCCGGTAGTGCCCAGCAGAATTGCCTTTGTCATGATCCTCGATCCTCTTGCCTGTGTTCGGGTCCGCCCGGTTTGGCTGTGTCGCAGCCTGCGTCCGAAAGGTTCACTTCTTCTTACCTGATGGTGCGTAGTTTATAATGTCCTGCGCGCGAAGCCAGCCCGGCTCGCCCCGCTTCATGCTCTGCTGCGCCCGCATGGCGAAGATTTTCGCATTCTTGTAGTCGCCGGAATAGAAATGCCCTTCGGCGGTTGCAAGCTCGGCGGCCGGGATGTTGCCGAGTTCCCCGTAAGCCTGTGCCAGATAGCGGTATCCGGCGGCGTTTTCGCGATCCCGTCCGAGGCCGGTGTTGATCTGCGCCACCGCCTTCTTCAGCGAATCCTGCGTGCCGATCGCCATCAGCGCCTGGCCGTACGAGACCGGCAGCAGCCCCGATCGCGCCGGATCGAGGCTGACCGACTTGGCATAGGCGTCCGCCGCATCCTTCGGCCGGTTCGCCTTCATCAGGATGTCGCCGCGCAATTCCTGGAAATAGGGATTTTTCGGCTGTTCCTTGATCAACGCGTTGGTCTTGGTGAGCGCCGACGCCAGATTGCCGAACAGATAGGTCATCTGCGCGTCGCCATAGCGTGAGGCGAGGCTGCCGGGGTTCTTGCGCATCAATCGCGACGCCGCCGCCTGGCCCTGCATGTAGGCGGCGATCTTGATGCGCATCATGTCGTGGCGCTGCTGCAGTGCCGGCGGGTCGACCTTGTCGACGTAAGGGCTCTGCTTCACCAGCACTTCGAGATTGGCGATACGCTCCTGCGGCATCGGATGGCTGATCCTGTAGGGATCGACTTGCGCGCCCGAGAGCGACAATGCGTTCTGGAAGCGGCCAAACGTCTTCAGCATGCCCATGCCGGACTGGCCGGTTGCATTGAGATAGGTGATCGCCGAACGGTCGGCGGTCATCTCTTCGGTGCGCTGATAAGCGAGGATACTGCGTTGCGCCATCTCGCCGCCGCCGGCCACCACGCCCATGCCGGCGCCGGCGAGACCGCGGCTGTTGCTGGTGGCGCCGGCCACCATGGCGCCGGCGCCAAGCAGCGTCGCCAGGATCGCCATCGTCTTGGCGCGCTCGAGTTGTTCTCGCAATTTCTGCTGGTGTCCGCCGGCGATATGGCCGGCCTCGTGGGCAATGACGCCAATGATCTCGTTGGGCGTTTCGGCCGCCATCAGCGCGCCGGTGTTGATGAACAGGCGGCGGCCGGCAACAAAGGCGTTGAAGCTCTGGTCGTTGACCAGCACGATGTTGATGGCGTCGCCCGACAAGCCCGCCGCCTTGAAGATCGGCCGCGCGTAATCGCGCACCAGCGCCTCGATCTCGGCATCGCGCACAACCGGCACATTCTGCGCAAAGGCATTGACCGAGCCGGCCATGGCGACCACCGCAGCAAGCGACAGCGTCGCGAGGGCGCGCGCTGTCCTGGCGATCGTCGATTTGGGTCGGCTCAACATGGCAGGTCCACTGGTAGACGAGTGGGCGAAGGATGAAAAGTCGGCAGCCTAAACTTACCGAACTTGTGATCCCCACACCAATCGGGCATTTGTGCGGCGCGGCCAGCATGGCCGGCACGTGTGGACAAGTGTGGTGGATTGAAAATGGTTGTTTCGCTTTCGCGCCGCGGCGCGGTCGAACCGTTCCATGCCATGGACATCCTGGCCGAGGCGAATCGGCTGAAAGCCAAGGGCCTGCCGGTCGTTTCTATGGCCGTCGGCCAGCCTTCCGATCCGGCGCCGGCCGGGGTTCGCGAAGCGGCGGCCAATGCCTTGAAAGCAGGCCGCATCGGCTATACCGACGCGCTGGGCCTCGCCGGTCTACGCAAGGCGATCGCGACGCATTATGGCGAGCACTACGGGCTTGACGTTTCGCCCGAGCGGTTAGCCGTCACCACCGGATCGTCGGCTGCCTTCAACCTCGCTTTCCTGGCAATGTTCGATCCAGGCGACCGCGTCGCCATCGCTGCGCCCGGCTATCCTGCCTATCGCAACATCATGGCCGCGCTCGGCATCGACATCGTCGAGATCGAGTTGGACGGCGCCGCCTATCTGCATGCCGAGCACCTGCAAGCCGCGCATCGCGAAAAACCGCTGAAGGGCGTGCTGTTCGCCAGCCCAGCCAACCCGACCGGCGCGGTCATTCCCGCCGGCGATCTCGAGGCGCTGGTCAAAACGGCGCAAGAGCTCGGCATCGCCGTCATCTCGGACGAAATCTATCACCGGCTGGCCTATGCGGCGCCCGACACGACGGCGCTTGCTTTCGGCGCGGATGTGACGGTGATCAATTCCTTCTCGAAATATTATTGCATGACCGGCTGGCGCATCGGCTGGATGGTGCTGCCGCAGGAACTGGTGCGGCCAGTCGAGCGCATCGCCCAGAGCCTCTACATCTCGCCGCCCGAACTGTCCCAGATTGCCGCGATCGAGGCATTCAAGGCGACGCCAGAGCTGGAAGCGGTGAAGGCGCGCTATGCCTGGAACCGCGAGCTCCTGATACAACGCCTGCCGGAGCTCGGCTTTGCTTTGGCCGCGCCCATGGACGGCGCGTTCTACGCCTTCTGCGACGTCACCAGGCACACCAATGACAGCATGGCGTTTGCGCGCAGGATGCTTGCCGAGGCGCATGTGGCGGCGACGCCGGGCCGCGATTTCGACCCGCTGCAAGGCCATCGCACGATGCGCTTTTCCTATGCCGGCAGCCACGACGACATGGTCGAGGCGATGGCGCGTATCGAACGCTGGCTGAAGTAGCGGGGGCGACGATGCCGGAGCTTGAACAGGCGCCCCAGCTTGAACAGGCGTTGCGCGAGGTCGCTGCCGAAATGGCGGAGCGTACCGATCGCGGCGACGTCGCCAGCTATATCCCCCAGCTCGGCAAGATCGATCCGAAAAAATTCGGCATTGCCGCGGTGACCAATGACGGCCGCGTGCTGACCGCGGGCGATGCCGACGAGGCGTTTTCGATCCAGAGCATCTCAAAGGTGTTCACGCTGACGCTGGCGCTCGGCAATGTCGGCGACGCGCTGTGGCAGCGGGTTGGGCGCGAACCTTCGGGCAATCCGTTCAACTCGATCGTCCAGCTCGAGCACGAGAACGGCATTCCGCGCAATCCATTCATCAATGCCGGCGCCATCGTCGTCTCGGACATCCTGCTTGCCGGCCATCAGCCGCGCGAGGCGATCGGCGAGATCCTGCGCTTCATCCAGTTCCTGGCCGATGACGACACAATCGTCATCGACCGCGAGGTCGCGGCGTCCGAACGCGCCACCGGCTTTCGCAATTTCGCGCTTGCCAATTACATGAAATCGTTCGGCAATCTCCACCATGCGCCGGAACTGGCGCTGGGCGTCTATTTCCACCATTGCGCTATCGCCATGAGCTGCCGGCAACTGGCCCTGGCCGGCCGCTTCCTTGCCAATGCCGGCAAGAACCCGGCGACCGGGCATTCCGTCGTGTCGGCCGAGCGCGCCCGCCGCATCGGCGCGATGATGCTGACCTGCGGCCACTATGACGGCTCCGGCGACTTCGCTTTTCGCGTCGGCATTCCCGGCAAGAGCGGCGTTGGCGGCGGCATATTGGGGATCGTGCCGGGCGTCGCCTCGCTTGCCGTCTGGTCCCCTGGCCTTAATGCCAATGGCAATTCCAGGCTGGGCTCGATCGCGTTGGAAAAACTGGCGAAGATGATGAACTGGTCGATCTTCGCGCCATAAGCATTTGCAGCCAAATGGAATCACTTGGCGCCCGCACAAATGCGGCAAAACAAACAGTTAGAGCGGAATGCCCCATTCAATTTGAATGCATTCCGCTCTGGTGCCTGTCGCCTGAATTGGGGAAAAAAAATCCCGCGCAGCCGATCGGCTGCGCGGGGTTTTTTTAATCAGAAAATCTGGCTAATGCACGGAAAAGCTTAGAAAAAGCCCTTCCGTTGCCACCAGCCGGCACGCTTCGGCTTGTCCTCGGCCTTTGCTTCCTCGGTCTTTGCCTCGTCGGCCTTTGCCTCGTCCGGGACGATCGAGGAGACGACCGGCACGACCGGAGCATCCACCGGTACGGGCTTGCGCCGCGACGGCCGGACCTTCGGCGTTTCCTCGGCAGCCGCCACTTCGGTCTCCTGCGACACCGGTGCGGGGGTCTCGCCGGAAGCCACGGAGGCGGCCTCGGCAGCCGATGTCTCGGCGCCCGCAATCTCGGCAACTGCTTCCGCCGCAACCTTCTTCGGCTTGGCGGCGCGGCGCGGCTTCTTCGGCTTTTCGGCGCTCGGCGTGTCGTCGTTCGCCGGAGCACGCACCGCAAGCTCTTCGGCCGGCGGCGCACCTTCCGGCTCGCCGGTCACGGGCTGTGCTTCCGACACCGCACCTTCCGTCATGGCGGCCGGCTCGCCGGCGCTGGCTTCGATCTCGCCTTCGCCCTCTTCGCGGCGATTGCGCTTGCCGCCGCGCTTGCCGCGCCGGCGCTTCTTGCCGTGACCGTCGTCCGCCGCTTCCGCCGTTTCGGCAACACCGGCCGGCGCTTCACGTTCCGCTTCGGCGCCTTGGTCGCCCGCGGCTACGAAGGCGTCGTCCGTCGGCGCCGAAACGGAAGCACCTTCCACAGCAGCGCCATGTTCGCGGTCCGCGTGTTCACGATCCCCGTGTTCACGATCCCCGTGTTCACGATCCTTGCCGCCGCGCCGTCTGCGGCGCTTGCGGCGCTTGCGATCGCGGCCTTCGCCGTCCTCGCCGGACCTTGGCTGCTGCGGCTGCTGGGCAGGGCGTGGCTGCTCGGCCTGCACCGGTGCCTCGTCTTCCTCTTCGATGACGATCTCGTCCTCGGGTTCTTCCGGCTCGACATAGGCCGGGAACGTGCGCGCCTCGACAAAGCCTTCCGGCTTTTCGGCCAACGCGCCGCGGAAGATGGCATAGTGTTGTGCACCGACCGCGTCATCGGCTTCGATGGTGATGGTCACGCCGAAGCGATGCTCGAATTCCACCAGCGTGCCGCGCTTGTGATTGAGCACATAGAGCGCGGTCGCCGCCGGCGTCCGCACCGTGATGTGGCTGCGCGAATCCTTGAGCAGGAATTCCTCGATTGCCCGCACCACCATCAGCGCGACCGACGAATCGGAGCGCACATGGCCGGTGCCGCCGCAATGCGGGCAAGGCTTCATTGTCGATTCCAGCACGCTGGCACGGATGCGCTGGCGCGACATCTCCATCAGGCCGAAATGCGAGATGCGGCCGACCTGGATGCGGGCACGATCGTTCTTGAGGTGATCCTTCAGCCGCTTCTCGACGGAGCGGTTGTTGCGGTTCTCCTCCATATCGATGAAGTCGATGACGATGAGGCCGGCGAGATCGCGCAGCCTCAATTGCCGGGCGACTTCCTCGGCGGCTTCCAGATTGGTGTGAAGTGCGGTGTCCTCGATCGAGTGCTCCTTGGTGGAACGGCCCGAATTGACGTCGATGGCGACCAGCGCTTCCGTCTGGTTGATGATGATGTAGCCGCCGCTCTTCAGCGTCACCTGCGGCTGCAGCATGCGGTCGAGCTGCGCTTCGATGCCGTTGCGCACAAAGATCGGCGTCGTGTCGCGGAACGGCTGAACCACCTTGGCGTGGCTCGGCATCAGCATGCGCATGAAGTCCTTGGCCTCGCGGTAGCCTTCTTCGCCGGAAACCAGGATCTCGTCGATATCCTTGTTGTAAAGGTCGCGCACCGAGCGCTTGATCAGGCTGCCTTCCTCGTAAACCAGGGCAGGGGCCGTGGACTGCAGCGTCAGATTGCGGACGTTTTCCCAAAGCCGCATCAAATATTCGTAGTCGCGCTTGATCTCTGCCTTGGTGCGGCTTTCGCCTGCCGTACGCAGGATGACACCCATGCCTTGCGGCACTTCGAGATCGGCGACCACTTCCTTCAGCCGCTTGCGGTCCTGCGCATTGGTGATCTTGCGCGAAATACCGCCGCCGCGGGCCGTGTTCGGCATCAGCACCGAATAGCGGCCGGCCAACGACAGGTAGGTGGTCAGCGCTGCACCCTTGTTGCCGCGCTCTTCCTTGACGACCTGCACCAGCAGGATCTGCCGGCGCTTGATCACTTCCTGGATCTTGTACTGGCGACGGACCGGCTTGCGGCGGTTGCGCACTTCTTCCAGCGCGTCCTCGGCGCCGACCGATTCGACCTCGTGATCGTCCGGATGCGAGGATTGCACCTCTTCCAGCATGCCGCGATCATTGTCTTCGGAGGTTGCTTCGCCGCTTGTCTCGGCCCCGCTTGTCTCGGGCCCGCTTACCTCGACTTGCGGGACGGCTTCCGAGATTACGTCGGCATCGACGCTGGCAGCGATGGAACTGGAACCGCCTTCGGACGGCTCGGTCTCACCGCGATCGGCGGCTTCATCGCTCTGCCCGGCGGCACCCTCGCTCTGTCCGGCAATGTCGGACATGGTGTTGTCGTCAACGGCATCCAGTTTTTCTGCGACGGCATCTTCGCCGTTCTCGCCATTCTCGCCGTCGGCCGCGCCTGCCTCGCGCCTGTGCTCGCCGCGGTCGCGGCTCTTGCCGCCGCGCCGGCGTCCGCGCTTGCCACGGTCGCGGCTCTGGCGGTCCTCGCCTTCGGCGGCTTCCTCGTCCTCTTCGTCCTGGGCTTCCTGTGCTTCCGCACGCAGCAGCGCCTGACGGTCGGCGACCGGAATCTGGTAGTAGTCGGGGTGTATTTCACTGAAGGCGAGGAAACCGTGACGGTTGCCGCCATATTCGACAAAGGCTGCCTGAAGGGAAGGTTCGACGCGCGTTACGCGGGCGAGATAGATGTTTCCTTTGAGCTGCTTCTTGTCCTGGGATTCAAAGTCGAATTCTTCAATACGGTTACCGCGAACGACGACAACGCGTGTTTCCTCCGGGTGGGAGGCGTCTATCAGCATTTTGTTGGGCATTATTTCGTTTCCTCCCGGCAGCCGTCGGCCGCAGCTTGCGAGGCAATGCCCGCTGCCGTGGACCTGGGACATGGGTGCCGGACAATTGAACGTCCGCCGGCCGCTGCCTGAGCGCCATGGCGGTGCCGCCCGCAGCCGTAGTGGCGCGGTTTGTTGCGGACCTTTCCATGATTGCGCTTGAAGCCATCGTCACCAGCAGAACCTTTTGAACCAAAGCCCGGGAAAAACCGGACCAGCTTGTTTGCTCATACAGAGCCGGCACGGGACAATCCCGGCCGTTTTGCTCACGCAGGCGATTCCCCCGCCACGGGAGCACGCCTGCGAAAATCGTCGCGATCACCGATGCCTTCTTCGCCTGAAGCGAAAGGAGCCGTCTTGCGTCTGACCTGTAGCAGGAAGCTGCGGAGGAGGACGGTTCCAGGATTGCAGTGATCCACCATCGCTTTTATGATTTGGCGGGTTGGAAGGCAACCCCGATTCCCGATGCCGGCAAAAAGCCGTTCCGCAGCGGAAGCCCAGGTCCCAAGCCTTCCATGAAAAGGCTTGGTTAACCTTCTCTGGATACCAATCGTTAATCGAGTTCGCGGTCTGCCGGCACTTTGACAAGCGACAGGGCACTTCGACAAGCGATCGGGCATGACGCCAAAACGGGAGCGATTGGTAGAAAGATGGGACTGGCAGGCGTCGCAGACAAGGGCCGTCATCATGGAGGCTGGTTCTTCCGCACCGCCTGCCTGCTGCCGCTGATCCTGGCTTGCCTGGTCTTTTCGCCGCTTTCGCGTGCTGCCGACGTACCGCTCGGCGCCATAAGCTACAAGATGGCCGGCGATGCCACCAAGACGCGCATCGTCATCAATTTCGACCGCGAGCCCGACATCAAATGGTTCCTGCTGCGCGGCCCCAATCGCCTGGTCATCGATCTGCCGGCCACCAAATTTGCCCTCAATGCCAAGGATGTAGAGCCGCGCGGCCTTGTCCGCGCCGTGCGTTACGGCGAGCTCGGCGAGGGGAAATCGCGGCTGATTCTCACCGGCAAGGGACCGTTCGCCGTCGACAATCTCGACGTGCTCAAGAACGGTGACGGCAACGGCTACCGCATCGCCATCGACATGTCGGCGGCCTCGCAGCGGGAATTCGACGCAGCGCTCGCCAATCAGGCGCTGACCACCGGTTCGACGGTCTCCGCCGACAAGGCCGGCAGGGTCGGTACCGGCCCGGTCTCCAATCCGGGCCATCGTTTCACCGTCGTCGTCGATCCCGGCCATGGCGGCATCGACGGCGGTGCCGAGGGCCTGAACGGTACGGTCGAAAAGAACGTGACGCTCGCCTTTGCCATGGAACTGCGCGACAAGCTCGCCGCCAGCGGCAAATACGACGTGTTCCTGACGCGCGAAACGGACGAGTTCCTGCGGCTCGACGACCGCGTGCGCATTGCCCGCCAGCATGAGGCCGACCTGCTCATCTCGATCCATGCGGACACGATCAGCCTCAAGGGCATTCGCGGCGCAACCGTCTACACCGTGTCCGACAAGGCTTCCGATCCCGAGGCGCAGGCGCTTGCCGACCGTGAAAATCTTTCCGACCAGTTCGCCGGCATGGAGATCAAGGACGACAGCAAGGAAGTGACCGATATCCTGATCGACCTGATCCGCCGCGAGACGCATAATTTTTCGATGAGCTTCGCCCATACTCTCGTCGGCCAGCTTTCCACCAGCGTCGGTCTGATCAACAACCCGCAGCGTTCTGCCGGCTTCAAGGTGCTGAAGGCGCCGGACGTTCCATCCGTGCTGGTCGAACTCGGCTATCTGTCGAACGCCAAGGACGAAGCGCAGTTGCTCAGCGCCGATTGGCGCAATAAGGCGACCCAGAGCATAACCAACGCCGTTGCCCTGTTTGCTTCGGCCAAGAGCGGAACCGGGGCCGGAGGCTGAAATGTCCGCCGGCGCCCACAACCTGAAGCAGCGTTGCACGGCGACAACACCCTGTGCTTTTATTTCCGGCATTCGAAACCGAAATCCCGCGCTGCCGTATTTTGCCCACATGGTCGCGACATGGATTTTGCGATTACGGTTTGGGATCGTCCCGAAAGCTTGCGTGAAGGGCGGCTTCGTTTAGGAAATTCCCGAACCAAGGACTGGAGCGGGTATGATTCGTCTCATTGGCTATTTCTTCGGCATCGGCACGACGCTGGCCCTTTTGGTCGCAGCGGGCGTGGCGATCTATATCGGCCATTTGTCGAAGGACCTGCCCGATTACGAGGTGCTGGCCAAATACGAGCCGCCGGTGACGACCCGCATCCACGCGTCGGATGGCGCGCTGATGGCCGAATATGCGCGTGAGCGGCGGCTTTATCTGCCGATTCAGGCGATCCCGGATCGTGTCAAGGCGGCCTTCCTGTCGGCCGAGGACAAGAATTTTTACAATCACCCCGGCATCGACGTGACCGGCCTTGGCCGGGCCATTGTCGTCAACCTGCAGAATGTTGGTTCGGGAAAGCGCCAGGTCGGCGCCTCGACGATTACCCAGCAGGTGGCGAAGAACTTCCTGTTGTCTTCAGACCAGACCTACGAGCGCAAGATCAAGGAGATGATCCTCGCCTTCCGCATCGAGCAGGCCTACTCGAAGGATCGCATTCTCGAACTCTATCTCAACGAGATTTTCTTCGGCTTCGGCGCCTATGGCGTCGCCGGTGCTGCGCTAACCTATTTCGACAAATCGGTGAACGAGCTCACCGTGGCCGAAGCCGCCTATCTCGCCTCCCTGCCGAAGGGGCCGAACAACTACCATCCCTTCAAGCATGCCGATCGCGCCTTGGAGCGCCGCAACTGGGTCATCGACCAGATGGTCGAGAACGGCTACGTCACGCATGAAGAAGGCGAGAAGGCCAAGGCCGAGCCGCTCGGCGTCACGCCGCGCCGCAGCGGCAACTATCTCTTCGCCGGGGAGTATTTCACCGAGGAAGTGCGTCGCCAGATCATCGCGCGCTACGGCGAGAATGCGCTCTACGAAGGCGGCCTTTCCGTCCGCACGACGCTCGATCCGAAGATGCAGCTGATTGCCCGCAAGGCCATGCAGAACGGACTTATGAAGTTCGACACGCTGCGCGGCTACCGCGGGCCGGTCACGAGCATCGACGTTTCCGGCGACTGGGGCGTGCCGCTGGGCAACGTCAAGCGGTTGGAGGACGTGCCGGAATGGTCGCTCGCCGTCGTGCTCGACAGCTCGGCCACCGGCCTGTCCATCGGCCTGCAGCCGACGCGCCAGATCTCCGGCGAAATCGTCAAGGACCGCGTCGAAGGCACCATCAGCAAGGAAGACATGAGCTTCGCCATGCGCCACGTCGTCGACGGCAGGACCGTCAAGGCGAAGTCGCCGGCCGACGTGCTGAAGCCGGGCGACGTGATTTTTGTGCAGAAGAACGACGGCTCGGACAACAGCTACAGCTTGCGCCAGGTTCCCGAAGTGGAAGGCGGCCTGATCGCCATGGATCCGCATACCGGACGCGTCCTGGCCATGGTCGGCGGTTTCTCCTACGCGCAGTCGGAGTTCAACCGGTCGACGCAGGCTATGCGCCAGCCGGGATCGTCGTTCAAGCCGATCGTCTATTCGGCCGCCCTCGACAATGGCTATACGCCCGCCTCCGTGATCATGGACGGGCCGATCACCATCCAGAGCGGCAACACGACCTGGACGCCCAAGAATTACGACGGAACGGTGGCCGGCCCGGCGACCTTGCGGTCCGGCATCGAGAAATCGCGCAACCTGATGACGGTGCGGCTTGCCAACGACATGGGCATGAAGCTGGTCGTGGAATATGCCGAGCGTTTCGGTGTCTACGATCACCTGGCGCCGTATCTGCCGATGGCGCTGGGATCCGGCGAGACGACGGTGATGCGCATGGTGTCGGCCTATTCGATCATGGCCAATGGCGGCAAGTCGATCAAGCCGTCGCTGATCGACCGCATCCAGGACCGCTACGGCAAGACCGTCTTCAGGCAGGACGAACGCGGCTGCTCGAACTGCAACGCCGCCGAGTGGCAGAACCAGCCAGAGCCGGAGCTGGTCGACAATTCCGAGCAGGTGCTCGATCCGATGACCGCCTACCAGATCACATCGATGATGGAGGGCGTCGTGCAACGCGGCACCGGCGCCACCATCAACGAGCTCGGCCGTCACATCGCCGGCAAGACCGGAACGACCAACGACGAAAAGGATGCCTGGTTCATCGGCTATACGCCGAACCTCGTTGTTGGCCTCTATATGGGCTACGATCAGCCGAAAGGCCTTGGCAAGGGCGCGACCGGCGGCGGCCTTGCCGCGCCGATCTTCAAGGATTTCATGCGCGTGGCGCTGGACGGCACGCCCAATGTCGACTTCAAGGTTCCGGACGGCATGAAGCTGATTGCGATCAATCGCAAGACCGGCATGCGAGCCAACGCGGGTGACGCCGGAACCATCATCGAAGCCTTCAAGCCGGGTACCGGTCCCGCCGACAGCTACTGGGTGATCGGCATGGGTGCGGACGGCTCCAACGCCACCGGCGGGGCGCTGTCGCCGCAGGCCAACCAGGCCATCCAGTCGGGCGGCGGCGGGCTCTACTGACAATCGCTACACCGGGTCGGGCCGGCTTGACGATGATGGTCGAGCCGGTCCATTCCGCTTTACAGGGGCCGGTACATTACAGCGGCCGGCGCTTTACAGGAGACCGTGCCGTCCCTATGTATCGCGCCACCAAACCGCCATCCAGCAACAGGACAGAACAGCCAGCCATGCGCGCGGAAACGCAAAACATTGTCGACGAGATCAGGCAGGCAATCACCCTGCTGAGGAGGCATCTTTGACTGGGACCAAGCCATAAAGCGGCTTGAGTACCTGAACGTCCGTGCCGAGGATTCGAGCCTCTGGAACGAGCCGCTGGAAGCACAAAAGCTGATGCGCGAGCGTCAGGGCCTCGAGGAAGGCATTGCCGCCGTCAAAGGCCTCACCCAGGCCCTGGAAGACAATATCGGCCTGATCGAGCTTGGCGAGGAAGAGGGCGACGAGGGCGTCATCGCGGAGGCCGAAGCGGCGATCCGCTCGATGCGCGGCGAGGCCAAGGCGCGCCAGATCGAAACGCTGCTGTCGGGCGAGGCTGACGCCAACGATAGCTATCTGGAAGTCCATGCCGGCGCCGGCGGCACCGAAAGCCAGGACTGGGCCTCGATGCTTCTGCGCATGTATACGCGCTGGGCCGAGCGCCGGCGCTTCAAGGTCGAGGTGCTTGAAGTGCATGACGGCGAAGAAGCCGGCATCAAGTCCGCCACGCTGCTGATCAAGGGCCACAACGCCTACGGCTGGCTGAAGACGGAATCGGGCGTGCATCGTCTCGTGCGGATTTCACCCTATGACAGCAATGCGCGCCGCCACACCTCCTTCGCCAGCGTCTGGGTCTATCCCGTCATCGACGATACGATCGACATCGATGTTTCCGAATCCGACGTCCGTATCGACACGTATCGGTCGTCGGGATCGGGCGGCCAGCACGTCAACACCACCGATTCGGCGGTGCGCATAACCCATCTCGCCACCGGCATCGCGGTTGCCTGCCAGGCCGAGCGCTCCCAGCACAAGAACAAGGCCAAGGCCTGGGAAATGCTGCGCTCGCGGCTTTACGAGGAAGAGCTGAAGAAGCGCGAAGCGGTGGCGAACGCCACTGAAGCGTCGAAGAGCGATATTGGCTGGGGCCACCAGATACGGTCCTACGTGCTGCAGCCCTATCAGCTGGTGAAAGATCTGCGCACCGGTGTCGAGAGCACCAGCCCGTCGAGCGTGCTCGACGGCGACCTCGACGATTTCATGGAAGCCTCACTGTCGCAGCGGATCGAAGGTGGCGCCGGCGAAACGGTGGCCGATATCGACTGAGGCCGCCGGGCACCAATCCGGCAGGAATGTGGGTTCATCACGCGAGAGTTACGGCCATCGCGCGAGAGTGACGAGCTCTCAATTTGCACTTACCTGTCGTTCTACAACTTTGTTTTTCATCGGATTTTTCAAAATCGATTTCCGCTTTTTTGACGCGGATGCCGCGGGCCGCCGGTGCGAAGCCTGGAACCAGCGCGAGCCAAATCCCGTTATTGGCGATCCCGCTGCCGGGGTTGACCAGGTTTGGTCAATCAGGACGGCAGGTTGGTTCCGGCTGCAGAGGTCGGCGCTCAGTTGCGACAGCAATTGCTTGCGCCGACCAAGGAATCAGCCCAGCATTCATGCGCTGGGGAGGAAAAAAGCATTTATGGCCGGACGCGGCGTATCTGCGACCTGACGATCCGGCCACTGGGAAGACACGTTCCGGGAACGGGCAAGCGAAATGCTTGACAACCGTTGATAGGAACTGCGCTCATGCCTGCTCTCACAACCAGACCGGCCCCAGTCGCCCGCACGGCGCGCCGACTCCTGAATTCACTTGTCGCGGCAGTGGTTTTGATAGCTGCCGCCATTCCATTTGCGGCGCCTGCTCTGGCGCATGATGCCAAGCCGACCGCGGCCATGCCGCAAGGCTGGAGCTATCCCTTCTCCTGCTGCTCGGGCTATGATTGCCGCGAGGTCTCTCAGACATCGATCAGCGAACGTCCCGAGGGCTATGTCATCAAAGGAACCGGGGAAGTCGTGGCCTATAGCGACAAGCGGATCAAGAATTCGCCCGACGGCGAATATCATTGGTGCTCCGTTGCCGGTGCCAATGACGGAAAGACCATCTGCCTGTTCGTGCCGCCATCGTCCTATTAGCGCATGACGCCCGAAAGCTTGCCGACGGGCTGACCCGGGGGTGTGCGGCGGCTTTGGATCGATGAGCCTTCGGTCGGCACTCCAGCACTTTTAACCTGTGCATCGCAGGCTCACAGGTCGCTGACAGGCAGTTGTCAGGAGCGTTTCTTTATGCTGCCTTTGCTTACGGGCGGCATTGTGAGGGACCAATCCATGACGATCAAGGCAAGCTGCCACTGCAAGGCGACGACGTTCGAGGTCTCGCAAGCACCGCAGACAGTGACGCGATGCACCTGTTCCTTCTGTTCAAAACGCGGTTCGTTGTGGGCCTATTACACCCCATCCCAATTCAGGCTCACCAGCCCGCCGGAGAATGTTTCGTTCTACCAGTGGGGATCGAAAACCATAAAACACGGTTTTTGCGCCAGCTGCGGCTGTGGGACCTTCACCGAGACGCCGGACTGGTCGACAGGCGAGCCGAATTTCGACAATCCGAAGATCAGCGTGAACTCGCGGCTGTTCGACGATTTCGATCTCGACAAGGTCGAAGTGGTGGTCATCGACGGCAAGAATCTCTGGTAGCCGGTCGAATTGCGGTGGTCGCGCGAGCCGCTGCAGGCGTGTGGAATTGAGCCGGGGAAAGCCGCGGCAGCGGCTTTTGCTGGTCCGCTTTTCGCCGCATTTCATGTTACAAGTCGCTGGAAGGGCTGATGCGGTGCGCCGTTGCGCGGCCGTGGAATGGAGAGGGACCACCATATGAAAAAGATTGTGCTCGCCGTCGTGGCGACGGCTGTGCTCGTGAGCGCATGCACCACCGATCCCTACACCGGGGAACAGAAGGTTTCCAACACCGCTGCCGGCGCCGGTCTCGGTGCTTTGGCGGGTGCCGGGCTCGGCATGCTTGCCGGCGGTAACGACCGCCGCAACGCGCTGATCGGCGCGGGCATCGGCGCGCTTGCCGGCGGTGCCATCGGTGCCACCATGGACCAGAACGAGGCCGAACTGCGCCGACAGCTTCAGGGCACAGGCGTCAGCGTCACCCGCACCGGCGATCAGATCATCCTCAATATGCCGTCCGACATCACCTTCAACGTCGACCAGGACGCGGTGAAGGCCGGTTTCTATCCGGTGCTGAATTCGGTGGCCCTTGTGCTGAAAAAGTTCCGCCAGACCACCGTCGACGTGTTCGGCCACACCGACTCGACCGGCAGCGACGAGCACAATTTCGACCTGTCGCAGCGCCGTGCTTTGGCGGTCGCCAACTATCTGTCCGGACAGGGCGTCGATTCCCGCCGCTTCGCCGTCACCGGCTTCGGCAAGACACGTCCGATCGCCTCCAACGCGACCGCTGCCGGCCGGGCTCAGAACCGCCGCGTCGAGATCCAGCTGTCGCCGCTTACCTGAGGCAAGCGCACGAACCGGCCGCGGCCCCGCAAGGGGCCGCTCTAATGGCTATGTCGGCCCTCCGTCCGCCGGCATCCTTCGTTCGTGATGTCAGGACCGGGCCGGCTGATCGACAATCGCGGCAACGATCCGGCGCACGATCGGAAGCACAATCAGCAGACTGGGAAACGCGACAAGCCATGAAGCGCCCCATGCATAGCTCCAGGCCGCTATAAACCCGTTCGTCCAGCCTGCGCCGATTGCCGTCGAAACCGCCGAGACAATCGAGGACATCAGAATCGAAAGAACCAACGGCATCACCACCGCGCCGTAGGAGGGCGGCAGCTTTCTCAATTTGAAGGCTCGGTCCGGTGATGCTTGCATCGAAATCTTCCTAATCAAAAAAATTTGCGTAGGCGTTATTGTGAGGACGATCAGGCGGCATATGCCGTCTGCAGCGCCAATTCCTGAATGAAGCTTCGCAGCGAACGCGGCTCGCGGCCAAGCACGGCACGCAACGTCAGGCTGTTTCCGCCGAGGCCGTATTTGGCGTAGTGGCTGTGTACTTTGGCCAGCATCTGCAACTGCCGGTCGGTATAGGGAAGGCGGGCCTTCGCCGCCCAGTCCTGAAATGTCGGCTCGCCCGCTGAAACCGGCCGGCCAAGCGCTTCGCTCATCATGGCGACGACCTCTTCGCGGCTGTGCATACCGTCGGCGCACAGCTCGAGGGTCGCATAGGACAAACGCGCTTCGGTCAGTGCGATTGCCGCCACTTCAGCCACATCGCGATAGTCGACGCGGGCGAGCTTCGCCGTCCTTGGAAACGGCTCGGCGAAAACGCCGTGCTCGACGACGGACGGCCAGGCCGGCGCGATATTTTGCATGAAATTGGCCGGGTGCAGAATGGTGTACTCCATGTTCGTCGAATAGAGGGCAGCTTCAACGGGTACCTTGCTTGCATGGTTTTCCAGCCTCGTATTGGTCGGCTGGATCACCGACGAAAAGACGAACTTTCGAACGCCTGCTCGCGCCGCCGCCTCAACCATGGCAACCCCCATGGCGGCTTCGTCGGGAGCAAAGGCCGGTCCGATGTGAAAGACACCGTCGACACCTTTCACGGCCTGCTCAAGGCTCCGATGGTTGCGCAGATCTCCGATCGCGATCTCGGATGCGCCGCCTTTCCGGGCTTTTTCGGCACTCGCGGCGTCACGAACAAGCGCTCGAACCCTGGCATTGCGGCGGACGAGTTCAGGCACCACCAAACCGGCAACGCGGCCTGCGGCGCCTACGACCAGGACCGTTGGACTGGGTGTTCGCATGACGATCTCCTTCCTTCGAGTCTGCCTTTCGGCCTGTGCAGGGAAGATAAAATCTAGCGAACTTCGTTACAATTGATCGATTTTGCGATAGGTTCTCCCGATTTTCGGTAGAAAGGAGCGATGAGCGATGAGCCGGATAGATGATTTCGAAGCCTTCATTGCCATTGTCGAGCATGGCAGTCTGACGGCTGCCGCACGCCGGCTGAACCGCTCACTGCAGTCGGTCAGCCGGTCCCTGGCGACATTGGAGGAATCAATCGGGGTCGAGCTTCTGCACAGGACGACACGCCGCTCGACGCCGAGCGAAGCCGGAGCGGCCTTTTTCCAGCGCATCAAACCCGCCGTCGAGGAAATTAACGAAGCCAGGCTTCAGGCGGCCAATCGACGGTCGGAGCCATGGGGCATCCTGCGTGTCAGTGCCCCGGTTCTGTTCGGCCCGGACTTCCTCGTGCCGGTCATCGCCGATTATATGCGGACATATCCCCGGGTCGAGGTTGACCTCCAGCTTTCCGATGAATTTGTCGATCTCGATGCCGAGCGCCTCGATTTGGCTGTCCGAATCGGCAATTTGCCGGATTCCAATTTACGTGCGAAGCGCCTGGGCGCGCTGCGGCGGGTGGTGTTCGGCGCACCTGCCTACTTCCAGCAACACGGCCGACCGGCCCATCCGCTCGAATTGCGTGAGCATCAATGCATCGTACGAACCGTCGACGGCCGCCCAGGCGAATGGATGTTTCAGATTGAAGGCAAGCCCCGGCCGGTGAAGGTCGCGGGTACCTTCCGGTCGAATTTGATGATATCGATCTATGCGGCCGCGGTTCACGGATTGGGTCTGGGCTACTCGCCGCTTTGGCAGGTAAAGCACCTGGTGGACGATGGCCGCCTGGAACTGGTTCTAACCGAATTCGAGCCGGTGCCGGTGCCGATACACGCCGTGTGGCCGGAAGGCAGGTCGTCCTCAGCCAAAGTTCGCGCTTTTCTGGACCTGCTGGCATCCCGCCTGGAGCTCAGGGATCTTTAGCTACATAGCGAGCCTAGCGGCATACGGATCGCCGGCAGCACCAAAATCGACCGCCTCGCAGCAACGCCACAAGATTACCGAGAGCAGTACTTCTCAAAAGAGGGTGCTTCGCGCGTCGGCGGGGCCGCGCGCGAGCCGTGTCAGACCTTGGCGACGATCCGCATGAAGGCCGGCATGTCGTCGCCGAAGCCGACGGTCGCGTCATTGTCTTCCTGGCGCTGGCGGGCAGGGCGCTCGCGCTGCGGCCTGGTGTCGCCCCGTTCCGGCGCGCGCCGTTCGTTGCGATCGGGCGAAGCCTTGCGTTCAGGTGAAGCCTGGCGCTCGCTGTTTTCCGAGCGGATCGCCTCTTTGCGGGTACGCCGCTCGTCGATGTCGGCGACGGTGGCCTCGGCCGCGACCGGCTGTTCTTCGCTAACTGCTTCCGGCGCTGCTTCTTCGCTGCGCCTGGCGTGGCGTTCACGCGGTTTGCGCTCGCCCCTGTCCTTGGCGTCGTCCTTGCGGCCGGCACGGCGTGGCGCACCGCGGCCACGGCGCGGGGCCTCATCCTCGCCGCCTTCGCTGGCAACGACCGTCGACAAATCGCCGTCATGCCACTCGATCTTCGTGCCGATCAGCCGCTCGATGGCGTCGATGTATTTGGTGTCCGACTTGGTCGCGATGGTGAAGGATTTGCCCGAGCGCCCGGCGCGGCCGGTACGGCCGATGCGGTGGACGTAATCCTCCGCGTGGATCGGCACGTCGTAATTGAAGACATGGCTGACATCGGGAATGTCGAGGCCGCGCGCCGCGACATCCGAAGCAACGAGGTAGCGCAGCTTGCCGTCACGGAAATTGGCCAGCATCTGCATGCGCGCGCGCTGGTCCATGTCGCCGTGCAGGGCGCCGGCGTCGAAGTCATATTTCAGCAGCGAGCGGAACAGCTCCGATACCTCGATCTTGCGGTTGCAGAAGATGATGGCGTTCTTCAGCTCGGCATCCTCGGCTTTCATCAGATTGCGCAGCGTCTCGCGCTTGTCCCAGGGTTTCGGGCCGGATTTCACCAGCCGCTGGATGATGTTGGTGGCGGCCGATGCTGCCTTCGACACTTCGACGCGCACCGGTGCGTGCAGGAATTTCTCGGTGAGCTTGGTGATTTCCGGCGGCATCGTCGCCGAGAAGAACAGCGTCTGCCTCGTGAACGGAATCATCTCGCAGATACGCTCGATGTCGGGGATGAAGCCCATGTCGAGCATGCGGTCGGCCTCGTCGATGACGAGGATCTCGACGCCGTTGAGCAGGAGCTTGCCGCGCTCGCGATGGTCGAGCAGGCGGCCCGGCGTCGCGATCAGCACGTCGGCGCCGCGCTCGAGCTTCTTGTCCTGCTCGTCGAAGGACACGCCGCCGATCAGCAGTGCGATGTTGAGCTTGTGGTTCTTGCCGTATTTGACGAAGTTTTCCTCGACCTGCGCGGCGAGCTCGCGCGTCGGCTCGAGGATCAGCGTGCGCGGCATGCGCGCGCGGGCGCGGCCCTTTTCCAGCCGGGTGAGCATCGGCAGGACGAAGGACGCCGTCTTGCCGGTGCCGGTCTGGGCAATGCCCAGCACGTCCTTGCCGAGCAAGGCGTGCGGGATAGCACCAGCCTGGATCGGCGTCGGCTCGGTGTAGCCGGCATCGGTAACTGCGGAAAGGACCTTCGGCGACAGGCCGAGGTCTGCGAAGGTCAACGCTTCTTGAGCGATCTGGGTGTCTGAGGACAAGTTTGGCTGTCTTTGGCTGGTTCGGGGGCGCAACATATGCAGTCGCGGCAAGCGCCGCGCGCCTGCAAGATCGGTATTGCAGGTAGGCGCAAGCCCACGATTTGTCAACACAAACGGGCGGCATTGGCGCGATTGTGAAGCCGTAAGCTTAATCGCGATGGTTACCGCTCGTCGATGGCCCGCTCTTCAGCAAGGCGACATTCTCGCACCAGCGCAGGTGTTGCAGATCAGCAACGCCAGGGTGCATTCATTCTGACCACACGCCAAAGTGTCATTTGAGATTTGAAATAACTCAGAAAACTAGCCACAAATGATTCATCTATTTTTCTTGGCTAGGGGGGCCACATTATGAAGAAAGCTTTTCTCTCCGCAGCGTTTCTGGCAGCGGCCTTGACTCCGGCGATCGCGGCCGATGTCGTGGAATTGCCGGTCGCATCAACGTATAACTGGACGGGCCTCTATCTAGGCGCACATGTCGGCGGTGGCAGCAGCAAAGTAGACTGGGAATATACTGTTGGCGGGACGGCTGATCATGATGGCAGCGGCGCCCTGGGCGGCGTCCAGGCCGGTTACAATTTCCAGAGCGGAAATATAGTCTATGGCGTCGAGGCGGACATCTCGGCCGCCCATATCGATGGCGGCACGGATTGTCCGAACCCCACCTTCTCTTGCGACTCCGATGTAAAGATGCTCGGATCGCTGCGTGGCCGAATTGGCTATGCGATGGATAGGCTGCTGATCTACGGTACCGGCGGTCTCGGCTTCGGCAGGGTTGAGATTAGCACAAGCGGTCCGATCGGGACCAACGGCACCTCGAAAACCAGAGCAGGCTGGACCCTGGGCGCGGGCCTGGAATATGCCTTTACCGATCACTGGTCGCTCAAGGGCGAATACAAATATTTCGATCTGGGCAAGAGCGATTATGCAGTCGACACCGGCCTGAATGTCGAAGCAAAGGTCCGCATACACACCGGAGTCATCGGCTTGAATTACAAGTTCTGATCGCAACGATCGGCCGCCGCAACACTTGTGTTGTCAAATAGGAACCCGGCCTCGTGCCGGGTTTTTATTTGCACGGTCTGTTCAATACCTGAACTGTTCGGCGAGAATGCGCTCGTTCCACGAATGGTTGGGATCGAACAGCAGCGTCGCCGTTGCCGTCGGCGATTCCCTCACCGTGACCGTCGTCACCGCCTTGACCTCGGTGTGGTCGGCGGCGGCGTTCACCGGCCGCTTTTCCGGCTCCAGAATGTCGAAACGCACGATCGCCTTGTTGGAGAGCAGCGCGCCGCGCCAGCGGCGCGGACGAAACGGGCTGACCGGGGTCAGCGCCAGCAGCGGAGCGTCGAGCGGCAGGATCGGCCCGTGCGCCGACAGATTATATGCGGTCGAGCCGGCCGGCGTCGCAATCATCACGCCGTCGCAGTGCAATTCCTCCAGCCGCTCTTGCCCATCCACGGTGATGCGGATCTTGGCCGTCTGGTACGACTGGCGCCAAAGCGCGACCTCGTTGATCGCGAGCGCCGAAATCGTCTCGCCTTCGGCCGTCACCGCCTGCATCTCCAGCGGACGGATCGTTTCGGCAACGGCCGCCGCGATGCGCCCGGTCAAGCCGCTGGCGCGGTATTCGTTCATCAGAAAACCGATGGTGCCACGGTTCATGCCGTAGACCTTCTTTCCCGTGCTCATCGTCTCACGCAGGGTCTGCAGCAGAAAGCCGTCGCCGCCGAGCGCCACGACGATCCCGGCTTCTTCGACGGAGGCCTGGCCGTAACGCGCAGAGAGGCTTTCCAGCGCTGCATTGGCGTCGGCTGTACCGGATGAGACGAAGGCGAAACGGCTGGCGGTTTTGCTCATGGCTCTCAACGACAACCGATTGGCGACGACCGTCTGGCGACCGATTGGCGGCGACCGGTTGCTGGGCCGCGCCAGCGCCGGGTTAGCATGGGTGGGCATTTCTGCAAAGGGAGGGAGGTGCCTGGAGATGGCGACCAAACAAGCCGCACTCGCGCATCATGTCGGAGGACAAAATGATGTGATGGTTAAGACTCGCCTTAAACTCTCGTAAAGCCATATCGATCATGTTAGCCGGCAGCGGACGGGCGGCGTGGGGGCTAACCAGTCGAGGCCGATCTATTGCCGCTGGCACGCTTGATTATTGTCTTCCTGATGCTGGCAAGTTTTGCCCTGGCTTTCGCGGAACTGGTGCGCCAGGCGGAGGAAAAGAGCTTTAGACCCGAGCCCACGGCCTCGCGCTGCGGCGACGCGGCGGGGACACCCTGTCCGCAAAGGGCGCTTTGACGCCACAGCGCCAGTGCTTATCGGGCTTGCAACAGATGGCAGCCGGCCTGGCGCTTTTGCGCGAGATACTCGTCGACAAGCTGGCGATAGCGGACTTTGCCGAAGCTCGGGAAATGGCCGCCGTGCACGACCGAGACATCGAGATCGCGCATGCGCAGCAGCGTTTCGACATAATCGTCGATATCGGAGTGATAGACGTCGTCGATCAGCGGGCCGTCATAGATGATGTCGCCGGAAAACAGGATGCCCGTCCTGTTTTCGTAGAGCGCAATGCCGCCGGGTGAATGGCCGGGCGTGTGGATGACCTCGAAGGCACGGTCGCCGAGATCGACGATGTCGCCTTGCTCGAGCAACCGGCCGGCTGGTGCGGGCAGGATCCGGTAGCGCTTCGTGTCCCAGCCTTGCGGCATGCCGTCGAACATCTCGTCGGTGGCATAGCGGTCGGCAACCGTCCATTCGTTGCGTGGATCGGCGAGGATTTCGGCCTCGGCCGGGTGCACGCAGCGGTCGGGAAATTCGTGATGGCAGCCGATATGATCGAAATGCGTGTGGCTGGCCACGCAGGTGAGCTTGCGCTGCGTGACCAGCGGCACGTGGCGGCGCAGGCTGAAATGGCCGAGGCCGGTGTCGAACAGAAGATCGCGGTCGCGGCCGCGCACATGCCAGATGTTGCAGCGGAAGAACGGCTTGATCCACGGCTCGTGGATCAGCGTCACGCCATCGCCCATGCGGATAGTTTCGTACCAGTCAGGAGCGTCGATGATTGGAAGCGTGCTCATGTTTGGTCCGCAAGCAGGATGATGTCGCCAGCATCGCACGATACCGCGACAACGTCGCCCGGCTGGACGGCCGATGCGGCCGCGACCTTGGCGATGAAGTGCAGCGCCGGGTCGGTCGTGGAGGTCCCCAGCACACGCTTGAAGCTGCCCTGGAAGACGACGTCGCTGACCTTGGCCGTACCGAGCGCCACGGCATCGCCGGCAGCGCCGAAGACAAGATGCTCCGGGCGGATGGCCAGCGCAACGGTCGAGCCGGCCGGCAATGTGCCGGGCAGCGAGAGCGACCCAAGCTTCGTGGTGACGGCGATTTTGCCGCTCTTCGCCTCGGTCACCGTTCCCGATATCAGCGTGCTTTCGCCCATGAAAGTCGCGGAAAAGCGCGTCGCCGGCCGTGCATAGACGCGCTCGGGCGGTCCTTCGTCCTCGATGCGCCCATCATTCATCACCACGCAATGATCGGCCAGCGCCATCGCCTCTTCCTGATCGTGAGTGACGTGGATGAAGGCGGTGCCGACGCGTTTCTGGATCGCCTTCAACTCGTCCTGCATCTGCCGGCGCAATTTCAGGTCGAGCGCGCCGAGCGGCTCGTCGAGCAACAGCACCCCCGGCTCGACCACCAGGGCGCGGGCCAGTGCCACGCGCTGCCGCTGACCGCCGGAAAGCTGGTGCGGCTTCTTGTCGAAGGCAGTGGCCAGCCCAACCAGCGCCAGCGCCTCGCGCGCCCTTGCTGCCCGGGTTGCGGCATCGACACCCCGCATGCGCAGGCCGAAGCCGACATTGCTGCCGACGCTCATATGCGGAAACAGCGCGTAGTCCTGGAACACGGTCGTCGTCGGCCGCTTCGCCGGTGGCACGGCAGTGCAGTCCTCGCCGCGGATCAGCACCTTGCCTTCGCTCGGCGTGACGAAGCCGCCGAGGATGGACAGAAGCGTCGTCTTGCCGGACCCGGACGGCCCGAGCAGGATCGTGTAGCTGCCAGGCTCGATCGTCAGCGAGACGTTCTTCAGCACGGTATGCTGGCCGAAGCGATGCGAGACGGAGCTTATATCGACCAGTGGCGCACTCATGCCGGCTTCCTCCGCAACAGCATCAGCTCGAACAATACCACCAGCACGATGGAGACGGCGAAGACCAGCGAGCCGACGGCGTTGGTCTTGGGATTGAGGCCGGAGCGCAGCAGGTTCCAGATCTCGACCGGCAGCGTCGTATCGAAGCGCGTCAACAGGAACGAGATGACGAATTCGTCCCAGGAGAAGGTCATCGACAGAAAGAAACCGGCGAAGATCGCCGGTGCCATGACAGGCACGGTGATCAGCAGCAGCACCTTCCATTCGGGCGCGCCGAGGTCGCGCGCGGCGCGCTCGATGTTGATCTGGTGGTCGCCCATCTGGCTGTAGACGATGGCAAAGCAGAGCGGCAGGTTGATCACGACGTGGCCGATTCCGGCGGCAGTGAGCGACTTCGGCACGCCGGCCCAGTTGAACAGCACCAGCAGCCCCATGCCGATGATGAGATAGCTGACGGTCAAGGGCAAGGTGATCAGCCCGCGCATCAGCCCCGAGCCCGGCAAAGCGAAGCGCGCAAAACCCCAGGCCGAGAGAAAGCCCAACGTGACGGCGGCAGCCGAGGAGACGACCGCCACCAGCAGCGAATTGACCAGAGCCGAAGTCAGCCGCGTGTCGGCGAGCACTGCCTCGTACCAGCGCAGCGACGGTCCGGTGAAGGGCGGGATCGGAAACGACGTTGCCTGCAGCGAAAACAGCACCAGAACGATGACCGGTAGAAAGATGAAGCCGTAGATGGCGATGGCGTAAAGGCCGGAGACGAGGCGGATGAGCGCGCGCATGGTCAGGCCCGCTCGATCTTCAGCCAGCGGGAGCAGGCGAGATAGGCAATGGTGACCACCGCCATCAGGATGATCGACAACGCCGAAGCGAGCGGAAAGTCGCCGCGCCGGCCGATCTGCATCATGACGAGCTGCGGCATCAAAAGCTCGTTGTTGCCGCCGAGGATCTGCGGCGTGATGTAGTCGCCGATGCACAGCACGAAGGTGAGGAAGGCGCCGACCATGATACCGGGGAGCGTCAGCGGCAGAACGACATGCAGGAAAGTCCGAACCGGCCCGGCGCCGAGGTCGGCGGCGGCCTTGCGATAGCTGGGGCTGAGCTGCTTCAGATTGGCGAAGATCGTCAGCGTCAACAGCATGACGAAGAAATGCACGAAGCCGATGACGGTGGCCAGCCGCGTATTGGCGAGCTGCAGCGGTTCGCTGAACAGGCCGGAGCCGGTCAACGCATGGTTGACGACGCCGTTCTGCGCCAGCACCAGCAGCCACGAATAGGAGCGCACGACATAGGAGGTCCAGAACGGCAGCACTGCCAGCATCAGCGCCAGCCGCTGCCAGCGCTCCGGCACCTGCTCGGCCAGGATCCAGGCAAAAGGATAGGCGAGCAGCACGGAGATCACGGTGACGATCGCTGTGACCTGCAGCGAGTTCACCATCGCCTGCCAGTAGGACGGATTGGCAAAGAACTGGCTGTAGTTGGACAGCGTGAAGCCGCCGCCTTCATGTGCCGTCAGGCTGGATACCGCCATGGCGACGAAGGGCAGCACGAAGAACAGCAGCGTCCAGCCGAGCGCCGGCGTGACCAGCGCCCAGGGCAGGGCACGCCCACTGTTGACGGCGTTCACGACCGGCAGCCGGTCATTGCGCCTGCAGCATTTCGGTCCAGACGTCCTGCATCTTCTTGTCGAGATCGGCATTCGGCGCCGGATAGGACTGGGCGCGGGCGAGGAATTCCGGCTGCTCGTCAAAGCGCAGGATCTTCTTCTGCTCGTCGCTCAACGCCGCCTTGCTGTTGGCCGGCATGCCCCAATAGCAGGACGAGGTGGCGAGCCGCGCCTGGCCTTCGGGGCTCATAATGTACTGGATGAATTTAAGCGCCAGCTCCTTGTTCTTGGAATCCTTGAACATTGCCAGCGACTGCGACCACAGCACGGCGCCTTCTTTCGGAATAGAGAAGTCCAGCGCCGGGTTTTCCTTGGCCAGCCCCGCCGTCACCCATTCGCCGCCGCCGACCAGAATGTCGACCTCGCCGGTCGCCAGCGCCGTCTGGCTGGCGGTCACTTCGCCGACCAGCTTGGCGTTGGCCTTCATTTTGAGCAGCTCTTCCTTGATGGCGGGAAGGTCGGCTTCGGTCAGCTCGGCGGTCTTCTTGCCGATCGCCAGTGCGGCCATGCCGATGACCGGCAGGTAATAATCGTAGATGGCGATCTTGCCCTTGTATTTGTCGCCGGTCAGCGCGGCAAGCGACTGCATGTCGGCCGGGTCGACCTTGGTCTTGTTGTAGCCGATCGTGTTGTAGCCGAACTTTTCGGTGATGCCGTAACGCTTGCCGTCGACGACAGTGGAGCTATCCATCTTCACCTGCGGAAACAGGTCAGCCAGCGGCAGCTTGTCTTCCGGTAGCGGCTCGAACAGGCCTTTTTCGACGCCGCGCGGTACGTCGATGCTGTCGATCACCATCACGTCCCAATCGCCGGGCTGCGATTGTTCGACGATGGCCAGGCCGGCGCCCGTGCCTTCAAACTCCTTGACATTGACCTTGACGCCGTTCGCTTCCTCGAACGGCTGCAGCAGCGCCGGATCGGCGTGATCGCACCAGATCAGCGCGTTGAGATCCTGCGCCTGAGCGAGGCTGCCCGCCGCCAGCAGCAGTGCTGCCGCGGCACACGCGCCTTGGAGATGGCTCTTCAGAACGGAAAGCGGATTCCTGACGGTTGGATTGGGGGTCTTTGGATTGACGGACATCGAGTGTTCTCCCTTGCCTTTTTGGCTTGTAGGAAAAATTGAACCAATTCTAAAATTGAGTCAATTCTGTTTTTGTGGCAAACAGCCGTTATGAGCGGATTGCGGGCAAGGCAGAAGGCGGATCGGCACCGCCGCATCATCGAGGCGGCGGCGGCGCTTTTCCGCGATGCCGGTTATGAAGGCGCCAAGATCGAGACCATCGCCGCGCAGGCCGAAGTCTCGGTCGGTACCATCTACAATTACTACCAGAACAAGGGCGACATCCTCGGCGCCATCGTCTCGATGGAGGTCAACGAGGTGCTGAATGCCGGGCGCGGCGTCGTCGCCAACCCGCCGGCCAATGTCGGCGACGCTCTCGATACGCTGCTCGGCATCTATATCGAGCATTCGCTGCATTATCTCAGCAAGGAGATGTGGCGGCAGGCGATGGCGATCTCGACGCGACTGCCCGACAGCCCGTTCGGCCAGGCCTATACCGGGCTGGACCGCGCCCTGACCGAGCAGATCCGCGCGCTGATCGTCCGCCTGCAGGCGCTCGGCCTGGTACGTCGCGACATCGACGGGCCGGCACTCGGCGAACTCATCTTCAACAACATGAACATGATGTTCATCGAATTCGTGAAGCGCGAGGAGGCGAGGATTGCCGAACTGCGCACGGCGATACGCAGGCAGAACAGGATATTGGTGGCGGCGATCGGAGTGTAAGAAGATCAAGGGCGAGTAGGGCCTGCAACACAAATAGCCGCAGCCGGAGCATCGCCTAACGGTTGATCAGCCATAGAATCGCCGAGAGCACGATGCTGACCAGTATCCCCGTGGTGATAGGGACATAAAGCCTGAAGTTGTCACGATCGATCACGATATCGCCGGGCAGCCTGCCAAGGCCGGTCCGGGCCAACCAAGGCCACAGCAGGCCTAAGGCAACTATGCTGAGACCAACGATGATCAGAGTTCGCGACATGGCAGCATCCTGCCGGAAATAGCATCGTGCCAGAAATATAGTGTTGACGGGTCTTGCAAGCAGCGCTTCCTTTCGATGTTGCCTCTTGAGTTGAGGTTGAAATCTGATACAACCTAAAAGGGTATCAGGGGAGGGATTGGATGCAGATTTCCATCTGGCATTGGGCTATAGTGCTGCTGCTGATCGGCGTGCCTGTTTTCTTTGCCATTCGGTCAGCCGCAAAGCCATTACAGGATACTTCGGCTCTCGTAGGTTTCGGAGGCTGGCTTATGCTGCTGGCGATCCTTCAGGCTTTCTCCCCGCTACGCACGCTCGTCTCATTAGGCTCATCGAGTGAAGGCTACCGACAGCTCATGACGCTCCCGAATGGTCACTTTGGCGGTCTACGGAGAGATTGCCCTCTTGCTGGCGTTTGTGGTGTTCCAGGTGGTTGTGCTCTTTGCGATGCTGCTGCGGAGTTACCGCTTCAAGCAGCTATTCCTGTATCAGTGGTTTGCAATACCAACCGTATTTATTCTGGACACGGTGTGGATCTCAGCGGTTATGAGCGCTCCTGTGAGCTTCGTGCTTACAGCGGATGGGCTGGTAATGCCCGCAGTTTCTTTTGTACTGACCGGGATCTGGGTCGCCTACGTCTACAAGTCGGTCAGGGTGAGAAACACGTTCGACAGGGCCGCCATATCCGGTCAGGTCGCGAGTGCTTCATAGAGCTTGCCGCGAGTCCTGCGTATGGCTGCCGACAAAAATGCCGGGCGCCCAATATGGACCCGGATCATCCGGCTACTAGGCCTGCTCGAGCAAGGATTTCAGGAGCCGGCGTGACATGCCCGTGCGGCTTGCAGTAGTCCGGGTCGATCGCGCGATAGCCGAGCAGATGGCCGAGTGGCGCCAGGATCGCCAGCGCCACTCGCTGAATCGCAGGTGGCGGGTGCGTGAAGACGATCACGTCGGCAAATTCCTTGGCGATGACTGCTGCCTGAAGCGGCGAAGGTCTACCTTTTCTGTCTACCTTGCCGGCATTGGCCAGGCCGAAGAGCATGCCGATCAGCAGCTCGAAACGGTTCGGGTCGACATTGTCCGCACCTGGCGCCCGGTCGACTTCGACCAGGACATGCGCTTCTTCGGTTTTGCTGCTGTTCCACCAATCATGTGCGACGCCTGCTTCGACCGTGGCGGATTGGCCAGGCTCCAGGGACAAAGTCTTCCCGGCGATGCAAGCGTCGAGACGGCCACGGAGGACGGTAAACCGTTCCGTCAGGTTCGGGTGGAAGTGCTCGCCCACCACTGCGGCTCCCGGCCGGGCGGTCAGATGAGCGATGCCAGGTCCCTGGCCGCGGTCTTCTGTGCCACGCAGGATGACGGCATATTCGCCGGTCACCTTGTTCTCGTAGACATCTCCACAGTGTGACATGGATCAGCTCCGGGTTCAGAGCACCGGTGTCCAGCAACTTTATCGTCAACCGATTGATCGTTCAACGACGCTCGAACAGGCGATTGCGGAAACACCAGCTGCCGGCTCTTCGGCGACGCGGGCGATCAGCGCTCTACCGGACATGCTTGGGAGGCCGCGCACGCGGAAACGGCACGACCGTCAGTGGCGCCTTGCGGAATTCCGCGATGGCTATTTCTTCAATCAGCGCGTCGAGGACCTCGTTGACGCGTCGGCTCGTTTCATCTGCGCCGCAGAGGCGGTTTTGTGCGCACTCCAAAAGCTCGCGCGCCGCGGCGAAATCACTTCGCATGACAACACCCGTTGGTTTGGCCCGCCACACGGGGCATTGTCGGCGCGCTTAATTGAGCGAGTGCTAATATACACAGGGGCAATTTAATCGAATGCTGTTAAATGGCCCGGAGCCGGAGAGGGGCCGAAATGATGGCTGTAAGGGCTAGGCACTAATGGGCTCGGCGTCTCTTGGTATGAGATGCCAAAGTGCAATCTGGCGTCAGATTAAGCCGGCAATTTCACGCGACGTTTGTGGTTCCCCGACGGGGACGGAACGCGTGGCCCTAAAACGTTCTTGGGCGGCTAAGATATTCTCTGGCGGCGGCAATCTGGCGTCGGTGCTCGCGCAGGAAGGCTGCGCCGAAACAAATGGCGAAGGCCAGTACAGAAAGGCTTGTCGTTGCTCTTGATGTTGGATCGGGGTCGGGACTTGTCAGCAAACGAAAACCGAACGCGAAGGCGAAGACGATAAGGCCGCCAAACATCCCGTTGATGAAGGGGGCGGTCGTGCGTTTCTGCTCCAACGGAAACTCCCATGGTTTCCGATGCAGTTATATGCGTTTGAATTGATGTGCCACCGCTCTTGACGGCCCGACCCTGTGGAAATCGGGGATGACCAGATATCGATGCGCGTTGGGAAGTCCTCGCAAGCAATCCTTGCTTGCTGGTGCCCCCGGACGGGATCGAACCGCCGACCTTCGGTTTACAAAACCGCTGCTCTACCAGCTGAGCTACAAGGGCACGGCGCTTCGGTTACCATATTTGATGCGCCAGTAAAGACAAAACTCCGTTTTTCGGTTCCCGGCGAACGCGCCGGTTCTGCCGCCGGGGCGTCCTGAAAACGGCCAATTCGCTTCCTATATTGATGGAAGGTGCAATCGCATCAGCGAGGCAGTCGCATGATCAGGTTTGTCATCATTCTCCCGCTCGTCGTCGTGGCCTGGGTTCTCCTGGTGAAGCTCATCAAGGACCTGAAGCACGCCAATATCGACTGGACCGGCGTCACCACCATCGTCGGCTTCATCGCGCTCGCCTTCTGGCTTCGCCACATCACCGGGATGGGGTGAGCGCGAGAGTGAGTAGTGAAACCGCGAATTCTCACTACTTACCAATCAAAACGAAAATCACTAAGAACCGCTCACTAAGAATTCTCAGAACCTCCGAACCTTTCGCTGCCGCGCCGCGACCGATCTCCAGAGGCGAATGATCGCCTCATTCAAAGATCGAGGAGATCATCATGTCCAAGCGCAGTCTTACTGTAAGCGATGTGCTCCTCACACATTGCTCGGATAATTCGGCCGCTCGGTGTCAGATGCCATTGGCCGCTGAACCTTATGGCAACGTGCGTCACTACCAGTCAGTGGCGACGATTTGAGGCCGTTGATACTGCGAAACATTTCGATATGCTTCCTTTCAAGCCATAAGATTGTCGCGCAGCGCCTGTGTTGGATTTTCAATGCCGAGAAGAAAGCAATTTAAGGGAATTTGTCACGATATTCTTGAAAGCTTTGTCAGTAGATACAACGACCTGGATGGCTACTGGGCCTTGGGGCAATACGCAACCTTTCTGACGGAATCCGGTCAACGGGAGTTGCGGCTACAGCTGCAGAGGGGATCAACGTTGTCTGAGTGCTCCAAATTCAGCGCCTCGGCTACCTACTATCAAGGAGCGGTGTTGCGGCTTATGGATGCGAATGAGATGCCGCATAGCTGGTTTGCGGATGCCTACATCAGATTTTCCATGGTGGGTCCGACGAATGCTCTTTGCGAGGTTGAAATCGTGTCTGATCTCGGCAAGGCTTACCACTGTGATCGCAGGATCGACATCCGACCTCATAACCCGCTTCGCGAGCACCGGAGAGGAGGCAACTTTGGGCCGTCAAATCAAATGGGCCAGTAAACCCGATCCGAGGCAAGGCATTTGTGCAATGACTGGTTCGGGCCGACTGCCATGGGTAGGAATTCCTTTGTAAGGCGGGATATTTCCAAGGAAGCAGCTCATCGATCCGGCATTGTTTATGGCCGCTGACGATGGCGGTGAGTGTGCTCGTCAGATAGGACAGCGGATCAAAAGTATTGAGTTTGCAAGTTTCAATGAGCGAGGCGATGGTCGCCCAGTTCTCGGCCCCAGCGTCGTGCCCTGCGAAGAGTGCGTTCTTGCGATTGAGGGCTATCGGTCCGATGGTTCGCTCGACGCTGTTATTATCGATTTCGACGCGGCCGGCGATCAGGAAGAGCTTCAGGCCATCCCGGTATTTGGCGATGTAGGCCAAAGCCTCGCCGAGTGGGGACTTGGCCGCGACGCGCGACCGTCTTCATCGCCACCGGCGCCCTAGCCGGCACCGCCTGTCGTCGTCGGCCCACGGCACGCATCATCATCATCACCATTGGCATCACTGGTGGTGGTGGCACCACCATCATCATCACCATGGAAGGTGATCATCTTCCTTTGATTAGATGATCCACTTGGCGAAAGGGTGGCTTCGGCCGCCCTTTTTGCGTCATGAGCCAGGATCGTTGCCGTCGGCCGAAGAGACCCGGAAAATGTTTGAACCTTTTTCTCCGCCGCAACGACTTATGATCAAGAGGCGGATGGATCGCCTCTCACAACAAGGAGATCATCATGTTCAAGCGCACCGTCGTTTCCGGTCTCGTCGCCACCACTGTCGCCGCCATGCTGGTCGGCACCGTTCAGCCGTCGGCCGCCCATCACAAGCACAAGCACCTCGGCATCGGCATTGCCGCAGGTGTCGGCGGCTTCCTGCTCGGCAGCGCGCTGGCCCAGCCGCGCACCGTCTATATCGAGGAAGACGGCGGCTCGTGGCACGTCCGGCGCTGCCTCAATCGCTACCAGAGCTACGACCCGCACTCGGACACCTATGTCGGCTACGACGGCTGTCGCCATCGCTGCTGGCTTTGAGGGCCACGATGCCAGCTTGGGAGGACGTGACCGTTTCATGCAACCGGAAGAAGGGCGCCCCACTGGCCCTTTTTCTGTTGTTCGGCGATAGGCTTCCTGTCGAAATCGACTGACTATCAGTGTCGGCGCTGCCCCTCATCTGCCTGCCGGCATCTTCTCCACGTATAGTGACGGGGAGAAGGGACGCTCTCGGCGATGATTTCGCCAGTCTCCAGCGCTGCAAGAGGGCGCCAAGGTCGCGGTCAGCTTCTTTCTCCCCGTCACTATACGGGGAGAAATGCCCGGCAGGGCAATGAGGGGCAGCGCCAGCTTCAGTCTCCAAGCAATTTAGCTATCATTTGTCTCTGATTTCACCAGGAACCCGGCAGTATACAGCGATTTCCCAACAGCCTAGTCTGCACCGATAGCGAAACAGGGAGAGGGCGCTTGGGCGAGCACGATCCGAACGAAGAGCCGATCGAGACGGTTTTCCGCAACGGCACGATCACCACCGTCGGGATCCTGCTGGCGTTCTCGCTGGGCTTCATCACGCATTGGGCCGCCAACCCGATACCTTGGGAAATCTATCACCTGGCCGCCGTCGTGCCGATTTTGATCGGCATTGCCCTGCAGATACGAGCGCTGCGGTTGCTGCTCGACTTAACGTCTCTACAACGGCGCGTTTATGAACGCGCCAATCGTATCTTCATTGCCGGCCTCATCTTCACCGCCTGCGGAGTTGGGCTGGCGATGCTGCTTGATTTCTACGACCTATCGACCAAGAGCGCGGTGCCCGGGGCCTAGCTTTGGCCATCCTGGCAGATGTCGCACCATTCGACGCTGGTCAGCGCTGCCATGCGCTCGGTTCGCTGCGAAGGCCGGGAGGGGTCGGCAGCCCGCCGATCATCCTTGTCACCTCCGCCGCCGCATCGTGCACAAGCGGGCCGATCTCGGCCAGCCGTTCCGGCGTTACCCGCACCGTCGGCCCGGAGACCGAAACGCCGCCGATCGGCTCGCCGAATTCATTGAAGATGGCGGCGGCGACGCAGCGCATGCCCGGATGCCGCTCCTCGTCGTCTACCGACCAGCCGCGCAGCTTGATCGTCACCAGGTCGCGGGCGAGCGCCGAGATGTCGGACAGCGTGTTTTCGGTGAAGCGCTCCAGCCCGGCCCGGCGCAGGATGGTGGCGACGCGTTCCGGCTCGAGATGCGCCAGCACCGCCTTGCCGATGCCCGAGGCATGGAAGGAGCTGCGCGTCCCCGGCCGGAAGAAGGCGCGGATCGCCTGATGCGTCTCGACCTGGCTGACGAAGACGACGCAATCGTCCTCGGCGACGCCGAGATTGGCGGTCTCGCCGGTCTTCTCCATCAATTCCTGCATGACCATACGGGCGCGATCGACCAGCTTGCGGCGGCGCAGGAACGCCGCGCCCATGCGATAGGTCTCGACGCCGATCGACCACAGCTGGTCGGTGGCGTCGAACTCGACCATGCCGTGGTTCTCCAGCGTCGTCAGCATGCGGTAGGCGGTGGGTGCCGGCAGGCCGGAACTGGCGGCGATCTCGCTCAGCGACAGGCCGCTGCCATCGGCGACGATTGCCAGGATGCGCAGCGCCCGGTCCAGCGACTGCACCGATGCGGCCTCGGCCCGCCCGTTGAAGGCGCGCGGCCGGCCGCGCTGGCGTTTTTCGGTGGTTTCCATCGGGCCATTCTTCGCTCTGTTCGCCCGGCAAGGCAATGAAAAAGTTTTTCATCGATTTGCGAAGCGAATTCGTGGAAAACAGAAAGTCAAATCAATTCAATCTACAAGAGCCGTTTTCTAGAAATGAAAATATATTCTGAAAAAATTGAAAAATCATTGGTGCGCTGGCATCATCGGCTATCAACAATTCCGTGGAGGCTGACATGGCCAAGATGCGCGCAGTCGACGCAGCGGTTCTCGTTCTCGAAAAGGAAGGCATCTCCTGTGCCTTCGGCGTGCCGGGTGCTGCGATCAACCCGCTCTATTCGGCGCTGAAGGCGAGGGGCAGTATCCGCCACATCCTTGCGCGGCACGTCGAGGCGGCTTCGCATATGGCCGAAGGGTTTACCCGCGCCAGATCGGGCAATATCGGTCTGTGCATCGGCACTTCGGGTCCCGCCGGAACCGACATGATCACCGGCCTCTATTCGGCCGCTGCCGATTCAATTCCCATCCTCTGCATCACCGGGCAGGCGCCGCGGGCGCGTCTCAACAAGGAGGATTTTCAGGCCGTCGACATTGCGGCGATCGCCGCACCCGTCGCCAAATGGGCGGTTACGGTGATGGAACCCTATCTGGTGCCGATGGCGCTGCAGAAAGCGTTCCATCTGATGCGCTCGTCGCGGCCGGGGCCGGTGCTGATCGATTTGCCTGTCGATGTGCAACTGACCGAGATCGAGTTCGACATCGATGCCTACGAGCCGCTGGTGCCGTTCAAGCCGGCAATGTCGCGCGCTCAGGCCGAGAAGGCGTTGACGATGCTGAACGGGGCGGAAAAGCCTGTCATCATCGCCGGCGGCGGCATCATCAACGCCGATGCGTCCGATCTGCTGATCGAATTCGCCGAAGTCACCGGCGTGCCCGTCATCCCGACGCTGATGGGCTGGGGCGCGATCCCCGACGACCACCGCCTGATGGCCGGCATGTGCGGGCTGCAGACCTCGCACCGCTATGGCAATGCCACGATGCTCGAAGCCGATTTCGTTTTCGGCATCGGCAACCGCTGGGCCAACCGCCACACCGGTTCGGTCGACGTCTACACCAAGGGCAAGACGTTCATCCACGTCGACATCGAGCCGACGCAGATCGGCCGCGTCTTCGCGCCGGACCTCGGCGTCGTCTCGGACGCCGGTGCGGCGCTGAAAATGCTGCTCGACGTCGCCACGGAGTGGAGGACGGCCGGGAAATTGCGCGACTGGTCGGGCTGGGCCGGCGAATGCCGGCAGCGCAAGAAGACAATGAAGCGCAAGACGCATTTCGACCAGGTGCCGCTGAAGCCGCAGCGCGTCTACGAGGAGATGAACAAGGCGTTCGGCCGCGACACCACCTATGTCACCACGATCGGCCTGTCCCAGATCGCCGGGGCGCAGTTCCTGCACGTCTACAAGCCACGCAACTGGATCAATTGCGGCCAGGCCGGCCCGCTCGGCTGGACATTGCCGGCGGCCCTCGGTGTTCGCGCCGCCGATCCGGACCGCACAATTGTGGCATTGTCCGGCGATTATGATTTCCAGTTCATGATCGAGGAACTGGCGGCCGGCGCACAGCACAGATTACCCTACATCCATGTCGTCGTGAACAACGCCTATCTCGGCCTGATCCGCCAGGCGCAGCGCGGCTTTTCGATGGATTTCGAGGTCAGCCTGGCCTTCGAGAACGTCAATCGACAGGGCGATGCCGAAGCTGGCTATGGCGTCGACCACCTCGCCGTCGCCGAGGCGATGGGCTGCAAGGCGGTCCGGGTGCGCCGGCCGGAGGAATTCGCAGGCGCGTTCAAGGAGGCGCAGCGCCTGATGAACGAGCACCAGGTTCCGGTGGTGCTCGAATTCATCCTCGAGCGCGTCACCAACGTTTCGATGGGTACCGAAATCGACAAGATCACCGAATTCGAGGAGCTAGCCGAACATCACGAAGATGCCCCCACGGCGATCGTCATGCTCGACTAAGCCGCATATGAGGAACTACTGCCATGCCACGGTTTTCAGCCAATCTTTCGATGCTCTTTGGCGAGCATGACTTCCTCGACCGCTTCGATGCCGCCGCCCGCGCCGGCTTCAAGGGCGTCGAGTATATCGGCCCCTATGACCATGCGCCGGATGTCGTCGCGGCCAGGTTGAAGAAGAACGGGCTGACGCAGGTCCTGTTCAACCTGCCGGCCGGCGACTGGGCCAAGGGCGAGCGCGGCATCGCGATCCTGCCCGACCGCATCCCGGAGTTCCGGCAGGGCATTGCCAAGGTCGTCACCTATGCGCACGCATTGGGCTGCGAGCAGGTCAACTGCCTCGCCGGCATCGCGCCGCAAGGCGTCGATCGCTCCGTGCTGGAAGACGTCTTGGCCGAAAATCTGGCTTTCGCGGCCGAAAAGCTGGAGCAGGCCGGCATCAGGCTGCTGATCGAGCCGATCAACACCCGCGACATTCCGGGCTTCTTCCTGAATTACTCGGACCAGGCTCTGGCCCTGATCGACCGCGTCGGCTCGAAGAACCTGTTCCTGCAATACGACATCTACCACATGCAGATCATGGAGGGGGATCTCGCCCGTACCATTGAGGCAAACCTCAACCGCATCGCGCATATCCAGCTTGCGGATAATCCCGGCCGTCATGAGCCGGGGACGGGCGAGATCAATTTTCCCTTCCTGTACAACCACATCGACCGCATCGGCTATTCCGGCTGGGTGGGGGCGGAGTACAAGCCGAAGGCGGGGACGGATGCCGGGCTTGGCTGGTTTCGGGACGCGGCCGGGCAGGGGAGTGCGGCGGCGTAGCGGGCAAGAGAGGCCCCCTCATCCGGCCGCTGCGCGGCCACCTTCTCCCCGCTGGGGAGAAGAGGCTGGCACCGGCGTTCGCGATCTCTTCTCCCCTCGGGGAGAAGGTGGCCCGAAGGGCCGGATGAGGGGGCGTTTCACATAGTCACTTGGAGAAAAACATGGAAACCATCGGCTTCATCGGCCTCGGCATCATGGGCGCGCCGATGGCGGGGCATCTGCTAGACGCCGATTATCAGGTCGTCGCCAGCGACCACCGCTCGAAACCGCCGGCCGACCTCGTCGCCAAGGGCCTGAAGGCCGTCACCGGCCATGATGCCGTCGCGCGTGCCGCCGACATCGTCATCACCATGGTTCCGGATACGCCGCAGGTCGCCGACGTGCTGTTCGCTGAGAATGGCGTCGCGTCAGGCCTCACTAAAGGCAAGCTGGTCATCGACATGAGCTCGATCTCGCCGATCGAGACCAAGGAATTCGCAAAAAAGATCAACGATCTCGGCTGCGACTATCTCGATGCACCGGTGTCGGGCGGCGAGGTCGGCGCCAAGGCGGCGTCGCTGACCATCATGGTCGGCGGCGAGGGAACAGCCTTCGAACGCGCCACGCCTATCTTCGAGAAGATAGGCAAGAACATCACTTTGGTCGGACCCAACGGCGTCGGCCAGACCACCAA
The DNA here is from genome assembly GCF_040318825.1 of Mesorhizobium sp. M1006. Classification (NCBI taxonomy): domain Bacteria; kingdom Pseudomonadati; phylum Pseudomonadota; class Alphaproteobacteria; order Hyphomicrobiales; family Phyllobacteriaceae; genus Mesorhizobium; species Mesorhizobium sp. M1006. The sequence continues at coordinate 40,795 of NZ_JAMYMZ010000041.1, forward strand.
GGTCGCCAATCAGATCGTCGTCGCGCTGACTATCGAGGCCGTCGCCGAAGCGCTTGTCTTTGCTTCAAAAGCCGGCGCCGACCCGGCCAAGGTCCGGCAGGCGCTGATGGGCGGGCTCGCAAACTCGCGCATCCTGGAAGTGCATGGCGAGCGCATGATCAAGCGCAGCTTCGCGCCCGGCTTCCGCATCGAACTCCACCACAAGGACCTGAATCTCGCCCTTGAAGGCGCGAAAGCGCTCGGCGTCGCCCTGCCCAACACTTCAACGACGCAGCAATTGTTCAACTCGTGCGCGGCCAACGGCGGCGCTAAGGAAGATCATTCGGCGCTGGTTCGGGCGCTGGAGCGGATGGCCAACTTCGAGATTGGTTAGAGAGTTTGCTGGCTGCTGCCAGGCAATTTGAACTCACCGATATTGGCAGCTATCCGCTCGAGGGCTGGGACAAGCGTCCCGTTCTCGAACGCTTCGCTAAGAGCTCCGTCAACCCATCTTTCATCGGTCAAGTTGCTGGCGACGCGATAATGGATCTCTGTGACGTCCATGGAGGTCAGGGCTTCGGCGTTCTCCGGCAACCAACTCTCCCGGCCGGCGTTGACGTCGAGAAATTTTCCAAAATCGGCTGGATTCTCAAGGCCGTGGACAAGCTGGAACATGTCATCCATCACGGCGTGGTAGCGGTCGTTCGCCTCGTCATAAAACTCCGGCGGAGTGAGTGTTCTCAATGTGCCGATCGTACTCGCGAGAAGCGCGAGCCATTCTCCCTGGTTTGAGAACGCCTTGTACATACCGATCGCTCGATCAATCCGCTGAAAGAAATTTCCCCGCCGCATAAAGCGCCACCGCGGCGGCATTCGACACGTTGAGCGAGCGGATGGCGCCCGGCATGTCGAGGCGGGCGAGCGTCGTCACCGTTTCGCGCGTTTTCTGGCGCAGGCCTTTGCCCTCGGCGCCAAGTACCAACGCGATCTTTTCTCCGGCAAAGCTGGTTTCAAGTTCCGCCGGCCCGTCCGAATCCAGCCCTATCGTCTGGAATCCGGCCTCGCGCAGCTGCTCCAGCGCATCGGCGAGGTTCTTCACCTCGATCTGGTCGATGTGCTCCAGCGCGCCGGAGGCCGACTTCGCCAGCACGCCGGATTCCTGCGGGCTGTGGCGCGCCGTGGTGATCAATGCACCGGCGCCGAAAGCCACCGCCGAGCGCAGGATCGCACCGACATTGTGCGGATCGGTGATCTGGTCGAGCACCAGCACCAGCCTGGTGTCGCCGAGCGCATCGAGGCGTTTCGGTTTCAGCGGCTCGGCCTCGATCAGCACGCCCTGGTGCACGGCATCCGAGCCGGTGATCTTGTCGATGTCCCTGGGTTCGACCAACTCCGCCTTGAAGGGCAAAGCGCCAAGGTCGGCGATTGCCAGCCGCTCGGCAGCGTTGCGCGTCACCAGCATCTTCCTGATTTTGCGGCGCGGATTGTCGAGTGCGGCCCGCACCGTGTGCAGCCCGTAGAGCCGCACCAGCCCATCCGCCGGGTTCTCGCCGGGCGGCACCGGCTGGCGCGGCCTGAACGCCGGCGCGCCGCCGCTCTTCTCGTCGCGATGCGCGCGGCGCAGCTTGGCGTAGTGGGTGTCTTTAGGGGTCTTGGATTTGTTGTCGTTGCTCATGGCCGGCTTCTATAGCCGTGTCGTCCGGCCATGGATACAGCTGCATAAGCTGCTTGTCGGGCGAGGCGTGAGATTCAGCGCTTTTTGCCGGACGGTTGCGGTTGACAGTTTTGGGCGCTGCCGCCATAAGGCGCTTCGCGGAAGGGCTGCTTTGGCAGCCGCGACGCGTCGATGCCTCGTTGCATGGCTCCGGCGGCAGACTGGAGAGGTGCCCGAGTGGTTAAAGGGGACGGACTGTAAATCCGTTGGCTATGCCTACGTTGGTTCAAATCCAACCCTCTCCACCACTGCCGGCCCGGAAGCCCTGAAACGCAGAGCGAGCGTCGGAGCGGATCCGATGCTTGACTGAAAGGCGCGGGTATAGCTCAGTGGTAGAGCAGCAGCCTTCCAAGCTGAATATGCGGGTTCGATTCCCGCTACCCGCTCCAGATTTCCCCCAAGCCGCGGCGCACCTCGCGCACGATTCCGAAGCAGGCACCGCCAAGCGAAGCGCTTTGCCGATAGTTCAAAGTATTCGTTGCGCGTCCAGACGGACGCGCATCTTAATCTGTGTTATCGTTGTCCCGAACCGCAGGCGGTGTGGGGCGACAGGCGTCAGCTCGCGAATTTGCTGAATATGGACGCGAGTTGGTTCTGCTGCGGCACTTGCCCGTTCGGCGTCAGCTGGTCGACAAGCCCTGGCAAGGCCGCCGACAGTTGCTTGAGCAGGTCCTGTTGGTTCAGACCCGTCCTTTGCGCGATCTCCTGAATGATCTGCGGGCCGAGGGCACTGCCCAGATCGCTGGGGTTGATCGGCTGGTTCTGACCGGTGCCGACCCACGAATTGGCAACGTTGCCGTGGCCGGCGTCCTTCAGTTTGTCGAGCAGTCCGCCCAGACCGCCGAGCAGTCCGCCATCGGCGGATGCGGTTGTATCAGGCGGGACGGGGGCAGGGCTCTGCGCCGCCTCCGGCTGGGCGGAATTTCCACCGCTCAGCATTTTTCCCACCAAAAGTGCGCCGAGCGCGATCATCAGCGGCTTGGCGACGTTGCCGCCGGGAACGGCATTGTCAAACAGTCCCATTGTGGATCTCCATGTCAAATTGCCCGTCCGTCTCCAACAATGACGCATCCATGGCGAATTTCAAGCCGGTTTGAGCTTTCCGTAATCATGATTTTCAAGTTGGCTTGAGCTTTGCTTAATAATGTGGAAGTAATCGGGTGCGGGGAACGGAGAGGAAAAATGTCAATATTAAGCTGGATTATTCTCGGCGTCATCGCCGGCTTCATAGGCAGCAAGATCGTCAATAAAAGCGGGCAAGGCCTGGTGCTCGACATCGTGCTCGGGATTGTCGGCGCCATCGTCGGCGGGCTCATCTTCAGCGCCTTTGGCGCGTCGGGCGTTACCGGGCTCAACATCTATAGCCTGATCGTCGCCGTGGTCGGTGCCGTGGTTGTCCTGTGGGCCTATCATCAGTTCAGCGGCAAGAGGGCACTGTAGAAGCCGTCCGGCAGTTGCGTCGGCATTCGGGTGAATGCCGACCGCCTATCTCATCCTTTTGAGGATTTCGCGGATCAGCGTGTTGAGGCCGGCTTCCAGCCCTTTCACCATGATCGGCCATAATTCCTCGAGCAGTCGCTGCCATGGGGGCTCCCGCCCGTTCCTCACCGGCAGATTTGGCATCGCGCCCATTGCCGCCGTCACGTCGCGGCGCAGCCGCTCGCCACAGGCGCTTGCGCCGCTGATCGTCGGATCGAAGGGCAGCCGTGTGAAATCCCATTTTCCGCGCTGCTCGATGCCGAGATTGCTCTCGACTTCGGCATGCGACAGCACCGTTTTGGGCGTGACCTTGATGCGGTAGTATTTGCAGAGTTCGGCGACGACGGCGGCCATCGCGTCCCACTGCGCCCTGGTCATCGGATAGCGGCCGGCATCGAACGGCCTTTGCTCCGCGCCGGCCATGCAGCAGAGCGAAACCCCGATCGAGCCGCCGTTGCAGTTGAGCGTGTGCGCGGCATATCCCGGTTTTACCCGGCCCGAATTGAGCGCGATCGAAGGCCGGCCCCTGACCAGGCGGCCATTCCCCTCGACCAGTATGTGATACGCATCCCTGTCGGTATCGCCGGCCGAATGCGAGCCGGCCGTCCAGTGGCAAATGACGCGCTTCATCGCAACATTGGGCAACCAGTCGGGCGGCAATGCCACAGAAATCCCCGCGACATAAGTTCAGTGACGGAGCACAGTATAGTTTCCTTGGCGGCGGACGCGAAAACGAAACGATAATTTGGTTGAGCGTTTTCTAACGGTCAGCTATTCGCCGGCATCTCCGGCGACCGCGTGTTCTCTGTATTGCGGCAGATCGTCGGTGATCGTGAACCACTTCGCCTTGGAGCCGACGAAGATGTGCTGCGTCGGGCGGATGGTCGGCTCGTCGACCAGGGTTCCCATGGCGACATGCACGAAGGCACCGTCGCGGACCACCGAATAGAGCAACGAGCCGCAGGTCTTGCAGTGCGCGTCATGGCCGGTTTCATCGCCGAAGATCGTGAGATTGTCCTCGCCCTTGGTCAGGCTCAGCCTGTCGCGCTCGATGCCGGCGAATGGCTTGAAGGCCGAGCCGGTGGTGCGCCGGCAGTTCGAGCAGTGGCAGTTCGCGGCGTAGACGAACGCGTCCGCCACCGCGTACTGAACGGCGCCGCACAGGCACTTTCCGATAAGCCTGCGGTTGCGTGAATTCTGGTTGTCATCCGGGCTTGCCACGCGCTCCTCCTATTGTGCAGGCCGATTTCAGTTTCAAGCGACGACGGTCAACCGGCGCTTGCGCTCGTCGAGCGAGACGATGGTCAACCCGCTGGCGACCACCAGCAGGATGCCGCAGATGGCCAGCGCATTCGGGAGTTGCCGGAATACCACCAGGCCTGAAATCACCGCCCAGACGGTAAAGCAATAGTAGAACGGCGCCACCACGCTGGTCGGCCCGACGCGATAGGCCATGAAGATGAAGAAGTGGCCGAAGATCAGGAACAGTCCGGCGCCGCCCATCAGCAGCAGGTGACGGATTTCAGGCACCACCCACTGCTCGGAAACCAGATGCGCAACGCCGGCGCCCGCGAGCACGACAATCACCGCGGAAATAGCGACGATCATCCCCGGCACGTCGGCGGCGACCTTGCGTCCGGCCAGATCGCGCGCCGCGGACAGGGCGGCATTGCCTAGCGCCAGCAGGGCATAGACCGAAATCCCCTGCATTGTCGGTTGTGCCACCATCACTGCGCCGATAAAGCCGAGCCCGATCAGCGCCAGGCGCAGCCCACCGATCCGTTCGCCAAACAGCATCGAGGAGCCGACCAGCATCAGCAAGGGCGTGATCTGCCCGAGCGCGGTCGAATCGGCGATCTGCATGTTGGCGAGCGCCACCACGTAGCAAAGGATCGCACCCAGTTCGAGCATGTTCCTGCGCAAAACCTTGGCGTCGAGGATCAGCCGGATCTGCTTGCCATAGCCCAGCATGAACAGCAGCGGAATGCCCCACAATGTTGCCGCAGCGCCGCGCAGGAACAGCACCTCATAGGGCGGCAGTCCCGCGGTTGCGAGCTTCATCATCGTGTCGTTGACGATGTAGGACCCGGTCGAAACGACCATGAACAGCGGGCCTCGTATGGCAGTCGGGATGAAATGCATCGGCCCACGAAATCAGACCGGCGCCAGGGCGGCAATGGGCCAGATCCGGCTGTAAATCCGTCAAAGCCGTCAGCCGCCGCCGTAACCATTCCATTTGCCCTTGTTCGTTCCTATATCCGCGCCACATTCTCCGAAACCGGATCACGCGTTCGGGCCGGGCGAGCGCGCTCGGCGACAAGGCACTTGTGTTTTTCGGCCTTAGTCGCTAATCGCCCCGCATTCGACTGAACTGAAGGTCCAGGCCGTCCCCAGGCCGTCCAAGGAAAGAGACTATGGCAAAAGGTAAATTCGAGCGCACTAAGCCTCATGTGAACATTGGCACGATTGGTCACGTCGACCATGGCAAGACGTCGCTGA
>NZ_JAMYMZ010000042.1:0-45199 GCF_040318825.1 Mesorhizobium sp. M1006
GACCACCAAGACGACCTGCACGGGCGTCGAGATGTTCCGCAAGCTGCTCGACCAGGGCCAGGCCGGCGACAACATCGGCGCGCTGCTGCGCGGTGTCGACCGTGAAGGCGTCGAGCGCGGCCAGGTCCTGGCCAAGCCCGGCACCGTCAAGCCGCACAAGAAGTTCGTCGCCGAAGCCTACATCCTGACCAAGGACGAGGGCGGCCGCCACACGCCGTTCTTCACCAACTACCGTCCGCAGTTCTATTTCCGCACGACGGACGTGACCGGCATCGTGTCGCTGCCGGAAGGCACCGAGATGGTGATGCCGGGCGACAACATCACCGTCGACGTCGAGCTGATCGTGCCGATCGCCATGGAAGAGAAGCTGCGCTTCGCCATCCGTGAAGGCGGCCGCACCGTCGGTGCCGGCATCGTCGTCACCATCACAGAGTAATTTGGACTTAAATCGATCTGTCGCGGGCGCTGCCCGCGCCGCGCCAGAACAAGGAAGTGACGCATGAACGGACAGAATATCCGCATCCGCCTGAAGGCGTTTGATCACCGGGTGCTCGACGCCTCGACACGGGAAATCGTGTCGACCGCCAAGCGCACCGGCGCCAACGTCCGCGGCCCCATTCCGCTGCCGACGCGGATCGAAAAGTTCACGGTCAACCGGTCGCCTCACGTCGACAAGAAGAGCCGCGAGCAGTTCGAGATGCGCACGCACAAGCGTCTGCTCGACATTGTCGACCCGACCCCGCAGACAGTCGATGCTTTGATGAAGCTCGACCTGGCCGCCGGTGTCGACGTCGAGATCAAGCTGTAAGGAACCAGAGGTCAGCGGGGCGACCCGGAACTCTGAAGGAACAAGAGGCGTGGAGGGGCGACAGCCCCGACAGGGAACTCTAAAGGAATTGAACCGATGCGTTCAGGTGTGATTGCAAAGAAGGTGGGAATGACCCGCATCTACAACGATGCCGGGGAACATGTTCCCGTCACTGTTCTCCAGATGGAGAACTGCCAGGTCGTGGCGCAGCGCACGCAGGAGAAGAACGGCTATACCGCCGTCCAGCTCGGCGTTGGCCTTGCCAAGGTGAAGAACACGTCGAAGGCGATGCGCGGCCATTTCGCGACCGCTTCCGTCGAGCCCAAGGCCAAGGTTGCCGAGTTTCGCGTCTCTGCCGACAACATGATCGATGTTGGCGCCGAGATCACCGTCGAGCACTTCGTCGTCGGCCAGAAGGTCGATGTGACGGGCACCACGATCGGCAAGGGTTTCCAGGGCGTCATCAAGCGGCACCACATGGGTGGCGGCCGCGCAACGCACGGCAACTCGGTGTCGCACCGTACACACGGCTCGACCGGCCAGCGCCAGGATCCGGGCAAGGTGTTCAAGGGCAAGCATATGGCCGGCCACATGGGCGACACCCGCGTCACCACGCAGAATGTCGAGGTCGTCTCGACCGACGCCGATCGCGGCCTGATCCTGATCCGCGGTGCGGTCCCGGGTTCGAAGGGTGCATGGATCCTGGTCCGCGACGCGGCCAAGGTGGCGCTTCCGGCCAATGCGCCGAAGCCCGCCGCGATCCGCGCCCTTGCGACTGACGGTGCCGCCACGAACGAGGCCCCGGCCACAGAGGGAGCGGAATAATGGACCTCAAGATTACAACGCTTGGCGGCAAGGACGCCGGCAAGCTGAAGCTCTCCGAAGAGATTTTCGGCCTCGATCCGCGCGAGGACATCCTGCAGCGCGTCGTGCGCTGGCAGCTTGCCAAGAAGCAGCAGGGCACGCACAAGGCCAAGGGTCGCGCGGAAATCGCCCGCACCGGCGCCAAGATGTACAAGCAGAAGGGTACGGGCCGCGCCCGTCACCATTCGGCTCGCGCTCCGCAGTTCCGCGGCGGCGGCAAGGCCCACGGCCCGGTCGTGCGCAGCCACGAGCACGATCTGCCTAAGAAGGTGCGTGCGCTCGGCCTGAAGCATGCGCTTTCGGCCAAGGCCAAGAGCGCGTCGATCATCATCATCGACGAGCTGAAGCTGACCGAGGCCAAGACCAAGGCGCTGATCGCGAATTTCGCGACGCTGGGCCTGAGCAACGCCCTGGTGATTGGCGGCGCCGAGCTTGACAAGAACTTCAAGCTGGCAGCGACCAACATCCCGAACATCGACGTGCTGCCCATCCAGGGCATCAACGTCTACGACATTCTGCGCCGCGGCACGCTGGTCCTTTCCAAGGCCGCCGTCGAGGCTCTCGAGGAGCGCTTCAAATGACCGACCTTCGTCATTACGACGTGATCGTCTCGCCGGCGATCACCGAAAAGTCGACCATGGCTTCCGAGCAGAACCAGGTCGTCTTCAACGTCGCCAAGAAGGCGTCGAAGCCGGAAATCAAGGCCGCCGTCGAAGCGCTGTTCGGCGTCAAGGTGATGGCCGTGAACACGCTTGTCCGCAAGGGCAAGATCAAGCGCTTCCGCGGCACGATCGGCCGCCAGAGCGACGTCAAGAAGGCGGTTGTGACGCTGGCCGAAGGCCAGTCGATCGACGTCGCGACGGGTCTCTGAGCAAGGTCGCGAGGACAGAACAATGGCACTGAAAAAATTCAACCCGGTAACGCCGAGCACCCGTCAGCTGGTCATCGTCGATCGGTCGGGCCTCTACAAGGGCAAGCCCGTCAAGGGCCTGACCGAAGGCCTGACCAAGTCGGGCGGCCGCAACAATTACGGCCGCATCACAGCCCGCTTCATCGGCGGCGGTCACAAGCGCACCTACCGCATCATCGACTTCAAGCGCCGCAAGTTCGACGTCGTCGGCACGGTCGAGCGCATCGAGTACGATCCGAACCGCACCGCCTTCATCGCGCTGATCAAGTATGACGATGGCGAGCTGTCCTACATCATCGCCCCGCAGCGTCTGGCTCCCGGCGACAAGATCGTGGCCGGTGAATCGGTCGACGTGAAGCCGGGCAACGCGATGCCGCTGGCCTCGATGCCGGTCGGTACGATCGTCCACAATATCGAGCTGAAGCCCGGCAAGGGCGCTCAGGTCGCCCGTTCGGCCGGCGGTTATGGCCAGCTCGTCGGCCGCGACCAGGGCATGGCGATCCTGCGCCTCAATTCGGGCGAGCAGCGTGTCGTCCACGGCTCCTGCATGGCCACTGTCGGCGCCGTGTCTAACCCGGACCATGGCAACATCAATGACGGCAAGGCAGGCCGCACCGTGTGGCGCGGCAAACGTCCGCACAATCGCGGCGTGACCATGAACCCGGTCGACCATCCACATGGCGGCGGCGAAGGCCGCACCTCGGGTGGCCGCCATCCGGTTTCGCCCTGGGGCAAGCCGACCAAGGGCAAGAAGACGCGGTCCAACAAGGCGACCGACAAGTTCATCCTGCGCTCGCGCCATCAGCGCAAGAGCTAAGAAGAGGTAACGCCAAGTGACTCGTTCGATTTGGAAAGGCCCCTTCATCGACGGCTACCTTCTGAAGAAGGTGGACAAGGTTCGTGAAGGTGGTCGCAATGAGGTGATCAAGATGTGGAGCCGCCGCTCCACCATCCTGCCGCAGTTCGTCGGCTTCACCTTCGGTGTCTACAACGGCCAGAAGCACGTTCCCGTCTCGGTGAACGAGGACATGGTCGGTCACAAGTTCGGTGAATTCGCTCCGACCCGGACCTATTACGGTCACGGCGCGGATAAGAAGGCGAAGAGGAAATAATCATGGGCAAGGCCAAAGCTCCGCGCAGGCTTGCTGACAACGAAGCGCGCGCCGTGTTGCGCACGATCCGTATCAGCCCGCAGAAGCTGAACCTGGTTGCCGCGCTGATCCGCGGCAAGAAGGTCGCGACAGCGCTTTCCGACCTCGAATTCTCGGCCAAGCGGATTTCCGGCACGGTCAAGAAGACGCTGGAATCGGCGATCGCCAACGCGGAAAACAACCACGACCTCGACGTCGATGCGCTGATCGTGGCGGAAGCCTATGTCGGCAAGTCGATCGTCATGAAGCGGTTCCATGCCCGTGGCCGTGGGCGCGCCAGCCGTATCGAGAAGCCGTTCTCGCACCTCACGATCGTCGTTCGTGAAGTCGAAGAAAAAGGGGAGGCCGCATAATGGGCCAGAAAGTCAATCCGATCGGTCTGCGTCTCGGCATCAACCGCACCTGGGATTCGCGCTGGTTCGCGAACACCGGCGAGTACGGCAAGCTGCTGCACGAGGACATCAAGATCCGCAAATATCTTGAGAAGGAACTCAAGCAGGCTGCAATCTCGAAAGTCGTGATCGAGCGTCCGCACAAGAAGTGCCGCGTCACCATCCATGCGGCGCGTCCGGGCCTGATCATCGGCAAGAAGGGCGCCGACATCGAGAAGCTTCGCAAGAAGCTCATGGAGATGACCAAGTCCGAGACGCATCTGAACATCGTCGAAGTGCGCAAGCCGGAGATCGACGCGACCTTGGTCGCCCAGTCGATCGCCCAGCAGCTCGAGCGCCGCATCGCGTTCCGCCGCGCCATGAAGCGTGCCGTGCAGTCGGCGATGCGCCTCGGTGCCGAAGGCATCCGCATCAACTGCGCCGGCCGTCTCGGCGGCGCCGAGATCGCGCGCATGGAATGGTATCGCGAAGGCCGCGTGCCGCTGCATACGCTGCGTGCCGACGTCGACTACGGCACGGCCGAGGCGAATACGGCCTACGGCATCTGCGGCGTCAAGGTCTGGGTGTTCAAGGGCGAAATCCTCGAGCACGACCCGATGGCTTCGGAGCGCCGCGCCACCGAGGGCGATCATGCGCATGGCGGTGGTGGTGAGCGCGAACGCGGTCGCCGTCGCGAAAACGCGTAAGACATTTAGGAATTTGGAGTTAGAACGATGCTGCAGCCAAAGCGCACAAAGTTCCGCAAGCAGTTCAAGGGCCGCATCCACGGTACCGCCAAGGGCGGCACCAACCTGGATTTCGGCGGTTTCGGGCTGAAGGCGCTTGAGCCGAACCGCGTCACCGCGCGTGAGATCGAGGCGGCCCGCCGCGCGATCACCCGCGAGATGAAGCGTGCCGGCCGCGTGTGGATCCGTATCTTCCCGGACGTGCCGGTGACGTCGAAGCCGACCGAAGTCCGTATGGGTAAGGGCAAGGGCGCGGTCGACTACTGGGCGGCACGCGTCAAGCCGGGCCGCATCATGTTCGAGATCGACGGCGTCAACGAGGAAACCGCCCGTGAGGCGCTGCGTCTCGGCGCGGCCAAGCTCTCGGTCAGGACGCGCTTCGTACAGCGCATCGCAGAATAAGGACGGGCTGATCATGAAAGCCGAAGACATCCGGACCAAGACCCAGGACCAGCTGACCGACGACCTGGCCAGCCTGAAGAAGGAGCAGTTCAACCTGCGCTTCCAGAAGGCCACCGGCCAGCTTGAGAAGACCGCGCGCGTGAGGCAGGTCCGCAAGGACATTGCGCGTATCAAGACCATCGCTGCGGAAAAGTCCGCGGCCAAGAAGGCTTAAGGACGAAAACCATGCCAAAGCGCATTCTGCAGGGCACCGTCGTCAGCGACAAGAACGAGAAGACGGTTGTCGTCAAGGTCGAACGGCGCTTCACGCATCCCGTGATGAAGAAGACCGTGCGCATGACCAAGAAGTACAAGGCGCACGACGAGAACAACGCCCACAAGGTCGGCGATCAGGTGTTCATCCAGGAATCGAAGCCGATTTCCAAGGACAAGCGCTGGGTCGTGGTGTCTTCGGACCAGGCCTGATCAGGGCCAACGAAACGAATTTTGGACAGACCGGGGAGGGGTGAGAAACCCGTCCCGTTAGAAAAGAAGAAGGCGGCCAGTCATGATTCAGATGCAAACAAACCTCGACGTCGCGGATAATTCCGGCGCCCGTCGTGTCATGTGCATCAAGGTGCTGGGCGGCTCGAAGCGGAAATACGCTTCCGTGGGCGACATCATCGTGGTGTCGATCAAGGAAGCCATCCCGCGCGGCCGCGTCAAGAAGGGCGATGTGATGAAGGCGGTCGTGGTTCGCACGGCCAAGGACATCCGCCGCCCGGACGGCAGCGTGATCCGTTTCGACAAGAACGCAGCCGTTCTCGTCGACAACAAGAAAGAGCCGATCGGCACGCGTATCTTCGGACCGGTTCCGCGCGAACTCCGCGCCAAGAACCACATGAAGATCATCTCGCTCGCGCCTGAAGTGCTGTAAGGAGCCGGACCAATGCAGAAGATTAGAAAAGGCGACAAGGTCGTCGTGCTGGCCGGCAAGGACAAGGGCCGTTCGGGCGAAGTCCTCTCGGTACAGCCGAAGGACGACACCGCGCTGGTGCGCGGCGTCAACCTGATCCGTCGTCACCAGAAGCAGTCCCAGTCCCAAGAGGGCGGGATCATCACCAAGGAAGCGCCGATCCAGCTGTCGAACATCGCGCTGGCCGACCCCAAGGATGGCAAGCCGACCCGCGTCGGCTTCATCTTCCAGAAGGACGGCAAGAAGGTGCGCGTCGCCAAGCGCTCGGGAGAAGTCATCAATGGCTAAGGCTCAAACCAAGCAGGCAACTGCCCAGAACACGCCGCGCCTCAAGCAGGTCTACAACGAGACCATCCGCAAGGCGCTGCAGGAGCAGTTCGGCTACGAGAACGAGATGCAGGTTCCGCGCATCGACAAGATCGTGCTGAACATGGGCGTCGGCGAGGCGACCGGCGATTCGAAGAAGCCTTCGATCGCGGCGGAAGACCTTGCGATGATCGCCGGCCAGAAGGCCGTCGTCACCCGCGCCCGCAACTCGATCGCCGGCTTCAAGGTCCGCGAGAAGATGCCGATCGGCGCCAAGGTCACGCTGCGCAAGGAACGCATGTACGAGTTCCTCGACCGCCTCGTGAACATCGCACTGCCGCGCGTCCGCGACTTCCGCGGACTTAATCCGAAGAGCTTCGATGGCCGTGGCAACTATGCCATGGGCATCAAGGAACACATCGTGTTTCCGGAGATCAACTACGACAAGGTTGATCAGATCTGGGGCATGGACGTCATCGTTTGTACGACTGCGAAGACGGACGACGAAGCCAGGGCATTGCTCAAGGCCTTCAACTTCCCCTTCCGCCAGTAACGGCAGCGAGAAAAGGAAAAATCTGAAATGGCAAAGACCAGCTCAGTCGAGAAGAACAACAGGCGCCGCAAGCTTGCGGACCAGTTCGCTGCCAAGCGCGAGGTGCTCAAGGCGATCATCATGGATCAGTCCAAGCCGATGGAAGAGCGCTTCCGCGCCCAGCTGAAGCTTTCGGCGCTGCCGCGCAACTCGGCCAAGACCCGCATCCGCAACCGCTGCGAAGTCACCGGACGTCCGCGTGCCTATTATCGCAAGCTCAAAGTATCGCGTATCGCGCTTCGTGATCTCGGCAATAACGGCCAGATCCCGGGCCTGGTCAAGTCGAGCTGGTAAGGAGGACATAACATGTCATTGAGCGATCCTCTCGGCGATATGCTGACCCGCATCCGCAACGCATATGGCCGCAAGAAGTCGAGCGTTTCGACGCCGGCCTCGCGCCTGCGTACCCGCGTCCTCGACGTGCTGAAGGCGGAAGGCTATATCCGCGACTACAGCCAGACCGACTTCGACAACGGCAAGTCCGAAATCGAGATCGAGCTGAAGTATTTCGATGGTGCGCCGGTGGTGCGCGAAATCGCTCGGGTCTCGAAGCCCGGCCGCCGCGTCTACGTTTCGGCCAAGTCGATACCGCACGTCGCCAACGGCCTCGGCATCGCCATCCTTTCGACGCCGAAGGGCGTGATGGCCGACCACGAAGCGCGTGAACAGAATGTCGGCGGGGAAATCCTCTGCCAGATCTTCTGATCTGGTATGTGACCCGGTTGGAAACAGGTTTTCGGGATCTAGTCCCGAAAGCCGAGACCTGAAACAAGAGAAGTGACGAGGACAACAAAATGTCTCGTATTGGAAAGAAACCCGTTTCGCTGCCGCAGGGCGTGACCGCCACCGTCAACGGCCAGACCGTGACGGCGAAGGGTCCGAAGGGCGAGCTGAAGTTCGTGGTGAACGACGAAGTGCTGGTCAAGATGGAAGGCAGCGAGATCGCTGTCCAGCCGCGCGACCAGACCAAGACTGCCCGTTCCAAGTGGGGCATGTCACGCACGCAGATCGTCAACATCCTGCAGGGCGTCAAGGACGGCTTCGAAAAGAAGCTCGAGATCACCGGCGTCGGCTATCGTGCCGCCATGCAGGGCAAGAACCTGCAGCTGGCGCTCGGCTTCAGCCATGACGTCGTCTACGAGACGCCGCAGGGCGTGACGATTTCGGTGCCGAAGCCGACGGAAATCACGGTGACCGGCATCGATAAGCAGCAGGTCGGCCAGGTTGCCGCCGAGATCCGCGAGTATCGCAGCCCCGAGCCCTACAAGGGCAAGGGTGTCCGCTATGCCGGCGAGAAGATCGTCCGCAAGGAAGGCAAGAAGAAGTAATTTTAACGCCGCGGGGAGCGGTCGCGGGAGGCTCGTCCTACCGCATATGGTTGCCCCCGTTTTTTTGAAGGCAAGGAACTGATATCATGGGCTCGAAAGAATCCACCCAACGCCGCGCCCAGCGCGTCCGCCGCCAGATCAAGAAGGTTGCCGGCGAACGTCCGCGCTTGTCGGTCCATCGCACGTCGAAGAACATCTATGTCCAGGTGATCGACGACGCCAAGGGCCACACCATCGCGGCTGCTTCGACGCTCGAGAAGGAGCTCAAGGGCTCGCTCAAGACCGGCGCCGACACGGCGGCCGCCGCTGCCATCGGCAAGCTGATCGCCGAGCGTGCCTCGAAGGCCGGCGTCAAGGAAGTCGTCTTCGACCGCGGCGCCTACATCTACCACGGCCGTGTCAAGGCGCTTGCCGAGGCTGCCCGTGAAGGTGGTCTGAGCTTCTAAAAACGAAATTCGCCCCCGGCGACCCACAGAGGCGCCGGATATCATCATCAACCGTGCTTCCGGAAAAAAACAAGGAACAGGATATGGCACAGGAACGTAGGGATGGCGGCCGCGGCCGTGATCGCGAAGAGCGCGACGACGGCATGGTCGACAAGCTCGTCCACATCAACCGTGTCGCCAAAGTCGTCAAGGGCGGCCGGCGCTTCGGCTTTGCGGCACTTGTTGTCGTCGGCGACCAGAAGGGCCGCGTCGGCTTCGGCCACGGCAAGGCGCGCGAAGTGCCGGAGGCGATCCGCAAGGCGACCGAATCGGCCAAGCGCGACATGATCTTCGTGCCGCTGCGCTCAGGCCGCACGCTGCACCACGACGTCGAGGGACGCTGGGGTGCGGGACGCGTTCTGCTGCGCGCCGCCAAGCAAGGTACCGGCATCATCGCCGGCGGCCCGATGCGCGCCGTTTTCGAAACGCTCGGCATGCATGACGTGGTCGCCAAGTCGATGGGTTCTTCGAACCCCTACAACATGGTTCGTGCCACGTTCGACGCGCTGAAGAGCCAGATGCATCCGAAGGATGTGGCTGCCGCGCGCGGCATCAAGTATTCGACCCTTCAGGCCCGCCGCGGCACCGCCGTTGCGGCTGAAGAATAGTCGACGCTGACCAGGGATTTGACCATGGCCAAGAAAGCAACCAAGACCATCACCGTCGAGCAGATCGGTTCGCCGATCCGCCGGCCGAAGGAGCAGCGCGCAACGCTGGTCGGCCTCGGCCTCAACAAGATGCACAAGCAGCGCACGCTGGAGGATACGCCCTCGGTGCGCGGCATGATCGCTGCCGTCCAGCATCTCGTCCGCGTCGTGGACGAGGGCTGAACCAGAGCGCAGGAGAACCCAGATGAAACTCAATGATCTGCGTGACAAGGACGGCGCGACGCACTCCAAGAAGCGTCTCGGCCGTGGCATCGGCTCCGGTTCGGGCAAGACCGCCGGTCGCGGCGTCAAGGGCCAGAAGGCGCGCTCCGGCGTCGCCGTCAACGGCTTCGAGGGTGGCCAGATGCCGCTCTACCGCCGCCTGCCGAAGCGCGGCTTCAACAATATCTTCGCCAAGAGCTTCACCGTCGTGTCGCTGGCCCGCATCCAGGCGGCGCTCGATGCCAAGAAGCTCGACGCCAAGACAGTTGTAACGGCCGAGGCGCTGGTTGCGGCTGGCGTCATCCGTCGCGTCAAGGACGGCGTGCGCATCCTTTCAGACGGCGACATCAAGGCCAAGCTTGCCTTCGACGTGGCCGGAGCCTCCAAGGCCGCGATCGAGAAGATCGAAAAGGCCGGCGGCTCGGTGAAGCTGCCTGAGAAGGCAGCCGCCGAGTAACGGCAATTTGAAGCACGGCCGGCAAAGGTGGAATTCGGTTTTGCCTGCGGTTGTGCTTTGATCCGACAGATGTGACGGCCGCATCAACGCGGCCGCTTGCATGTTTGCAGTCCGGAGCTTATCTCGTGAGTTTCGGTGACACGCGCCGCCTGAGCTGCGGGCATCGAGCGTGACCAAGCGGAGAATCAGGCATGGCTTCGGCTGCTGAACAACTAGCCTCGAATCTGAATTTCTCGGCCTTCGCCAAGGCCGAGGATCTGAAGAAGCGCATCTGGTTCACCATCGGCGCGCTGCTCGTCTACCGTCTTGGCACCTATATCCCGCTGCCCGGCATCAATCCGGACGCCTTTGCCCACGCCTTCTCGTCGCAGAGCAAGGGCGTGCTTGGCATGTTCAATATGTTTGCAGGCGGTGCCGTGCAGCGCATGGCGATCTTTGCCCTCGGCATCATGCCCTATATCTCCGCCTCCATCATCATGCAGCTGATGACCTCGGTCATTCCGTCGCTGGAAGCGCTGAAGAAGGAAGGCGAGCAGGGCCGCAAGATTATCAACCAGTATACGCGCTACGGGACCGTGCTTCTGGCGCTGGTCCAGGCCTACGGCATTTCGGTCGGGCTCGAGGGCGGAAACGGCATCGTCAACGATCCCGGCATCTTTTTCCGCATCTCGACCGTCGTCACGCTGGTCGGCGGCACCATGTTCCTGATGTGGCTCGGCGAGCAGATCACCGCCCGCGGCATCGGCAACGGCATTTCGCTGATCATCTTCTCCGGCATTGTCGCCGGCCTGCCGCGCGCCATCTCCGGTACCTTGGAGCTAGGCCGCACCGGAGCGCTGTCGACCGGCCTGATCCTGGCGATCATCGTGCTCGCCATTATCGTTATCGGCCTGATCGTCTTTTTCGAGCGCGCCCAGCGCCGCTTGCTGATTCAGTACCCCAAGCGCCAGGTCGGCAATCGCATGTTCCAGGGCGATACCTCGCATCTGCCGCTGAAGCTCAACACATCCGGCGTCATTCCGCCGATCTTCGCTTCGTCGCTATTGCTGCTGCCGGCGACCGTCGCCGGTTTCTCGCAGACGACGAACATGCCCGCTTGGGCCAGCACCATCCTGGCGTCGCTCGGTCATGGCCAGCCGCTCTACATGGCCTTCTACGCGGCGATGATCGTGTTCTTCGCCTTCTTCTACACGGCGATCGTCTTCAACCCGAAGGACACCGCCGACCAATTGAAGAAGCATTCGGGCTTCATCCCGGGCTATCGCCCGGGCGAGCGCACCGCGGACTATATTGACTATGTGCTCACCCGCATCACCGTCGTCGGCGCCATCTATCTGGTGCTGGTGTGTCTGCTGCCCGAGTTCCTGATTTCAGCGACTGGCGTACCGTTCTACCTTGGTGGCACTTCGCTCCTGATCGTGGTCAGTGTAACGCTCGATACGGTGGCGCAGATTCAGGGTCACCTGATCGCGCACCAGTATGAGGGCCTGATCAAGAAGTCGAAGCTGCGCGGGGGGAAAAAGGCCAGATGAGGTTGATATTGCTTGGACCGCCGGGGGCGGGCAAGGGGACACAAGCACTGAGACTGGTAGAACGACACGGCATCCCACAGCTTTCCACGGGGGACATGCTGCGTGCTGCTGTCCAGGCCGGCACCGAAGTCGGCAAGCGCGCCAAAGCGGTGATGGACGCTGGCGAACTGGTGTCAGACGCTATCGTCAACGCCATCGTAGCAGAGCGCATCGATCAAGCTGATTGCGCAAACGGCTTCATCCTTGACGGGTATCCCCGAACTCTGGTGCAAGCGGACGCCGTTGAGGAAATGCTGTCGGATCGCGGACTGGAGCTAGACGCGGTCATCGAATTTGTCGTCGACGACAAGGCGCTGGTTGGCCGAATCGTCAAGCGAGCCGAAGAAGCCAAGGCCGCAGGCCTGCCGGTGCGCAAAGACGACAGTCCAGCGGTGTTCGAAGAACGCTTGAGGGAATATTACAAGAAAACCTCGCCGCTGATCGGCTACTACTACGCCAAGGGTAAACTCAGGGGCGTCGATGGCATGGCCGACATCGATGCGGTGACGCAGCAGATCGAGGCGGTGCTCAGGGCGACGACCCGGCGGGTTGGCCAGGCGGCCGGCTAGAGAATCGAACGATTGCGCTTGACTGGAGCGGTCCGCTGGGGTATGGCGGCCCGTCTTCCTATCAGGCATGAGGCTTGCTTGTCCGCAAGGGCAAGGCAGGCCGCTTTGAACTGGAAACTCCCGCAAGGGCCGGCCTCCACCGGACGCGGGGCAACTTGAAGCGCCGGCTCGCCCGGCCTATATGGAGAAGAGAAGAACATGGCTCGTATAGCCGGCGTCAACATTCCGACCAACAAGCGCGTTGTCATTGCGCTTCAATACATTCACGGCATTGGCAAGAAGTTCGCCCAGGAGATCGTCGACAAGGTCGGCATCCCGGCCGAGCGCCGCGTCAACCAACTGACCGACGCGGAAGTGCTGCAGATCCGCGAGACCATCGACCGCGACTACCAGGTCGAGGGCGACCTGCGCCGCGAAGTGTCGATGAACATCAAGCGGCTCATGGACCTCGGCTGCTACCGCGGCCTGCGTCACCGCCGCTCGCTGCCGGTTCGTGGTCAGCGCACGCATACCAATGCGCGCACCCGCAAGGGCCCGGCCAAGTCGATTGCCGGAAAGAAGAAGTAATTTAGGGCAGTAAGGGAGTAGGGCAGTAAGGCAATAGGGACGGCAGACATACTGCCCTACTGCCATATTCCCCTACTGCCTTCTCCCTGGTGGAGCCGCTGGCATTACGGCGGTGTAGAGATCAACTGAAAGGACCATCATGGCCAAGGAAGCCGCTCGTGTTCGCCGTCGCGAACGCAAGAACATCTCGTCGGGCGTTGCCCACGTCAATTCGACCTTCAACAACACGATGATCACCATCACCGACGCGCAGGGTAACTCGATTGCCTGGTCGTCGGCCGGAGCCCAGGGCTTCAAGGGATCGCGCAAGTCGACCCCGTTCGCTGCCCAGATGGCCGCAGAAGATGTTGCCAAGAAGGCCCAGGAACACGGCATGCGCATGCTCGAGGTCGAGGTCTGTGGACCCGGCTCCGGTCGTGAATCGGCGCTGCGCGCGCTGCAGGCTGCCGGCTTCACCATCACCTCGATTCGTGATGTGACGCCGATCCCGCACAATGGCTGCCGCCCGCGCAAGAAGCGCCGCGTCTAAAGAATTTACCGAACGCCGCGCGAGCGCCTCAAGGGCGCTCCTCCACGGCATTCCAGGTCGCCCGCCACGATTGGATGGTGGCGGGACAACGGAAGGAAAGCACTATGATCCAGAAAAATTGGCAAGAACTGATCAAGCCGAACAAGATCGAGTTCTCGTCGAAGAAGAAGACGCTGACCACGCTGGTCGCCGAGCCGCTCGAGCGCGGCTTCGGCCTCACCCTAGGCAACGCGCTGCGCCGCGTGCTTCTGTCTTCGCTGCGTGGCGCGGCTGTAACCGCCGTGCAGATCGACGGCGTTCTGCATGAATTCTCGTCCATCGCCGGCGTCCGCGAGGACGTGACCGACATCGTTTTGAACATCAAGGAAATCGCCATCCGCATGGAAGGCGACGGCCCCAAGCGCATGGTCGTCCGCAAGCAGGGACCGGGCGCGGTTCTCGCCGGCGACATCCAGACGGTCGGCGACGTCGAGATCCTCAATCCCGACCACGTCATCTGCACGTTGGACGAAGGCGCTGAAATCCGCATGGAATTCACCGTCGATACCGGCAAGGGCTATGTGCCGGCCGACCGTAACCGCGCCGAGGACGCGCCGATCGGGCTGATCCCCGTCGACAGCCTGTATTCGCCGGTCAAGAAGGTCTCGTACAAGGTCGAGAACACCCGCGAGGGCCAGGTTCTCGACTATGACAAGCTGACCATGACCATCGAGACCGACGGTTCGATTTCGGGCGAGGACGCGGTGGCCTTCGCCGCTCGCATCCTGCAGGACCAGCTCGGCCTGTTCGTCAATTTCGACGAGCCGCAGAAGGAAGTCGCTGCCGAACAGGTTACCGAGCTTGCCTTCAACCCGGCGCTGCTCAAGAAGGTCGACGAACTCGAGCTTTCGGTGCGTTCGGCCAACTGCCTGAAGAACGATAACATCGTCTATATCGGCGATCTGATCCAGAAGACCGAAGCCGAGATGCTGCGCACCCCGAACTTCGGCCGCAAATCGCTGAACGAGATCAAGGAAGTCCTGGCGGCGATGGGCCTTCATCTCGGCATGGAAGTGCCGGACTGGCCGCCGGAAAACATCGAAGACCTCGCCAAGCGTTACGAAGATCAATATTGAGGCTTGAGAGAGCCTCTTGAACCCGCAATGAAGGAGAAGAGCCATGCGCCACGGATTTAAAGGCCGCCGGTTCGCCCGCAGCATAAGCCATCGCAAGTCGATGTTTGCCAACCTTGCCGTGTCGCTTATCGAGCACGAGCAGATTCTCACCACGCTGCCGAAGGCGAAGGATTTGCGTCCGATCGTCGAGAAGCTGGTGACGCTCGGCAAGCGCGGCGACCTGCACGCTCGCCGCCAGGTGATTGCCCAGATCGGCAATGAAGGCGTCGTCAAGCGCCTGTTCGATACCATCGCGCCGCGCTACGCCACCCGCAATGGCGGCTATCTGCGCATCATGAAGGCGGGCTTCCGCCACGGTGACAATGCCGCAATGGCCGTCATCGAATTCGTCGACCGCGACACCTCGGCCAAGGGCGCCGGCGACCGTGCCCGCATCGAGGCCGAAGGCACCGAAGAGGAAGCCGCAGCCGCATAAGGCTCGGTTTTTCTGAGAAGTTCAAAAGGGGCCTCCGGGCCCCTTTTTCTGTTTCCGAAGGTACCGGGCAGGGCTGGTAGGGGTTTTGTCACCGGTTTTTGCGACGACTACCCAAAATAATCGGATTTCAGCGGCTTAGCCTTTCATTTTGCACAATCGTCAGGACAATGGCGCCCGACTTGGAGGATTCGGAATGCGCGTTAAACGGCTGTCCCTTGTTCTGATCTGCGCCTTGATGGCGCTGGCCATCGTGCCGGCGGCCAGGCACGCGCTGGCGGAGGAGAACAAGCCAGACCCCGGTTTGTCCGACGTGCTGACGGATCTATTGCATGGCGTCGAAGGCGAAAACGCCACTTCCGGCCCCGACAAGCGCGTGCCGTTCGGCCGCGAGGAGGTGCAACTGTCCTTCGCGCCGCTGGTCAAGCAGACAGCGCCGGCCGTGGTCAATGTCTACGCCTCGCAAACCGCCAAGGTGACGTCGCCCTTCGACGGCGATCCGTTCTTCGAGGAGTTCTTCGGCCGCTCGCAGCCGCGCGCGCAGTCTTCGCTCGGTTCGGGGGTGCTGGTCGATCCCACCGGCGTCGTGGTCACCAATTTCCACGTCGTCAAGAACGCTGACCAGGTCAAGGTAGCGACCGCCGACGGGCGCGAATTCGACAGCAAGGTGCTGCTCAAGGATGAGACGCTCGACCTCGCCGTGCTCAAGATTTCTTCTGACAAGCCGTTCCCGGTGATCGCTATCGGCGATTCCGACGCGCTCGAGGTCGGCGATCTGGTGCTGGCGATCGGCAATCCGTTCGGTGTCGGCCAGACCACCACCAGCGGCATCATTTCGGCGGTGGCGCGCAGCCATATCGGCGTCTCCGATTCCAGCTTCTTCATCCAGACCGACGCCGCCATCAACCCCGGCAATTCCGGTGGCGCGCTGGTCAACATGGGAGGGCAGCTGATCGGCATCAACACGGCGATCTATAGCCGTAGCGGCGGCTCGATCGGCATCGGCTTTGCCATCCCTTCGAACATGGTTCGCGCCTTCGCCGACGCGGCCAAGGCCGGGCTCGACTTCTTCGAGCGGCCGTATGCCGGTGCCGAGTTCGAGGCGGTGACGCCGCAGATTGCCGAATCGCTCGGCATTGACAAACCGACCGGTGCGCTGGTTTCTTCGGTCGAAGAGGCGGGACCCGCCGCCAAGGCAGGGCTCAAGCCTGGCGACGTGGTGCTGTCGCTCAACGGCAAGCCGGTCGAGAGCGTCGGGGCGCTGGACTACCGCATGGCGACGCTGTCGATTGGTACGAATGCCAGCTTCGGCGTCCTGAGCAAGGGTCAGCAGGCGACGATGGACATCGCCCTGGAACGACCGCCCGAAGGCGCCAAGGCTGCGGAGCTCACATTGCGCGGGCGTAGCCCGTTTTCGGGTGCCAAAGTCGCTGAACTGTCGCCACGGCTTGCCCAACGGCTCGGTCTGCGCACCGATGTCAAAGGCGTCACCGTGGTCGACATCAACCGCGATTCGCCCGCTGCCGATTTTGGCTTCCAGCCAGGGGACATCGTGCGTGAGGTCAATGGCCTGACGATCGACAAGGCGGCGACCTTGGAGCAGGTAGCCCAGCAGGATACGCGCTGGTGGCGCTTTACCGTCGAGCGGGGCGGGCAGATACTGCGCCAGGTGTTGCGTTACTGAGCCCGACCGTCAGCATGATCGGGCTCCAGGCAGAAGAAGTTGCATGGCCGATCTGTTCAGTGTCGATGACCCGGAAAAGACGCCGCCCGGCAGGCCGCTGGCGGATCGTCTGCGCCCGAAGAACCTCGGCGAGGTCGTCGGCCAGGAGCATCTGACCGGACCCGACGGCGCGCTGACGCGGCTGATCGGTTCCGGCTCGCTGGGCTCGATGATCTTCTGGGGCCCGCCCGGCACTGGCAAGACCACGGTCGCACGGCTGCTTGCCGGCGAGACAAGCCTCGCCTTCGAACAGATCTCGGCGGTGTTTTCCGGCGTTGCCGACCTGAAGAAAGTGTTCGAGGCAGCGAAGCTGCGCCGCTCGAACGGCCGCCAGACACTGCTGTTCGTCGACGAGATCCATCGCTTCAACCGCGCCCAGCAGGACAGTTTTCTGCCCGTGATGGAAGACGGCACCGTCGTGCTGGTCGGCGCCACCACGGAGAATCCATCCTTCGAGCTAAACGCCGCGCTTTTGTCGCGCGCGCGTGTGCTGGTCTTTCACTCACTCGGCGAGGACAGTATCGCCAAGCTGCTGGCGCGGGCCGAGGAGGCAGAGGGCAGGGCGCTGCCGCTCGATGAAGACGCGCGGGCGATGCTCATTCGCATGAGCGACGGCGACGGCCGCGCGGCATTGACGCTCGCCGAAGAGGTCTGGCGCGCAGCGAAATCAAAGGAGGTGTTCGGCGCCGAAGCTCTGCAGCGCATCGTCCAGCGCCGCGCGCCGATCTACGACAAGGGACAGGACGGCCACTACAATTTGATCTCCGCCTTGCACAAATCGGTGCGCGGCTCCGACCCCGACGCGGCACTCTACTATCTCGCCCGCATGTTCGACGCCGGCGAAGATCCGCTTTATCTCGGGCGCCGGTTGGTGCGCATGGCGATGGAGGATATCGGGCTGGCCGACCCGCAGGCGCTCGTCGTCGCTAACGCCGCCAAGGACGCCTATGACTATCTGGGCTCGCCCGAGGGCGAACTGGCCTTCGCTGAGGCGACCGTCTATCTCGCCACCGCGCCGAAATCCAATGCAGTTTATACCGCGTTCAAGGCCGCCACACAGGCGGCGAAGGAATTCGGTTCGCTGCTGCCGCCCAAGCACATTCTCAATGCTCCGACCAAGCTGATGAAACAGGAAGATTACGGCGCCGGCTATCGCTACGACCACGACGAGCCGGACGCTTTTTCCGGCCAGGACTATTTTCCGGAGAAGATGGGAAGGCAGACATTCTACGACCCGCCCGAGCGCGGCTTCGAGCGCGATATCAGGAAGCGGCTGGATTATTGGGCGAAGCTGCGCAGCGAGCGGGAAAAGTAGCTGCCAGTCGCACACTGGTGTGATCGCCGTTGTCTGGCGGGATAAAAAACCCTATCAAGGTGCGCCTTCGGCCGGCGGACAGGCCAGAAACGTACCAACGATATTCAGAACGGAATCGCGCCTGGCGCGTGGAAAAATGACAAAAAGAACTCGTAAGACCCTCCGGAAATTCGCCATAGCGATCCCGCTGCTGGCGCTCGGCTTCTATTTCATTCCCATCCTGACGACAATTTTCATTGTCCTCGGCCTGATCGACGTGTTGCGCAACGACAACAAGAGCTGGGCCCTGTTCAGTGGTTATTTCCTCGGCAACGGCATCTTCACCTGGCTGCTTTCGCCCTTCAATCTGCTGGTCGATCTGCTGTGCTACAGAAACCGCGGTGTCTGGAAACTGGACCAGTTTCCTCCGGACTATCAGCGTGAGGTCAACGAGGTTCTGGACGTCTTCAAAGCGCGCAAGGACGAGATCATCGCCGATATCGACGCCAATTTCGGCAGCGGCCGGCGCGGCATGTATGTCTACCAGTGGTATGGCAAGCACAAAATCGACAACGTTGCCGAATTCAACAAGGATTTCAAATACATCAAGACCATCGCCGTGTCGGTGTTCAGGGGCAGGGAATCGACCTCCTGGCATTTCGGACCGCTGCGGCTCAGCCTGCGCATTCTCTACAATCTTCTCCCGGTGAAGGCCGAGGTTTTCGTCGAGTGCAACAACGCCAGGAACTACTGGCACGACAATCCGCTCTATATTTTCGACGACACGCTGCTGCACCGATCGGTCAACGAATATGATGGGCGCCGCTACTGCGTGTTCATGGACATCATCCGGCCATCGCCATTTCCCGGCCTGATTGCCGCTCTTCTCGCCATCGTTTCGGTCAACGTCGAGCGCATCAATGCCATGTTCTACAAGAACTGGAAGATGATCGGTTCCAGCAAGCCGAAGAAGGCCGGAGCCGCCTGACACCATGGTGTGACCGGCGCGAGGGAGCACGATGTATCATCTGTTGCTTGTCTGCCTTGGTGGCGCGATCGGTGCAATGGGCCGCTTCTTCCTGTCCGGCTTCGTCGCCCGCCGGGTCGGCGAGACCTTTCCCTGGGGCACTATGGCCGTCAATGTCTCGGGAGCGTTTGCAATCGGCGTCGTTGCGCATGCGGTGGCGCGCGACGGCATGCCCGCCATCTGGGCCTTTACCGTTACCGGCGGCCTCGGCTGCTATACCACGGTTTCTTCCTTCAGCGTGCAGACGCTGGCGCTGGCGCGCGAGGGCGAATGGCGGCGCGCCGGCGGAAATGTGCTGCTTTCGGTTTTTCTGAGCCTCGGCGGCGTGACGCTGGGCTTTGCCGCCGGAAGTCTTCTGATTGGCGGCGGGGCGCGGTGAGCGGCCCGCGGAAGCTCCGCCACGACGGGACGGACACTGCCGCGGCAGGGCATGCGGCGCGCCTCATTGGCCGTCGCAGAACCAACGAAACGGTTCGGCTCTATGCGACCGTGGCCGCAGGCAGCATGATCGGCGGTGTGTTGCGGGCGCTTGCCTCATCGACGAGCACTGCCCTGTGGGGCGCTGGATTTCCCTTCGGCACGCTCCTCGTCAATATTGTTGGCTCGTTCCTCATCGGCTTCTACGCGACATTGACGGGACCGGATGGTCGCGTCTTCGCCGGTCCGCTGCAACGTCAATTCTTCATGGCCGGCTTCTGCGGCGGCCTGACGACCTTCTCCGCTTTCAGCCTTGAAACACTCATCCTCGCGCAAGGCGGGAGGTTTGTGGCCGCGGGACTCAATATCGCGATCTCCGTGGTGGCCTGGCTTGCCGCCGTCTGGCTTGGCCACATCTTTGCAGTTCGGCTCAACCGGCTGAGAGGGTCCAGGCAATGAAGATACCAACACAGGCACAATTGCTGCGCATCTTTATCGGCGAAAACGACAGGGCAGATGGCCGTCCGCTGTATGAGGTTATTGTGCTGAGGGCCCGCGAAATGCAGATAGCCGGCGCGACCGTCCTGCGCGGCGCGATGGGGTTCGGCCATTCCAGCCGGCTTCACACCACGAAGATCCTCCGCCTATCGGAGGATCTGCCACTCGTCATCGAGATCGTCGATGACGAGGAAAAATTGGCCGCTTTCCTGCCCGTGCTTGAAACAATCATGACAAGTGGTTTGATTACGCTGGAGAAAGTTCAGGTTCTGCAATATGGAACCGACAACGAATAAGCGAGTGAGATTGCGGGTACCGGCGAATGCCGTTGCATGCCTGCAAAACGGCGATTGGAATCATGGCAGGCGTTGAACAGATCACAGTGGACGCCGGCGAGGCGGGCATGCGGCTCGACCGCTGGTTCAAGAGCCATTTCCCCGGTCTCGGTTTCGGTCATCTGCAGAAGCTGCTGCGTTCCGGCCAGATCCGCGTCGACGGCGGCAGGGTGAAGGCCGATACCCGCGTCGAAGCCGGCCAGACGGTGCGTGTGCCGCCGCTCGAAGTCGACAAGAAAGGTGAAAGCCCGCTCACCGGTCATTCGATCCGCAACCAGGGCGACGCCGACGTTTTGGCAAAGATGCTGATCCATGAGGACCCGAAGGTCTTCGTCTTCAACAAGCCGGCCGGCCTGGCAGTGCAGGGCGGCTCGGGCGTCACCCGCAATGTCGACGACATGCTGGAAGCCTGGCGCAACCAGAAGGGCGAGAAGCCGCGCCTGGTGCACCGGCTCGACCGCGATACGTCGGGTGTGCTGGTTGTCGCCCGTACAAGGCTCGCCGCCATGAAGCTCGCCGAAGCGTTCCGGGCGCGTGAGACGAAGAAAACCTACTGGGCACTGGTCAAGGGCGTGCCGCCGAAGCGCGAGGACAAGATCTCGACCTGGCTGATCAAAGAACCGACGCCCGACGGCGATCGTGTGCGTATCGCCAAGCATGGCGAAAAGGGCGCCGATCACGCCGTCTCCTATTACCGCATAGTCGAGCAGGCGGCGCAGACGCTGTCCTGGCTGGAAATGGAACCCTATACCGGGCGCACCCACCAGCTTCGCGTCCATGCCGCCCATATCGGTTGCCCGATCATCGGCGACCCCAAATATTTCGAGGCCGACACCAATTGGGATTTTCCAGGCGGCATGCAGAACCGGCTGCATCTGCACGCGCGCCGCATCGTTATCCCGCATCCCGACAAGGGCTTTGTCGACGTCACCGCACCGATGCCGCCGCATATGCGCCAGAGCTGGAACCTGCTCGGTTTCGACGAGCAGAGTGCCGAGGACTAGCGCTGGTGGGCGTCGCCACAGAAACCCTCGACCGCCGTGACGCGGTCGATCTGGCGGCAGCCGCCATCATGTTTGGGCTGACTTTTTCCTGGGGGCTGAACTACGTCGCCGCCAAGATCTCCTATGCCGGCTACGATCCCGTTTTCCTGTCGATCGCCCGCTCGGTGATCGGCGGCTTGTGTGTTTTCGGCTGGTGCCGCTGGCGCGGCATTGCGCTGTTCACGCCCGACAAGACCCTCGTCGCCGGCATTCTGGCAGGCGCGCTTTTCGGTCTCGAGTTCCTGTTTCTCTATGTCGGGCTCGAGCATACCACTGTCGTGCGCAACACTTTGCTGGTCAACACCATGCCGTTCTGGATGTTGGTCGGCGGTCATTTCCTGCTGGGCGAAAGCATCACGGCACGCAAGCTCGTTGGTCTTCTGCTCGCTTTCGCTGGATTGATCGCGGTGTTTTCGGATAAACTGAGCGCCAATGGCGGCGCAACATTGGGTGGCGATTTGCTCAGTCTCGGTGCCGGCATTCTGTGGGCCGTGACCAATATCGTCATCAAGCGGTCGAAGCTGGTGACGGCCAGCGCCGAAAAGCTGCTGCTCTATCAGCTGGCCGGAGCCGCTGTCGTCGGCATTTTGGTGATGCCCTTTGCCGGGCCGCCCGTCCGCAACTTTACTCTTCTGCCGACCTTGGCTCTGCTGTTCCAGGCCGTCTATGTCGTCGCCTTCACCTATGTGCTGTGGTTCTGGCTGCTGCGGCGCTACCCTGCATCTGGACTGTCGAGCTTCACTTTCCTGTCGCCGGTATTTGGTGTGCTGTGCGGCGCCGTGTTCTTGAACGAGCCGCTGACCGTTCGTATCTTCCTGGCACTCGCCCTGATCGCCGCCGGACTCATCATCGTCAACCGGCCGGCCCGAAAACAAAGTCCCGGATGAGCATGCGCGATATATTGAACGATCTCGAAGCTGGAAAGCTGCTCTCTGATCCGGACCCGGTGCGTCGCGCCCAGATCCAGATGAAGACGCCGCTGCCGAAGCGCTTCTACAAGACCGTCGCGGTAGCACCGGTCGAAGACGGTTTTGCCGTCCATCTCGATGGCAAGCCCGTCCGCACGCCGGCCAAGGCGCTGCTGGAGCTGCCGACCGAAAAGGCGGCTGCTCTCGTCGCCGAGGAATTCGCCGCACAGGAGGAGACCATCAACCCGGTGACGATGCCGGTGATGCGTCTGGTCAATACGGCAATCGATGGCGTCGCCAGTGATCCCCAGGCCGTGCTGGAGGACATCCTGCGCTTTGCCTCGTCCGATCTGCTCTGCTACCGCGCCGATGCGCCCAAAGGACTCGTCGACCGGCAGAACGAGCATTGGGATCCGGTCATCGACTGGGTGCGCAGCGCGCTCGGCGCCCGGTTCCATCTTGCCGAAGGCGTGATCCATGTCGAACAGCCGCGCGAGAGTATCGCGCTGCTTGGCCAGCATCTTGCCCAACGTGCCGATCCGCTGCGCCTTGCCGCCATCCACGTCATGACGTCGCTGACCGGATCGGCGCTGCTGGCGCTGGCCGTCGACTTCGGCGAGCTCGACGGCGAGGCGGCCTGGGCTGCCGGTCATGTCGACGAGGACTGGCAGGCCGAGCAATGGGGCCATGATGCCGAGGCCGTCGCGCACCGCGCGGCCCGCAAGCGCGACATGATGGCGGCAGTCACGCTGCTCGAAGCTCTCAAAGGCTGACCGCACCGTCGTTTCTATTTCGCACTGCACATTAGACCAAAGTCATAATCCCAAAGACGGTCTGCCTCTGGACGGCGCTTTCTGTCATTTTTTGTACTGGTGGCTGCACTGAGTCTGCGTTCCGAGGAAACGCGGACGATGACGCGCAGCATCGAGGACTGACGGAATCACACGGGAGGATACGCTCATGGCAATGGCATCGACCGCCGGCAAAACAAGCCGCGGCATGACGCGCGAGGAGAAGAAGGTCATCTTCGCTTCCTCGCTCGGCACCGTTTTCGAATGGTACGATTTTTATCTCTACGGCTCGCTGGCAGTGTTCATTGGTTCGACTTTTTTCAGTCCAACCATTCCGGAAGCGACGCGCAATATTTTCGCGCTGCTGGCGTTTGCCGCTGGCTTCCTCGTGCGCCCGTTCGGCGCACTGCTGTTCGGCCGCATCGGCGACCTTGTCGGCCGTAAATACACTTTCCTTGTCACCATGACGATCATGGGCCTGTCGACCTTCCTGGTCGGCTTGCTGCCTGGCTATGCGACTTTGGGCATCGCCGCTCCCGGGATCCTGATCATCTTGCGCATGTTGCAAGGCCTGGCGCTCGGTGGCGAGTATGGCGGTGCCGCCACCTATGTTGCCGAGCATGCACCCGACGATCGCCGCGGCTACTACACGTCGTGGATACAGACGACGGCAACGCTCGGCCTGTTCCTGTCGCTGATCGTCATCCTGATCGTCCAGGGGTCGATGACCAAGGAAACCTACGCCGCCTGGGGCTGGCGCATTCCGTTCATCGTTTCCTTCCTCCTCCTCGGCATTTCGATCTGGATCCGGCTGTCGCTTTCTGAATCGCCGACCTTCCAGCGCATGAAGGACGAAGGCAAAGGCTCCAAGGCGCCGCTGTCAGAAGCCTTCGGTCAGTGGAAGAACGCCAAGATCGCGCTGCTGGCGCTGCTCGGCCTCACGGCCGGTCAGGCCGTAGTTTGGTACAATGGCCAGTTCTACGCGCTGTTCTTCTTGCAGAACGTGCTCAAGGTCGATCCGCAATCGGTCAACATCATGATCGCGATTGCTCTGGCTGTTGGCTCGATCTTCTTCGTCGTGTTCGGCTGGCTCTCCGACAAGATCGGCCGCAAGCCGATTATCATGGCCGGCCTTGCACTGGCGATCGTCTGCACCTTCCCGTTGTTCAAGGCGCTGACCTGGGCAGCCAACCCGGCGCTCGCCACAGCGCAGCAGAACACCCGTGCGACGGTGACCGCGGCACCGGGAGACTGCAAGTTCCAGTTCAACCCGGTGGGCACGGCGAAGTTCACCACGTCCTGCGATATCGCCACCTCGTTTCTGACCAAGAACTCGGTGCCTTATGACGTAGTGGCCACGGCAGCGCCCGGCACTGCTGCGTCGGTCAAAATCGGCAACGAGACGGTTGAGTCGTATGACGCCACCGCAGCCGGCGATCAAGCCAAGGCCAAGGACGCTGTTTTCGCCAAGGCGGTAAACACGGCGCTTCAGGACGGCGGCTATCCGCTGAAACGGGCAGCGGCGAAGGTGCCGGATCAGAAGCTCGAAGCCTTCATCGCGGCCAATCCCGAACTGAAGCTCGATGCGGCCGCGATCCGCGCCGGCGAGAAGGCGATGGTTCCGACCGACCAGGCGGTCAAGGACAAGCTGCTGACTGCCGATGAGGCTGCGGGAGCTCCCGAGGTCACCGTCTACACCGTACCGGGCGGCGGTCCCTTCGCCATGTTCGCCGACCCGGCGGCGGTCAACTGGCCGATGACGATCGGTATCCTGCTCATCCTCGTGATCTTCGTCACGATGGTCTACGGGCCGATCGCCGCGATCCTGGTCGAGATGTTCCCGACCCGCATCCGCTACACCGGCATGTCGCTGCCCTACCATATCGGCAATGGCTGGTTCGGCGGGCTGCTGCCGGCGACGGTGTTCGCGCTCAGCGCCTACAAGGGCGATATCTACTACGGACTCTGGTACCCGGTGGTGATCGCGGCGATGTCGCTGATCATCGGCATGATCTTTGTCAGGGATACGCTCGGAACGGACCTGCACACCAAACAGTAGCCGGCCTGTCCGGTTCAAAGCAAAGCCCGGCGCGAGCGATCGCGCCGGGCTTTTTCAATTTATCGAGCGCAGGGCTTAGCTCTTCCGATCCTGGTACGCTTCCTCGATCGCTGCCTCATGATACCAGGCACTTCCGAAATCCGTGCGGTTGCGCAACGAAGCAAGTTCTGCCGCGAACTTAGCCTTTCCGCTTAAATTTGAGGCAGAAGCGCGCGCTGCCACCGGGAACATCAGGATTTTGGCCGACTGACGAGTGGAAGTGATTTCCATTGTCGGTTTCCTTTCTTCGACAGAACCTTGCCGATTCAACCTTTCCCCAACATAGGTTCAGCAATCGAAATAGGCAATATGATTACGAAAAGATCAGTACTTGCATATTATTTGTGCAAAATGTGCTTGTGGATGATCCGAACGCAGCATGACCGCGGACCAGCGTTTTTGGGCGGATACAACCTCACTTTTGCCGCATCCATCGCCGGCGAGAATGGCACACGAATTGCATTTTAGTAATCCGGCAGGTCGGCTGCTGGATAGGCCGGCTCGCCCCGGCGCCATCCAGGGTTCGGTGATCAAGCAACGAGAGGCTAGAATGACGAAATACAAGCTCGAGTACATTTGGCTCGATGGATACACCCCGGTTCCCAATCTTCGCGGAAAGACGCAGGTCAAGGACTATGCCGAGTTTCCGACGCTCGACCAGCTTCCGCTGTGGGGCTTCGACGGTTCTTCGACCATGCAGGCCGAGGGCCACAGCTCCGACTGCGTTTTGAAGCCGGTCGCCGTGTATCCCGATCCCGCCCGCACCAATGGTGCTCTCGTCATGTGCGAGGTCATGATGCCGGACGGCGTGACGCCGCATGCGTCCAACAAGCGCGCCACCATTCTCGACGACGAGGGCGCCTGGTTCGGCTTCGAGCAGGAATATTTCTTCTACAAGGACGGCCGTCCGCTCGGCTTCCCCGAGAGTGGCTATCCGGCGCCGCAAGGCCCGTACTACACCGGCGTCGGCTACAGCAATGTCGGCTCCGTCGCCAGGCAGATCGTCGAGGAGCATCTCGACCTTTGCCTTGCCGCCGGCATCAACCATGAAGGCATCAACGCCGAAGTGGCCAAAGGCCAGTGGGAATTCCAGATCTTCGGCAAGGGCTCCAAGAAGGCCGCCGACCAGATGTGGATGGCACGCTATTTGATGCAGCGCCTGACCGAGAAATACGGCATCGACATCGAATATCACTGCAAGCCCCTCGGCGACACCGACTGGAACGGCTCGGGCATGCATGCCAACTTCTCGACAGCCTATATGCGCGAAGTCGGCGGCAAGGCGTATTTCGAAGCGCTGATGGCGGCTTTCGACAAGAACCTGATGGATCACATCGCCGTCTACGGGCCGGACAACGACAAGCGTTTGACCGGCAAGCACGAGACCGCGCCGTGGAACAGGTTCAGCTACGGCATCGCCGACCGCGGCGCCTCGATCCGCGTGCCGCACTCCTTCATCAACAACGGCTACAAGGGCTATCTCGAAGATCGCCGGCCGAACTCGCAGGGCGACCCCTACCAGATCGCCTCGCAGATATTGAAGACGATCGCCTCCGTCCCGACCAGCGCCGAGGTTTCGGCAGCGGCTTGAGCATTCGTCATGGCGTGGACCTCAGGTCTGCGCTGTGACTTTCTCTCCAATCGCATCACAATAAAAAACCCCGGCGTCTCTGCCGGGGTTTTTTCTATTGGCTGCAACGATCCGGATCACACCGAATAATACATATCGTATTCGACCGGATGCGGGGTCATTTCGAAGCGCATTACCTCGGCCATCTTGAGCTCGATATAGCTGTCGATCTGGTCGTCATCGAATACGCCGCCGGCCTTCAGGAAGCCGCGGTCCTTGTCGAGGCTCTGCAAAGCCTCGCGCAGCGAGCCGCAGACGGTCGGGATTTTCTTCAATTCCTTCGGCGGCAGGTCGTAGAGATCCTTGTCCATCGGCTGTCCCGGGTGGATCTTGTTCTTGATGCCGTCAAGGCCGGCCATCAGCATGGCGGCGAAGGCAAGATAGGGGTTCGCGCCCGGATCGGGGAAGCGGACCTCGACGCGCTTGGCCTTCGGCGACGAGCCGAACGGAATGCGGCACGAGGCCGAGCGGTTGCGTGCCGAATAGGCGAGCAGCACCGGCGCTTCATAACCCGGCACCAGGCGCTTGTAGGAGTTGGTCAGCGGGTTGGTAAAGGCGTTGATCGCCTTGGCATGCTTGATGATACCACCGATGTAGAACAGGCAGCTCTCGGACAGGCCGGCATATTCGTTGCCGGCGAAGGTCGGCTTGCCTTCCTTCCAGATCGACTGGTGGACATGCATGCCCGAGCCATTGTCGCCGAACACCGGCTTCGGCATGAAGGTGGCCGTCTTGCCATAGGCGTTGGCAACCTGGTGCACGACATATTTGTAGATCAGCATCTTGTCGGCGTTGCGGACCAGCGTGTCGAACTTGATGCCGAGCTCGTGCTGTGCGGCGGCCACTTCGTGGTGGTGCTTTTCGACGCGCACGCCCATCTCGGCGAGCACGGTGAGCATTTCCGAGCGCATGTCCTGCGCTGAATCGACCGGCGGCACCGGGAAATAGCCGCCCTTGATGCGCGGCCGATGACCGAGGTTGCCGGTCTCGTAGTCGGTGTCGTCATTGGACGGCAGTTCGGTCGAATCCAGCCTGAAGCCGGTGTTGTAGGGATCGGCCTTGTACTTGACGTCGTCGAACACGAAGAACTCGGCTTCAGGACCGACGAAGATCTGGTCGCCGATGCCTTCGGCCTTCATGTAGGCCTCGGCTTTTTTAGCGGTGCCGCGCGGGTCGCGGTTGTAGGATTCGCCCGAGATCGGATCGAGGATGTCGCACAGGATGACCATGGTCGACTGCGCGAAGAACGGGTCCATATGCACCGTATCGGAATCCGGCATCAGCACCATGTCGGACTCGTTGATCGCCTTCCAGCCGGCGATCGAGGAACCGTCGAACATGACGCCATCGGCAAACATGTCTTCCTCGACCTCGACGACATCCATCGTAACGTGCTGCAGTTTGCCCTTCGGATCGGTGAAGCGCAGATCAACGAACTTCACGTCGTTGTCCTTGATCTGCTTCATGATGTCTTTGGCTGTCGTCATGTCCCTGCTTCCCTATGTGATGACGTTTTGAACACGGCCTTTTAACGGGAAAATTCAGACGGCGTCCATGCCGGTTTCGCCGGTGCGGATGCGCACCACTTCCTCGATGTTGGAGACGAAGATCTTGCCGTCGCCGATACGGCCAGTCTGGGCCGCCTTGCGGATGGCTTCGATCGCTGCTTCGACCGCATCGTCGCCGAGCACGACTTCGATTTTCACCTTCGGCAGGAAGTCGACGACATATTCGGCGCCGCGATAAAGCTCGGTATGGCCCTTCTGGCGGCCAAACCCTTTGGCCTCGGTAACGGTGATACCTTGCAGGCCGGCCTCCTGAAGCGCTTCCTTCACTTCGTCTAGCTTGAACGGCTTGATGATCGCTTCGATCTTTTTCATGTAAAAAGTGGCCTCCACTGCCAAAAAAGACGGGTTGTGAGCCCCGCTTGCGCCTCAATCAAGCACGAACTGTGCCAATTGATGGGGCGCCGAACGGCCTCACATGATTTGGATACCATGCCACGCGGGAATGTACATTCGCGTCATTCGCAGCGTTGGATGCGCCATGAATGCCGCGAGCCTACACGCCGCCGGTCCTGCCGTCCGCACAAAAATTGGGCAGATCGGGTATTTCATGGGCAGCTGCGCGCCGTCGTCCCGAACGATGTACGCCGCCAAATTGCTTGGGGACCTTCGTGGTTTGCGTCGGATCAAAAACTGGACAATGCTTGGGGAAATGATGTGCATGTCGCCCGCATGAGCAATGAACTTCTGTCTCCGTCCGAAATGGCTGAGGCCGACCGGCTGGCGATTGCCGCTGGTCCATTCGACGGCATCGGCCTGATGCGCAATGCCGGTGCTGCGGTTGCTGCCGTAGTACTCAAGCGCTACCCGAACGCAACGCGCGTCCATGTGCTTTGCGGCCCCGGCAACAATGGCGGCGACGGCTATGTCGTGGCGCGCATCCTTCGGGAGAGCGCCGTCGATGTCTCGGTATGGGCGTCCGGATCGCCTAAAGGCGGCAGCGATGCGGCAGTCGCTGCCTCGGAGTGCCCGGTTGAAGCTCGGCCGCTGTCGGATTTCGTTGCCGAGACGGGCTCGATCGTGGTCGATGCGCTTTACGGGGCGGGGCTGTCCAAGCCGCTATCCGGCGACCCCGCCAAGGCGATCGATAATGTGGCGGAGTTGAATTCGCCGGTCGTCGCGGTCGACCTGCCGTCGGGCGTCTCCGGTGAGAGCGGCAATGTCCTCGGTCAGGCTTTCCACGCCCGAATCACCGTGACCTTTGCGCGAAAAAAGCCAGGCCATCTTTTGTTACCGGGGCGCGAGCTGTGCGGCGAAATCGTGCTCGCTGATATCGGCATAAGCGACAGTGTTGTTGCGCAGCTTGAACCACGAACATTCGAGAACATTCCGGCGCTCTGGCTTGGCCGCTTTCCGGTTCCGGCCGTCGACGCCCATAAGTATAAACGCGGCCATGTCGGCGTCTTTTCCGGCGGGCCGTCGGCGACGGGTGCTGCGCGGCTGTCGGCGCTTGCCGCGGCCAGGAGCGGGGCAGGGGCCGTCACCTTGCTGTCGCCGGCGAACGCCATCCATGTGAACGCGGCGCATCTGACCTCGATCATGCTGCGCAAGCTAGACACTGTCGCGGATGTGGACGAATTCGTCGGCAGCCGCCGGCCATCGGCCTTCGTGCTCGGCCCAGGATTTGGCATTGGTGAGAAGACGCGCGAATTCGCCCTGGCCGTGCTGAATGGCGCTCGTGGGCAAGACGGTGGGATCGACGGACTGGTGCTCGACGCCGACGGCGTCACCTCGTTTCGCGACGCGACGGATGCCCTGTTCGAAGCCGCCAGCCGGCCGAGCGCGCCGGCTCTGGTGATGACGCCGCATGACGGCGAATTCGTCAGGCTTTTTTCAGATATCGCCGAGGACAAGGACCTGTCCAAACTGGCCAAGGCACGCGCCGCAGCCGAACGGGCCAACGCCACTCTCGTCTACAAGGGTGCCGACACTGTGATTGCGGCCCCCGATGGCCGGGCAGCGATCAACGACAATGGCGCGCCTTGGCTGGCCACCGCCGGTTCGGGCGACGTGCTGTCGGGTATCATCGCCGCGCTGCTGGCGCAGGGCATGCCGGCCTTTGAAGCGGCCTGTGCGGCAGTCTGGATCCATGCCGAGGCCGGCAGCCGTTTCGGACCGGGGCTGATCGCCGAGGACCTGCCGCTGGCGCTGGTGCCGGTCCTGCGCGAGCTCGTTGAAAGCCGCGGGAAGGCTGCCGAATGAACCGCCTGATTGCGCTGCTCGTTGCGATCATTAGTGCCATATCCATGGCGCAGGCCGCGAACGCCGGAACTCCGCTGACCATCGTCGACGACCCGGCCGTTCTCGCCCAGCTTGACGCCAAGGGCTTTGGCCTCGCCGGCATTTTCGGCGTCGATGGCAAGGGCGATTTGAAGACGCTTTACGACAAGGCGCCGGCCTATCACGCGATCGTCGAAACGATTGCAAGCGACGTCGCGGCATTGCGGGCCGAGATGAAGGCCGGCGGGCGCACGCTCTACGAGGTGACCGACGGCAATGTCGGCCGCATCATGGACATGCGCTGGCTGAAGACCGAGGCGGCGCGCTTCCGGCTAGTCGGTATCGTCAACAGGCTCGACCGGCGCGATTTCACCGCGCTGAAAGGTGACGGAAGTTGCGGCGAGGTGCGCCTCATCTATCGCCTAGCTTACAGTTTCCGCAAAAACGGCAAGGTTCTGGCCTCGCGTCTGCCATTCAACTTCAACGCCGTCTACAGCGTGGCGCCCGATGTCGACGGCGGTTGTGTCGGCGTCGCGGGACGCTGGGCACCACAACTCGACGAGAGCGTCGATGCCGGCTGGCTGACCGGTGGGCCGCTGGAAAGGACGGCGCTCACCTTCAAGCAGCTCGAGCTCAATGCGCAAGTGGTGCGCTTCCCCTCCGGCCAGGAGACCGAATTCGGCGGGCAGGCTGCCTATCTCATGCGTATCTTCGGCATCGACGGAGCGGCTGTCAGCGAAAAGCCGCTGGAAAACACGCCCGACACGGCACGTCTCGCCGAAGACGCTGCGCTGAAAGCAAGACTTGCCAACTATGTCCGCCCCAATGTCGCGGCGGTCGATCTCGGCGTCTACCAAATCCCCGATGAATTCTTGGCAAGGAAGGTCATTTCGTGGTCGACCTTCGGCAGTGCAAGGCAGGCCAACCACCCGTTCACGCCACTGTTCCAGCCCGCGGATTTCGCTGGTGTCGATTTCTCCGCGCTGAAGCTGGTGCGCACGCCGGAGGCACTGGCCGAGCGGCTGGACAACGGCGCCTGCCAGGGCTGCCATCAGGCGGGCTCGACCGCCGGCTTCCATTTTATCGGACTTGACGACAAGACAACCTCGCCGCTCAACCGCATCGAGGTCGGCATCTCGCCGCATCTCCACGCCGACATCCCGCGCCGCGTCGCCTGGCTGCACGCGACTGCCGACGGCAAGGAACCGAACCGCTTCCGCCCGCTGTCCTTCGCGCCGCCGGCGACATGGAACGATGCCGGCGAAATTGCCTATTCGCCGGCCGAAATGGCGATGCCGTGCTTCATGCCGGAAGATGCGGCCCGCTTCGGCGCGACATGGCAATGCGGTGGCGGCACCGTCTGCACGCCGTTGACCACCGCGTCCGGCGTGCGCACCAAGCTGGCGCAATGCCTGTTGCCCAAGGACAGCGAAGACATGTTTTCCGGCCACCCTTGTTTAACGGGATCCATCGCCAGCAACCCGGCACGGCCTTTCAATGACCGGTATACCATCACCGGTCAGTTCGCCGCGTTCGCGCCAGGCATTTCGCGCGTCGCCTACACCTGCCGACCGCCGAAGATCGGTGTGCCGGCGGGTATCGCCTATCGCGGCTGCGATGACCGGGATCGCAGCTTTGCCGCCTTCAAGACGGGCAAGCCGATGCCGAACGAGATTTGCGGGCTGGTTGGCGGCAAGAAATTCGACACCTGCGTGGCGACCAATAATTTCGACCAGTGCCTGGGCGGCGCCGTCAATCGCGGCAATCGTCCTGCCTGCTCGGCCGACCATTTCTGCCGAGAGGATTACATGTGTCAGTCGCTGCCGCCGGATACACCCGGTATCGGCAAAGTGAAGGGCATCGGCTTCTGCTCGCCGACTTATTTTATCTTCCAGATGCGCATCGACAATCACGCCACGCCATGGTCGGGCGCTGTCCGCGCGACGAGGGGGGGCGGGTTCGGAGCGGCGGAAGCGGAATAGCCTGCGCCGACTGGGCATTAGCCGCTATAGTTTCAGGTGGATAGCTATCGATCGAGATAGTCGGCGATCTTCGATGTCCATTCGCCGTCGAAATGCCGGACATGTTCGGCGACGATCTCATCGCTCAGCAGGCTCGACAAGGCGGAAACCAGAATTGGTTCTATCTCTGGAGCCGAGCTAAATCCAAGAGCAGTCAAACGTTCGGACCAGGGCGGATGATCCGCGCTTTCGTTATCTGGCGCGTCCCAGGCCTTTTGCGCATATTCTTGCAGGATGGGAAGGCTCGACAGGTGACTGGCGGCCGCCAGAATTCTTTCGAGTGGTGGACGAGGCGGTACCATGGTGCCAAGCAGTTCACGTTTAAGCGGAATATACACTTGGTCATCGAAGAACGCACTGGCGGCACCGACCAGCAGCAGGGCGCGGGCCGCTTCATATGCATCGCCGGACATCGCTGCATGACGATCCGCGTCAATTTCCGCCCGCCGCGACAACCGTATTTCTTCGCGCTCCAGCGTGCGCGACAGCGGGCCAAGCATCCAGTAGAACAGGCTGCCCGAAACTGTTTTTCCCGGTGGGGCGAAGTCAAAGATTAGATCGAAGCTCTTTTCGAGTTCGGCCAGGTTGAGCCCGCCATTTGTATCTTTATTTTTCAGATGGGCGTCCTCATGGGCCAAGATCGCCGCAAACCCCTTTTGGTCGGTCACTGCGAGCAGCGGCAGGCCCACGGTGAGAATTGCCCTGCGACCAAGCAGGCCCACAAACGGCCGCTCTTCACCGATGCTAGCGTTGAGATCGGGGCTCAGCACGATGGTAGTCCGGCTGGCGCGGTGTTTGCCGGCAATACTCTCCCAGATGGCCCATAATTTCGGGGCTGATTCCCGAGTGATCCCGTCCACCTTGCTGGGTCGAAAACCGGCGAACAATGTCCCGATCAACAGAACCATGCCCAGCATCGCAGCTGGGATCGCAACAACGCCAGCCGCGATGACGGCGAGCGGATGCCGGTCGAGAAACCAGAACCATAAGACTGTTGGGCAGAACAGCGGCAGAGCGAAAAGCAGGACGGCAAACCTGCCGAAGCGCGCTCCCATGTAGAAGACCAGGCGCGACATCAACCCCTCACAGCGGAATGTTGTCGTGCTTCTTCCAGGGGTTTTGCATATCCTTGTTGCGCAGCATCCTGAGCGCGCGGGCGATGCGGCGGCGGGTTGAATGCGGCATGATCACCTCGTCGACATAGCCACGCTCGGCGGCAACGAAGGGGGACAGGAAGCGATCCTCGTAAGCTTTTGTGTGCGCTGCAATTTTCTCCGCGTCGCCGATATCCTTGCGATAGATGATCTCGACTGCGCCCCTGGCGCCCATCACCGCAATCTGCGCCGTTGGCCACGCATAGTTCATGTCACCGCGCAAATGCTTTGACGCCATGACGTCATAGGCACCGCCATAGGCCTTTCTGGTGATGACGGTGATCTTTGGCACGGTCGCTTCGGCATAGGCGAACAGAAGCTTGGCGCCGTGCTTGATCAACCCGCCATATTCCTGCGCGGGGCGGGGCAGGATGCCCGGCACGTCGACGAAGGTGACGATCGGGATCGAGAAGCAGTCGCAGAAGCGCACGAAACGAGCCGCCTTGCGGCTGGCATCCGAATCGAGCACGCCGGCCAGCACCATCGGCTGGTTGGCGACGAAGCCGACGGTGCGGCCCTCGATACGGCCGAAGCCGGTGACGATGTTTTTCGCAAAATTCTGCTGGATCTCGAAGAAGTCACCCTCGTCGGCAACTTTAAGGATCAACTCTTTGATGTCGTAGGGTTTGTTGGCATTGTCGGGGATCAGCCTGTCGAGCGACAGATCGTGATCGGTGACCGACTGGTAGCATTCGATCTCGGGAATTTCCGCCGTGTTGGAAGCGGGCAGCAGATCGACCAGCCGGCGCATCTGCAGCAGCGCCTCGACGTCATTGTCGTAGGCTCCGTCGGCGATCGAGGACTTCGTCGTGTGGATAGAAGCGCCGCCGAGGCTTTCGGCGGTGACCGTCTCGTTGGTTACGGTCTTCACCACATCCGGCCCGGTGACGAACATGTAGGAGGTTTCGCGAACCATGAAGATGAAGTCGGTCATCGCCGGCGAATAGACATCGCCGCCGGCGCAGGGGCCCATGATCAGTGAAATCTGCGGGATGACGCCGGAGGCCAGTACATTGCGCTGGAAGATCTCGGCATAGCCGCCGAGCGCCGCCACGCCTTCCTGGATGCGGGCGCCGCCGGCGTCGTAAAGGCCGATGATCGGCGCGCGATTGCGCAGCGCCATCTCCTGGACCTTGACCACCTTTTCGGCATGGGCCTCGGACAGCGAGCCGCCGAACACGGTGAAATCCTTGGCGAAAAGATAGACCGGGCGACCGTTGACGGTGCCCCAGCCGGTAACGACGCCGTCGCCGGCGATCTTGGTTTTCTCCATGCCGAAATCGGTCGAGCGGTGCTCGACATACATGTCGAACTCCTCGAACGAGCCCTCGTCGAGAAAGACGTCTATGCGTTCGCGGGCGGTCAGCTTGCCCTTCTTGTGCTGGGCGTCGATGCGGGCCTGGCCGCCGCCCATGCGGGCGATCTCGCGGCGGCGCTCGAGTTCCTTCAGCACGTCCTTCATGACCGGTCCCCGAAACGGAAAGCTGCATTGTGGTAATCATGCCCGCGAGAGAGCGCAAGCGCCGCTTCCTCATGGCTTTTGCTGCGCTGCAACATCAGGCCCCTTGCATTTCGATGCGAACTGGGCCATATGCGGCGGCATAGGCGCTTGGGCCGGGATAGTCCGGCCTTCTCGATGAATGAGACTGGTTGCGTCTGTTTTCCCTCTTCCCGACATATCGGCAAGGTGGCGAAAAAGCCCCGTGGCATGAAGCCTGCGGGCACGACAGCGCAGCCGTGCGGACGATGACGTCCGCCCGCCTTGTCGTTTCATGACAATTTTCGACGGCAGGTTGCGCCCTGCCGCCATCGATGTTTGCGGCCAGGAGCCGCATGAAAGAAGAATATTTTGACCAATGAAAACACTTTGACCGGTAAGGACACTGCGGAACCGAACGGTTTCGCCGCACTTGGAATCACCGGCGCACTGCTCAAGGCCACCAATGCCGCCGGTTTTACCGATCCGAAGCCGATCCAGGCCCAGGCGATCCCGCCGCAGCTCGAAGGCCGCGACATTTTCGGCATCGCCCAGACCGGCTCGGGCAAGACGGCGGCGTTCGCGCTGCCGATCCTGTCGAAGATCATCGCACTTGGTACCAAGCGCCGGCCGAAGACGGCCCGAGCGCTGATCCTGGCGCCGACACGTGAACTTGCGGTGCAGATCGAGGAGATGATCAAGCTGCTCGCCAAGGGCGCGCATGTATCGACCGCGCTCGTGCTGGGCGGCGTCTCGCGCTTCAGCCAGGTGAAGAAGGTCGCGCCCGGCGTCGACATCCTGATCGCAACGCCCGGTCGGCTGACCGACCTTGTGCGTGAAGGCGACCTGATGCTTGCCGACACCAAATGGCTGGTGCTCGATGAAGGCGACCGCATGCTCGACATGGGCTTCATCAACGACGTGAAGCGCATCGCCAAGGCGACGGCGCCGGACCGTCAGACGGTGCTGTTCTCGGCGACCATGCCGGCCGAGATCGCCGAACTGGCGAAAGGCCTGCTGAAGAACCCGATCCGCGTCGAAGTCGCTCCTCACAGCACCGCGGCAGCCGAGATCGTGCAGGGTGTCGTCTTTGCCCGCACCAAGCAGAAGCGCCAGGTGCTGGCCCAGATGCTCGCCGACGAGGCGATGAAGTCCGTCATCATCTTCTCGCGCACCAAGCATGGCGCCGACAGGGTGACCAAGGATCTCGAGCGCGACGGCTTCAAGGCCGCCGTCATCCACGGCAACAAGTCGCAGAATGCCCGTCAGAAGGCACTCAACGATTTCCGTGAGGGTTCGGTGCGCATTCTCGTGGCGACCGACATTGCGGCACGCGGCATCGACGTGCCCGGCATCAGCCATGTGGTGAATTTCGACCTGCCGGACGAGGCGGAGAGCTATGTCCACCGGATCGGCCGCACCGGCCGCAACGGCATGGACGGCATCGCCATCACACTCTGCGACCCGTCTGAAAACAGCAAGCTGCGTCAGGTCGAGCGCATCATCCGCACCAAGCTGCCGATCATTGCCGACCATCTCGGCAGCCCCGATCCGCAGCGCAATCCCGCCGAGAAGAATGAGCGCAGCTTCGAACCGGCCAATGATCGCAACGACCACAATGGCCGTCGCGACGGCAGGCGGCCCAGCGGCGCAAACAACGGCTTCGGCAAGAAGCGGTTCGGCGACAAGCCGGCCTTTGCGGGCGAGCGCAAGCCGGAAGGCGCCAAGCCCTTCAAGGGCAATAACAAACGCCGCTTCGGCGGCAAGCGGCCAGCAGCGCGGGCCGCATAATCTGACCGTGTTGCGGTCAGCCAAGCCTGGCTTGGTCGAATACGATTGAAGAGGGCGACCGGAGCGATGCTTCGGTCGCCCTCTTGCTTGGGGCTTTGGTTCACTTACCACCGCCTCGACCCACACGACGATCCGCTGCGCGAGGAAAGCCGTGGTCGATGGCGACAGCGCGTCGCCGGCAATGACGTGGTTGTCCGGGTCGCCGGTATCGTCGACCGGCACCAATTCATGTGCGGCGCCCCAGCGACCCGCAAGCACGATCGCTCGCCCATCACCGATCCTACTCGACTGGCGGCTTGCGGTCGAAATTCAGCGGCCGCGCGTTCCAGCGGGTGACCGTGCTGATCACCCATCGGCAGAACGGCCTCGGCAGCATCCTGAGCAGTTTCAGCGTCCAACTCAGGCGGCGTGGGAAAGTGACTTCGAAGCCGCCGTATTCGATGCCTTGCGCGATGCGGCGCGAGGCCAGATTGACCGGCATCAAGCCCGGCATCGGCAGGAAGTTCTTTTCGGTCAGCCGCGTGTCGACAAAGCCTGGATTAATCACCTGGATACGGACGTTCATCTTGTCGAAATCGTATTTCAGCGACTCGGCCAGGATATTGACCGCCGCCTTGGTGCCGCCATAGGCGGCGGTGGTGGGCCAGCCGAAATAGGCGGTGACCGAACCGATCAGCACGACGTGGCCGCGCGAGCGCACGCGCATGCGTTCGATGACCGGCAGCAGGCCGTTGATGATGCCGAAATAATTGACTTCGAAAGACCGACGAAAATTGCGCGCGACAAGATCCTCGCCCGGCGTTGCGATATAGCTTCCCGCGTTGAACACTGCCAACACGATCGGACCGAGATCTTTCTCGATCGCCGCAACCGTCTTTGCCATGCGTTTTTCGTCGGTCACGTCGCAGGGAAAGGCTGCGACGCGGCCCGCCATCTGCGCCGTTTCGACGATGAGCGTATCGATCGGATGGTCATCTGGCGCAGTCACCGCGACGACATAGCCCCGAGTGGCAAGATCCTTGGCCAGTGAACGGCCGATACCGCTGCTGCCGCCCGTAATCCAGGCGACGCCATGCTTCGGATTGGCCCGATAGAGTGTCATGTTGCGCCCCGCCGGCTCTTCTTAGCCTGTGCTCTACCGGTGAAGAAATCGAATGAAAAGAGTGCTTTTCGGTACATGGTTGAAATGAATACCGATCGGGCGCTCCTGGCTGCAGGAATTGCAGTGTGCGAAATGCGACTGGACCAGGCAAATTCTTGCCTTGAAACCGAAGCTTCGGGTTTCTAGGGTTTCGCCGCACCCACAAAGGAATCTCCATGCCCCGTTCTGTGATCGACGTGATCGGCAACACGCCCCTGATCCGCCTCAACAAGGCCTCGGAAGCAACCGGCTGCGAGATCCTGGGCAAGGCCGAATTCATGAATCCCGGGCAGTCGGTAAAGGACCGCGCCGGCCTGTTCATCATCCGCGATGCCGAACAGCGCGGGCTGCTGCGGCCCGGCGGCGTCATCGTCGAGGGGACGGCCGGCAACACCGGCATCGGATTGACACTGGTTGCCAAGGCGCTTGGCTACCGCACCGTGATCGTCATTCCTGACACCCAGAGCCAGGAGAAGAAGGATACCATCAAACTGCTCGGCGCAGAGCTGATCGAAGTGCCCGCCGTGCCTTACAAGAACCCGAACAACTACGTGAAGCTGTCGGGCCGGCTGGCCGAGCAGATGGCCAAGAGCGAGCCGAACGGCGCGATCTGGGCCAACCAGTTCGACAATGTCGCCAACCGTGACGGCCATATCCGCACCACGGCCGAAGAAATCTGGAACCAGACCGACGGCAAGGTGGATGGTTTCGTGTCGGCGGTCGGTTCCGGCGGCACTCTGGCAGGCGTCGGTTTCGGGCTGAAGGCCAAAAACAACCAGGTCAAGATCGCGCTGGCCGATCCGCTGGGGGCAGCGCTCTATTCCTTCTACACCAGCGGCGAGCTGAAATCCGAGGGCAGTTCGATCACCGAAGGCATCGGGCAGGGGCGGAT
Source organism: Mesorhizobium sp. M1006 (assembly GCF_040318825.1). Classification (NCBI taxonomy): domain Bacteria; kingdom Pseudomonadati; phylum Pseudomonadota; class Alphaproteobacteria; order Hyphomicrobiales; family Phyllobacteriaceae; genus Mesorhizobium; species Mesorhizobium sp. M1006. The sequence continues at coordinate 39,093 of NZ_JAMYMZ010000042.1, forward strand.
CACCGCCAACCTCCAAGGCTTTACACCCGATTTTGCGTTCCAGATCCCCGACGAGGACGCGCTGCCGATCGTATTCGACCTGATCCAGGAGGAGGGGCTTTGCGTTGGCGGTTCGACGGGCATCAACATTGCCGGCGCCATTCGCCTGGCGCGCGAGCTAGGCCCCGGCCACACTATCGTGACCATGCTTTGCGACTACGGCACGCGCTACCAGTCGAAGCTGTTCAATCCTGAATTCCTGCGCGAAAAGAAGCTGCCGGTGCCGGGGTGGATGGAGCAACAGAGCACGATTTCAGTACCGTTCGAAAGGGTTGCGTGATGGCGCACAAGACCGAAGCGCTGTTTCGTGACGACGCCTATCTGGGGACGGCCGACGCCACCGTCGTCGCAGTCAATGATCGCGGCGGCATCATTCTGGACCGGACGGTGTTTTACGCCACATCGGGCGGGCAGCCGGGCGACACCGGCAGCCTCGAACGCGCCGACGGCACCGGCATAGCGATTGCCGCTACGATCACCGGCGAAACCAAGGACGAGATCATCCATGTGCCGGCGCCGGAGCAGGCAGTTCCAAAGGTGGGCGAGCGCATGAGGCTCGCCATCGACTGGCCGCGGCGGCAGTTGCTGATGCGCATGCATTCTGCCTGCCACCTGCTTACCGTCGTCTGTCCGTTCCCGATCACCGGCGCCGCGGTTTCCGAGGACGACAGCCGTATCGATTTCGACATCCCGGATGCCGGCTTTACCAAGGAAGACGTGACGGCCAGACTGATGGAACTGGTGCGAGCCGACCACCCGATCTTCACCCGGCTCATTTCCGACGAGGAACTGGCATCCAATCCGGGCTTGGTGAAATCCAAGAATGTGCGGCCCCCGGCCGGCACGGGAAGGATCCGATTGGTCTGCATCGGCGAGAACGCTTCGATCGACAGCCAGCCTTGCGGCGGCACCCATGTAAAGAGCACCAGCGAAATCGGCGAGATCCATATCGGCAAGATCGAGAAGAAGGGCCGCGAGAACCGGCGCTTCCGCATTCGCTTTGGTCCTATGCCGCCAGCCTGATATAGGACTGCGACGGGCGGGACAGGAGAGAAAAGATGGCCGACGACAGTCCTTTCACCATCGATGCCGATTGGTTACAGAAGCGGCTCGGCGAACCCGGCCTGACGATTGTCGACGCGTCCTGGTATCTGCCGGCGCAAAAGCGTGACGCGCGCGCCGAGTACGACGTAGCGCATATTCCAGGCGCCCGCTTCCTCGACCAGGATGCGGTTTCGGACCCCGACGCGGCTCTGCCGCACACGCTGCCGTCGCCGCAGCATTTCGCGCAATATGTCGGCGCGATGGGTATTTCGGCCGATGACACGATTGTTGTCTATGACGGGCCAGGGTTCTTTTCTGCACCGCGCGCCTGGTGGTTGTTTCGCGTCATGGGCGTGTTCCAGGTCTATATACTCGACGGCGGGTTCGATCGTTGGAAAGCCGCCGGACGGCCGGTGACGGCGGAGCCGACGAAGATCGCGCCTTGCGTGTTTTATGCCAACTTCGATGCCGCCCGCGTCGCCAGCCTTGCCGACATGCGCCGGATCGTCGAGACGGGGGAGAGCCAGATCGCCGACGCGCGCTCGCCTGGCCGTTTTGCCGGCACCGAGCCGGAGCCGCGCCCCGGCATCCGCTCCGGCCATATGCCGGGCGCGCACAACGTGCCATTTTCGGCGCTTTCGGAAAACGGCGAATTGTTGCCGAAGGACAGGCTGCGCAAAGTGATCGAAGGAGCCGGCATCGACCTGTCGAAGCCGGTCGTCACCTCCTGCGGGTCGGGCGTCACCGCGGCAGCTGTCACGCTGGCTTTGGAGACGCTTGGCCATGCCGACAACAGGCTTTATGACGGTTCATGGACCGAATGGGGCGGGCTTTCCGACACGCCCGTCGTGACGGGCAAGGACTGACGGGGATGGAAGACGGATCGCTGGAAGACATCGACGTCACCGTGACGTTTCTCGAAATGCATGTGCCGCCTGCGTATTCGCCGCCGCTGCCGTACAACCGCCAGATCGCGCTGCTCAAGACCAAAGACATTCCGCTGCATTTCTACCGCTATTTGATGGATCGGGTGGGCCGCAAATGGCACTGGGTCAATGTGCTGAGGCTGAGCGACGAGGAGCTTGCGGCGGGCATCCACCGCGAGGACCGCGACATCAGGGTGCTTTATCTGGATGGTGCGCCGGCCGGCTTCTTCGACCTCAAGCCGCATTTGCCGGAGGAAGTGGAACTCGCTTATTTCGGAATGATGGAGCACGCGACCGGGCAAGGCATCGGCCGCTGGTTCCTTGGTGCGGCAATCGCCGCGGCATGGTCGCACGGGCCAAAGCGGGTGACGGTGCAGACCTGCACCCTCGATCACCCAGCAGCACTGCCGCTCTATCAAAAACTCGGCTTTACGCCAGTGGCGCAAAAAAAGGAGGTCGTACATCCGATGTCTTTTGCCGAGCGCGCGGCCAGCGTCATGCGGCCCTGATTTTCAGGCCCGTTCATCTGCGCTTCAGCTTGTCTTGCAATGTCCCAGAGTCTCTGGATCAACACTCAAAGGCGAGCCCGACTTGAATGAGCTTGGCTCTTTCCATATCGCTATCGTCTAAAAACCGATGGGTGATGGAGGATCGCACGATGGCAATACGCGTGGTAATGGCCGGCGCGACCGGCTGGGTCGGCAAAGCGCTGGTTCCGGCGATCGGGGCGCAGGGCGACATGGCGCTGGCCGGGGCTGTATCACGCAGCGGCGCGGGGCAGGATTCCGGTCTGCTGGTTGGTATGCCGGCTAATGGTATTGCCGTTTCGGCCTCGCTGGCCGAGGCGCTGGAGGCGCCGTCGGACGTGCTGGTCGACTTCACCAAGCCGCATGTCGTGAAAGACCATGTGCTGCTCGCCATCGACAACGGACGGCATACGGTGATCGGCACGTCGGGACTGGGAGCTGCCGATTATGCCGAGATCGACGCCGCGGCGCGCGCTAATGGCGTCGGCGTCGTTGCCGCCGGCAACTTTTCCATCACCGCCACGCTGATGAAGCGGTTTGCACTTATGGCGGCAAAATACGTGCCGGATGTCGAGGTCATCGATTATGCTAGTGCAAAGAAGCCCGACGCGCCCTCCGGAACCGCACGAGAGCTTGCTGAAGCGCTGGCCGACATCCGCAAGGCCTCAACGGCAAAGCCGGTCTCCGAGGTCTCCGGCGTGCCGGCCACACGCGGTGGTGCGGTCGGCGCAGGCGAGGGGGTGCAAGTGCACGCGCTTCGCCTGCCGTCCTACATCCTGTCCTGCGAGGCGCTGTTCGGTCTGCCAGACGAGCGGCTGACCATACGCCACGACGCCGGCTCGTCCGCGGCGCCTTACGTGGCGGGCACGCTGCTCGCCATCAGACGGGTACAGCAGATCAAAGGTCTGGTTCGTGGTCTCGACGCGCTGATGGATTGATCCATTTCGGCAGGAATCGGGTGGGAAACGCTGTCTTGCGAGCATAATTTCCGGTCGACGACACCGGAGATTTTGCCATGACGCTAAAATTCAAAGCCTTGCCAACCAATGCTGTCCGGGCACTTCAGCGCGGCGGGCCGGATGCTTATGGCTTGAAGCCAGAGCGGCAAATTTCGGATGGCGACGGCGTGCCTTGCCGTCATTGCTTGAAAAATATTGCTTTGGGAGAAGCCTATCTTGTTTTGGCCTATCGACCTTTTCCGGAGCTGCAGCCTTATGCCGAAACGGGGCCGATCTTTCTGCATGCGAAAGAATGCGAACGCGCCGCCGAGGGGAAAATGCTTCCCGAAATGCTCGAAAGCAGCGATTACATTGTGCGCGGTTATGGCAAGGACGACCGCATCGTTTACGGCAGCGGCGGCGTCATTCCGACCGACGCCATTGCCGCACGGGCAGAGACGTTGTTCGAACGCGACGACATCGCTTACGTCCACATCCGCTCGGCGCGCAACAATTGCTATCAGTGCCGGATCGACCGCGCGTAACCGGACAGGCTGCACCGGCTTGGCTGTCGTACTCCCGTCGCATACCAGCGGTAGAAAGAGACTGTCGATCGATTTGCCGACCGCGGATGAACCGGCGGGAATTTTCGACAACCGAGGAAGCGGGGCTTTGGCTCCGCTTTTTTGTTGTCCGGTTATTCTGCGCGCCCGACACTTTTCCGTTTTTCGACATAAGAAAAACCCGTCGGACGAATCCGACGGGCACTGGAGAGGCAGATTCGGAAGCTCAGGCGGCGAGAACGGCCTTCGGCTCGACCAGCTCGTAACCGAGCGCTTCGGCCACCGCGCGATTCGTGATCTTGCCCTTGTGGACGTTCAGCCCGTTGCGCAGATGGTGGTCGTCTACCAGCGCCTTGAGGCCCTTGTCGGCGAGCTGCAGGCCATAATGCAGCGTCGCATTATTGAGTGCGTGGGCCGAGGTGACCGGCACCGCACCCGGCATGTTGGCGACGCAATAGTGGATGACGCCGTCGACCTCATAGGTCGGCTCGGCATGGGTGGTGGCGTGCGAGGTCTCGAAGCAGCCGCCCTGGTCGATGGCGACGTCGACCAGCACGGCGCCTTTCTTCATGCCCGACAGCATCTCGCGCGTCACCAGCTTGGGCGCTGCTGCCCCCGGGATCAGCACGGCGCCGACGACGATGTCAGCCGAAAAACATTCTTCTTCCAGCGCCTCGACGGTCGAGTAGCGGGTGTGGACGCGGCCGCCAAAGATGTCGTCGAGCTGACGCAGGCGCGGGATCGAGCGGTCAATGATGGTGACGTCGGCGCCAAGGCCGGCGGCCATCCGTGCAGCATGCAGGCCGACGACGCCGCCGCCGAGCACGGTTACCTTGCCGGGGAGCACGCCGGGCACGCCGCCAAGCAGCACCCCGCGGCCGCCATTGGCCTTTTGCAGCGCCGTTGCACCCGCCTGGATCGACAGGCGGCCGGCAACTTCCGACATCGGCGCCAAGAGCGGCAGACCGCCGCGCTCGTCGGTGACGGTCTCGTAGGCTATCGCGGTCACGCCGGAGGCCAGCAGGCCCTTGGTCTGCTCCGGATCCGGGGCAAGATGCAGATAGGTATAGAGGATCTGGCCGTCGCGGAGCTGAACCCATTCGTTGGGCTGCGGCTCCTTGACCTTCACGATCATGTCGGACTTGGCAAAAACGTCGGCTGCCGTCTTGGCGATCGTGGCGCCGGCGGCACGATACGCGTTGTCGTCGGCGCCGATGCCGGCGCCGGCGCCGGTCTCGATCAGCACTTCATGGCCATGCGCGACATATTCGCGGACCGAACCCGGCGTCAGGCCGACGCGATATTCGTGATTCTTGATTTCCCGGGGGCAGCCGATGCGCATCGTTCTTCTCCTGATCCGGCCCTTTGGGGCTCGTTCCCTGTCTAGAGATAGTGAACCACGAATCGTTCGGTAAGTGTTTGCGAATGCGCTTGCCTGAGAAGCCACTGTTCGATAATCGTTGCGCGAAACATTAGAATTGTCGCAGGAACCCGCAAAAATGCCGCTCGACAGGATTGATATCGCCATTCTCGAGACGTTGCAGAAGGATGGGCGGATACCCAACGCAGCGCTCGCCGAGAAGGTCGGCCTGTCCCAGTCGGCCTGCTCGCGGCGGCTGGACAATCTGGAGAAATCCGGAACCATCCGCGGCTATCACGCCCGGCTGTCCAACGCTGCACTTGGGCACCAGATGACGGCGATCGTGCATATATCGCTGTCCGGGCAATTCGAGAAGACGTTGTCGGATTTCGAGGCAGCGATAAAGCGCTGCCCGAACGTCTTGTCCTGCCATTTGATGTCGGGCGAATATGACTACATCCTGCGCATAGCGGCAAAGGATCTCGTCGACTACGAACGTATCCACAAGGAGTGGCTGTCGGCAATGCCGCATGTGACGAAGATCAATTCGTCCTTTGCCTTGCGCGAAATCGTCGATCGCACAGCCGTGGGAATGAAGCCTGAACTCGCCTAGGCCCCGAACTCGCCTAGGTCGTGTGGACACTTATCTGATCCAGAGGACGGTTGCGGCGATGGTGACGATGGCGAGGTAGTTTCGGGCTGTCTTCTCG
>NZ_JAMYMZ010000043.1:0-43758 GCF_040318825.1 Mesorhizobium sp. M1006
ACAAAGTTCGGCGCGCCCCGTTTTAAACCCCCCCGGCCCTCCCATTTGGTTTACCCCCCCCCCCCGCTTTTTCCCGCCCCCCCCCCCCCCCGGCCTTTAACCGCGCGGGGGGGCGAGGACTGGCGCGTTCTCTCCGCGTCCATTCATGTAGGGTTCCATAGGTCCGGCTCTCGCCTGAGTGTTGAACCCTTGCGATGCGGAAAAGCGGCCGCATGCCGGCGCAGATGTTGTCTGGATGTTGGCATTGCTGCAGAGCAGCGACCGCCGCCGTGTCGCAGGTGCTTGCCTGCGAGTGCAATGCGGCCGTCAGCCATGATTTCAACGACGTTTTGAAGGGGGTCTATCCGGCGGAGGAAAACGGCATGCCGGGCATGCCGCGCAGGAAAGGACAATGCAGACCCAGTATCGTCGCCGGCTGGTCTGGGCTTCCCACTTTTTTGCGCCGTACCTGGCCTGCACCGATGCCGCGCGGGCTTGGCGACCTATATCCGGTTCCCTGTGGAGGCCGCCATGGACATGAGCAACAGAAAGACGCGGTTCAATATCTGGTACTGGGTCGCGGCGTTCGTGGGCGTGATGGTCGTCCAGTATATCTATGCCACGACGCAGCACGTCGCCGAGATACCATACAGCCAGTTCGAGACCTTGCTGAACGCCGGCAAAATCGCCGAGGTGCAGGTTTCGGACCGCTTCATCCAGGGCCGCTTCAAGGAGCCGCAAGATGGCAGGCCGCTATTCATCACCACACGCGTCGAGCCGAACCTCGCCCGTGACCTGCAGGAGCACGGTGTCACTGTGACCGGCCAGGTCGAAAGCACCTTCCTGAGCGACCTGCTTTCCTGGGTTGTGCCGGTGCTCGTCTTCTTTGGCCTGTGGATGCTGCTTCTAAGACGCATGGACGGCGGCGTCGGAGGTTTGATGCAAATTGGCAGGAGCAAGGCCAGGGTCTATGTCGAAGCCAATACCGGCGTGACGTTCGACGATGTGGCGGGGGTCGATGAAGCCAAGGCCGAGCTGCAGGAGATTGTGGATTTTCTCAAGAACCCGGGCGAATACGGCCGCCTCGGAGGCCGCATGCCCAAAGGCGTGCTGCTGGTCGGACCGCCGGGCACGGGCAAGACTCTGCTCGCCAAGGCCGTCGCCGGCGAAGCCAAGGTCCCGTTCTTCTCGATCTCCGGTTCGGAGTTCGTCGAGATGTTCGTGGGGGTCGGGGCCGCGCGCGTGCGCGATCTTTTCGAGCAGGCGCGGTCCAAGGCTCCCGCAATCATATTCATCGACGAGCTCGACGCTCTTGGCCGCGCCCGCGGGACCATGGTCGGCGGCCACGACGAAAAGGAGCAGACGCTCAACCAGCTTCTGGTCGAACTCGACGGTTTCGATCCACAGATCGGCGTCGTGCTGCTGGCCGCGACGAACCGTCCTGAGATCCTTGATCCGGCACTTCTGCGCGCCGGCCGTTTCGACCGCCAGGTATTGGTCGACCGGCCCGACAAGCAGGGTCGCATCAAGATCCTGCAGGTTCACATGAGCAAGGCCAAGCTGGCGACGGATGTCGACGCGGAAAAAGTGGCGGCGCTGACGCCCGGTTTCACCGGTGCTGACCTGGCCAATCTCGTGAACGAGGCGACGTTGCTCGCCACGCGCCGCAAGGCGGATGCGGTAATGATGGGAGATTTCAACAATGCGGTGGAGCGCATCGTCGCGGGACTGGAGAAACGCAACCGGCTCCTGAACCCGAAGGAGCGCGAGATCGTCGCCTACCATGAAATGGGTCATGCGCTGGTAGCCATGGCCCTGCCTGGCGTCGACCCGGTGCACAAGGTGTCGATCATACCACGCGGCGTCGGCGCGCTCGGCTACACTATCCAGCGTCCGACCGAGGATCGCTTCCTGATGACACGCGAGGAGCTGGACAACAAAATGGCAGTGCTGCTCGGCGGCAGGGCGGCCGAATGGATCGTATTCGGCCATCTGTCCACCGGAGCCGCCGATGATCTCGCCAAGGTAACCGACATAGCGCGCGCCATGGTGACGCGTTACGGCATGTCGGCAAAACTCGGGCACGTGGCGTTGGAAAAGGACCCACGCTCCTTCCTGAGCCCCAACCCGCTCGCCGGCGGACCGCGCGAGCACGATTACGGCGAAGCCGCCGCCGATGCCATCGACGCGGAAGTGCGCGACATTGTGGAGGCCGCGTTCGAACGAACCGTCAGCCTGCTCACCGAGCGGCGCGACGTGCTGGAAAGGGCGGCACGCAGGCTGCTCGAGACCGAGACGCTCGATGAGACTGACCTTGCGGCGCTGGTCGGAGACGCCTCGACGGCTGATCATGCTGCGCAGTATAGTTCCAGTCCGTCTTCGCATAAGAAGAAGGCTGCGCTGCAGCCGGCCAGGACCGCGGCTGCAATCCCCACGCGCGGATCGGGGAAATTTCGGACGCAATAATGATGTTTCGGACTGCTCCCGCCGGCATGGATCGCTCGTGGAAAGCCGTGCCGCACGCTACGACGGTGACACGCAAAAGCGACATCGATCTCTAGGCTTTCGAAATCCAGTATGTGTCGGTCACCAACCAAGCGTTCTCGATGCCATTTTTCGGTCGCCCTCGGTGATATTGCGCGAGACGGGTGACCTTGCCTCGCGCAGCCTTGAGGGCGACCATCAAGGCCTTTTCTTCGTCACTGCGCCTGGCTCCGCTGCAGGGGTAAAATCCGCATGGCACAAGTGATCGTACGGGAAACGTATCGCCAGCCCTTTCCAGAAGCATCATGAAACCTCGTCGGTCTTCACCCGTGAACGGCAATGCCATCCGGCCAGCGTCGGACAAATTTGAAAGCCACCGTTCCGGCACGTGCGTCACTCCGGCAAAGGCGATCACGACATCGAGGTCTGGCAGATCAATTGCCTGCGTTGCATCACCGCACGTCACTTCGACGTGCGCATAATGAGCAAGATTGCCTTGCGCGCGACGAGCTAGTTCTTCGTCGATCTCATATGCAATCACGCGTCCTTCAGAACCCGTCAGTTCAGCGAGGATGGCGGTGAAATAGCCGACACCGGCGCCCACCTGAAGGACGGTCTGGCCGGGAGTGATGTTCAGATGGTCGAAAACCAATGCCCAAAGCGACGGCAAGCCGCTGTTCAGTCCGCGTTTTTCGTCAAGCAAGACCAGAACGTCGTGGTAGATCTCATGAAGCGCGGCTGAAGGGCTGGTATGGACCGCCCCGATTTGCAGTCTCGAATGGATACGCCATGGCCCGTCGCCAAGGTAGTGTTCGCGCGGAACCCTTGCAAAGGCCTCGATGACCGCAGGATTGTGCAAGACAGGTGATGCGACACGCAGGTCTTCGGCAAACCACCGGCGCGCTACACTAGCATCGATTTCTGTTGGCATAGAGTATCGGCTCCCGGATTGCGCGTACTCCATCATGCTCTCAGAAAACCGAGTGACGGCAAAGGGCGCCTATCCTCGTATGGACGGGGCGACGCGCGCTGTCCGTTTGCGACCGAGCGCGGTCTCGCCGAGCGCCTTCCGCGAGACCGTAAACCGTGGCGATATGGAAGAACACTCTGCCCGACGATCATATCGTCCGGCTGGCGAGCAGCCTTGTGAGCCAATCCGGATCCATTTCCGGCACGGAGGACAGAAGCCGTTCGGTATAGGGGGCATGCGGCGGCGTGAGAATTTCGCTCTTTAATCCCTGCTCAACGACTTTACCCTGGTGCATGACCACAATTTCGTCGGCGATCGCCCGCACGGTGGCAATGTCATGGGTGATGAAAATGTAGGTCATGCCGAGCTCGCGCTGAAGCCGGATCAAGAGCTTCAGGATTTCCTCTTGCACAATCTGGTCGAGCGCGGACGTGATTTCGTCGCAGATTATCAGCTCCGGATCGGCGGCCAACGCCCGGGCGATGCAAACGCGCTGCTTCTGGCCTCCCGACAGTTCGGCCGGCAGACGATCCAGGTAAGTTTCGCTCATCTCGACCATGTGCATGAGTTCGCCGATCCGCCGATCCCGTTGTGCACCCTTGAGGCCAAGGTAGAATTCAAGCGGACGAGCTATAACTTCTTCGACTGTCTGGCGCGGATTTAGGGCGTTGTCGGGCATTTGATAAATCATCTGTATGCGTCGCAGGATCTCTTTTGGGCGCAACTTCACGGTCTTGGAAAGGGCCTGGCCGGCAAAGGAAATCGACCCCGAAAGCGGGGGCAGCAGGCCGGTAACGACGCGAGCGAGCGTCGATTTCCCGGAACCGGACTCGCCGACCACAGCCACTGTTCTTCCGCGTGGAACTTTGATCGAGACATCCTGGAGCACCTTAACCGCCCGGCCGTAGGCCGCGGTGACGTTGTCTATCGTAAGCAAATATTCATCGGCCGGAACTTCGGGCTTGGCGAGCTTGCGCACGGCCCAGAGCGTCTTGGTATATTCCTGGGTGGGCGAGGCGAGCATCTGGCGCGTTTCTGCCTCCTCCACGGTTAGTCCATGGCGCAAAACCATGATGCGGTCCGCCATTTGCGCCACCACCGCCAGATCATGCGTCACATAGATTGCAGCGGTGTTGAACTCCTCCACGATGTTGCGAATGGAGGCGAGAACTTCGACCTGCGTTGTCACATCGAGCGCCGTCGTTGGCTCGTCGAAGACGATGAGGTCCGGACGGCAAGCCATCGCCATCGCGGTCATCGCCCGTTGCAATTGTCCGCCGGAAACCTGGTGAGGATAGCGAAAGCCAATGGTCTCCGGATCTGGAAGCTGAAGACGCCGATAAAGATCGACCGCACTCCGGTTCGCTTTCTCTCGGCTGGCAATCCCATGCGCCACCACGGTTTCGACAGTCTGATCGAGGAGTCGATGGGCCGGATTGAAAGAGGCCGCCGCGCTTTGCGCGACATAGGCGATACGGGAGCCTCTGAGGCGACGCCGCCCTGTTTCGCTTAGTGCCAGAAGATTGATCCCGTCGAACAGGATCGAGCCCTGTGTAATACGGCAGCCCGGCTTGGCGTAACCCATCGCCGCGAGGCCAATGGTGGATTTGCCGGCGCCTGACTCGCCGATCAGGCCAAGAACGTCCCCCCGCTTCAGCGCCAGATCGACCCCGCGGACAATGGGATACCACCGCTCGTCCGAGAAGCCCTCCACATGCAGATTGCGGATCTGAAGCAGATCCTTGCCTTTTTCGCGCAATCCGGGAGCGCTATTTTTCATCCCGCAACCCGCTTGTTGCATTCAGGAACCAGTCCACGACGAAATTCACAGAGACCGTGAGGAGGGCAATCGCGCCGGCCGGCAGCAGCGGCGTGACGTCGCCGTAGGTGATCAGGGTCGCATTCTCGCGCACCATCGATCCCCAATCGGCGGTCGGTGGCTGAATACCGACCCCCAGGAAGGACAGTGCCGCGATCGTGAGGAATACGAAGCAAAATCGCAAGCCGAACTCCGCGACCAGCGGCGGCATCACGTTGGGAAGGATTTCCTTGGCGATGATCCATTTCGGGCCTTCGCCGCGCAATCGCGCCACTTCGACATAGTCCATTACCGCCACGTTAAGCCCGACGGCGCGTGCGAGCCGAAAGACACGGGTAGAATCGAGCAGCGCAATGATGATTATCAGGCTTGTGATCGACGAGCCGAAGATCGAAAGCAGCACCAGGGCGAAGATAAGGCTTGGGATCGACATCAAGACGTCCACCGCACGCGACAGTATCTGGTCGAGCCATCCTCTATACAACGCGGCAAGAAGGCCTAGCGAGACGCCGACTGCGAAGGACAGCAATGTAGTCGCGACGGCTATACCGATGGTGTTGCGCGCACCGTAAATCAAGCGTGTGAGCATATCGCGGCCGAGCTGGTCGGTTCCCAATTTGAACTGCTTGCTCCACGGTGCGAAGGCCTCGCTGAAGACCTGTGTTTCGCCGTATGGGGCGATCCAGTGCGCGAAGACCGCAACGACGACATAGCCAATGATCACGAGGATGCCGAACCAGGCACTGAAGGGTGCCTTCCTCAGCGCCGTTTTGGCCCGGGTGGCGCGCGAGCGCCTCAGCCTGTGAACCTGCGCGATGGGTTCGTAGCTGGTCATCGTGGATGCAAGAGCCTGGGATTGGTGGCGATGGAAATGATGTCGGCGGTCAGATTAAGGAGGATATAGGTCGCCGCGAAAATCAAGGCGCAAGCCTGGACAACCGGAACATCCCTTGATTTGACCGCGTCGACCATCAGCTGACCGATGCCGGGATAGACGAACACCACTTCGACGACGACCACTCCGACGACGAGATAAGCAAGATTGAAGGCCACCACCGTGACGATCGGAGCCCATGCGTTGGGCAAGGCATGCCTGAGTACGATGGCCATCGGCGAGACTCCCTTGAGACGCGCCATGTCGATATAGGGGCTTGCAAGCATGTTGATGATCGCCGCTCGTGTCATGCGCATCATGTGTGCGACGATGACGAGCGTAAGCGTGGTCGCCGGCAAGGCTACTCTCCAGACCTGATCCCAGAACGGCGTCTGGTCGTTCACGTTCGACAATGTCGGGAACTTGGGAACTGCGTTAAGTATCCAGTTCAGTGACACTGCAAGCCAGTGCGGCAGGGATTGTGCGAACTCGGAGCCGATGAATGTGTCGCGCGAGATGACCAGGTAGGCAAGCATATAGGCGACGAAGAACTCCGGGAACGAAATGGTTGTCAGCGTCACTGCGTTGACCACCCGGTCGAACCAGCCATTGCGGTGGAGCGCAGCGAGGATGCCCAGTCCCAAGGCGAGCGGAACTGCGATCAGCGCGGTCATCGATGCGAGGAACATCGTATTGTAAAGGCGCGGCGCGATGATCTCGGCGACGGTGCGCCGATATCCGGTGCGGCTTGCGAACGAAGAGCCGAAATCCCCGTGGAGCATCTGCCCGACCCAGACGAAATAACGCTCGACAGGCGGACGGTCGATGCCAATTTCTCGCTGGAAGGCGGCGACCGTTTCGGGTGTCGCGGATTGTCCGAGCATCGCCTTGGCGAAGTCGCCCGGCAGCATTGCAATCGCAGAGAAGATAATGATGGAGACGATGAACAGCGTGACCATGCCGAGGCCAAGGCGCTGCAGAACCGTTCTTGCGACCGGGTTCATTTGCTCGCGTTTCCCGTTGCCGTCGCTGCCCTGCCGGCAGGGCACGCGGCTGCAAGCCGAAGCCCAGTAGCCATCGCGGGTCCGGCCCGCTCTCTCACGCAGTGGCGATCCACCAGCGTTCGGCCATCTTCAGTCCGTCGTTCTCCCAGTTCGGCGCCACTTCGCCATGTGCGAGCTTATTGGATTTGGCGCTGACGAAGTTGTTGAAGACCAGCACGATGCTGCCGCCATCATCATGCGTCAGTTGCTGCATCTCGGCATACATTGCCGCCCGCTTGGCCTCATCCGTCTCGGCGCGCGCCTGGACAAGCAACTCGTTGAAGCGGGGATTTTTCCAGAACGACTCGTTCCAGCTGGAATCGGCGGCGAAGGCTTGCGTGAACATCCAGTCGGCCGTCGCGCGACCGCTCCAATAGGAAGCGCACCAAGGTTTCTTGAGCCAGACATTGTCCCAATAGGCGTCCTCGGCCTCGCGCACGACGTTTACGTCGATGCTGCACTGGGCGGCCGTCTCGCGGATGAGCGCAGCCGCGTCCACAGCGCCTGCAAAAGCGGCATCCGCAACCGAGAGGTCCACTTTCAGTTTTTCCATCCCGGCCTTTTTCAGATAATGCTTGGCTTTCGCCGGATCGAAACTGTGCTGCGGCTGCGGATTGGTGGCGAATTTAATCGCCGGCGCGATCGGGTTGTCATTGGCCACGGTGGCGTGACCGAGAAAGATCTTGTCGACGATCTCCTGACGGTTGATCGCCCATTTCAAGGCCATTCGGACGTCCGCATTGTCGAACGGCGCCATCGTGACATTCATCGGCAACGTATAATGGCCATAGCCGGTGACCTCGACGATCTCCACCTTGGGGTTGCGTTTCAACATGCCGAGGGTCTTGAGGTCGGCGCGGCCGATATAGTCTACCTCCCCTGTCGATAACGCGGCCATGCGAGCGGCGAGATCGGTAATGGCGATGAACTCCACCTCGTCGAGATAGGGCTTGCCGTTTTTGAAGTAGTTCGGATTGCGCTTGAGCTTGGCCGAAACGCCGGGCTGGAAATTCTCGAGCACGAAAGCACCGGTGCGAACGCCTGATCCCCAATCCGCCTTGCCGTCCTTGGCCGGCATGATGACCAGATGGTAGTCACTCATGATGTAGGGGAAGTCGGCGTTGCCGCTTTTCAGCGTGAAGACAACCGTTTCAGGGCCATCCGCCTTAATGCTTGCGACGGGCTCAAGCAGCGGCTTCGCCGCCGACTTAGTTTCGTCGCCCATATGATAGCGAAGCGAAGTCACGACATCGTCCGCCGTCACATTCTTGCCGTTGTGGAAGGTTGCGCCCTTGCGAAGCTTGAAGACCCAGGTTTTGGCGCCATCGGACGATTCAAAGCTCTCGGCAAGGTCCGGTTGGACGTTGCCTTTGGCGTCGACCTCGGTGAGGCTGTTGGACATCGAGCCCGAGAACGCTGTCTGTGTGAAGGTGTCCGGGTAGCCGGCCGGATCGATCGAATCCGTCGTCGCGCCATGTGCCATTCCGAGCTTGGCGAAGCCGCCCTGCAGCGGTTCGGCGCGGGCCGTGCTGACGAAGAGCTTATCCGCAGCGGTGACCGTCAGCCCAGCGGCCAGCCCAAGATGAATGAAATCGCGACGGGAAATCTTGCCGCGACCGATCAGGCTTTGAGCGATAGCAAGCTTGTATCCAGATTCTGACATTTGACTCTCCCATTGCGGATTTTCCGCGTTATTGTTCGTCACGCACCCTGTTAAGAAATCTGCCCGTTAGCCGCGATCATCATTTCTGCTACTCTTCGAATCCGTACCTCAATCAGGCCGTCACATAGATGCTGCCCGCCTCGACCGTTACTGGAAATGTGCGCGCGCGAACGGACGGATCGACCAGGGCCGCGCCTGATTTGATGTCAAATTCCCAGCCATGCCAGGCGCAGCGCACGATCTCGTTTTGGCGGTGATAGATGAACTGCGCCTCTTCGACCGGTGCAGTTGTTCCACATTGCGGCCCCTCGCAAAGGGGAGCGCCGCGGTGCGGACAAACATTCAGCAGCGCGTGGAATGAATCTCCGATGCGAAAAACGCCGACCGAAAGGCTGCGGATCTTGGCGATGAAGGGAGATCCGGTTTCGATCTCGTCGACTCTACAGATGTATGTCTTCTCGGGCATCGTCTGCTTCCTCAGGCAGCATTCGCCGCTTGCGCGCGCGGGATGCGCTTGTAAACCTCCAGCGCATTCAGCCCCATGATCTTGCTCTTCCAGGCAGGAGGGATTTGCAGCGTGTTGGCATCGTCATAGTCCCAATGCGGATAGTCGGAGGCAAACATCAGCGTATTTTCGCCGTCCATCGCCTCGAGAGTGGACCAGAGATGCTGAATATTTGCGGGCTGCTCCAGCGGCTGCGTGGAAAAGCGGATATTTCGCCGGCAATATTCGGACGGCAGCATTTTCAGCCATGGCGTCTCTTTGCGTAGGGCTTTGTAGTCGGCGTCCAGGCGCCACAATACCGATGGCACCCAGGCGACGCCGCATTCGATGACCACGAAGTAGAGGTCCGGCCATTTTTCGAAGACGCCATGCGCAATCATGCTTGCGACATGCGAAAGGGCCGACATGTGCAGGATGGCATGGGTCTCCCAGAAAAATGTCGTCGGGGCCGGAGCAATCGCGGTCGAATTCACGCCACCATGGCCGCCCAGATGAATGGCAAAGGGCAGCCCCACCTCGGCGCAAGCCTCATAAATTGGATGGTAAAACGGATCGCCATAGGGCTTGACGGAGCCTTGCGAAGCGAGAACCTGAACCATGCGCGGGTGATTGCCCAGACGGCGTATCTCGGCGGCCGCGAGCTTCGGATCCTGTGGCGCGACGATGATCGAGCCCATGAAGCGATCGTCCTTCGGCAGCCATTGGTCGATCTGATAGTCATTGTAGGCGCTGACGAGGGCGCTGGCATAATAGGGATTGGCGAGGGTGGAAGCCTCGATCGGCTCATCGCCGGTCAGGATCGCTACATCGACCTTGTACTTGTCGAGGTGTTTTTCCTTCATGATGAGATAGTTGTCGGCTTCTGTTTTCGGACGGACGTCCTTGCGTGAGAAGTCCTGCGGATGAAACCAGGGACGATGGCCATGCGGGAAGGCGCCAACGGGACCTGTCTTCTCGCCTTCAACGAACATGTCCTTCCATAGGCCGGAAAGGTAAGGCTCCAATACAGTCGCGCTCGACCAGTAATTGTGACAATCGCAGTCGACTATGAACACGTTGCTCAGCTCCGTAGCTTCAGCCTGGACGATCTGCCGGCCGATTTCACCGCGTGCAGCTTCCGCCTTGAGTATTGTTTGATCAAGCTTATGATCCTGCGCAATATGATCGACTTTTTCGATCGGAGGTCATGTGCAGCTAGATCACATCGAAACCTTTCTCGACATCATCGAGTCGCGAAATTTCAATCGTACCGCCGACCGGCTGGGGTTGACCCAGTCGACGATCAGCACCCGCATCAAGAATCTGGAGAGCGCGATCGGGTCCGAGCTCTTTCTGCGCGGGCGCGCCGGCGCTGAGCCGACAGCCGCCGGGCGGCGGTTCGAAGCCTATGCCAGATCCTTGCTGTCGACGTGGTCGCAAGCTCGACACGATGTGCGAGCGTTCAACCGTTTCGAGGGCACGTTGCGCATCGCCGCACAGGTGGGGATGACCCGTTCGGTCCTGCCGGGATGGGTCGAGACACTGTGCCAGGCGCTTCCAAAATCCTCGATCCATGTCGAGTCGGACTATTCGAACCAGATGGTCAGCGACCTAAGCATGGGAAATCTCGATATTGCCGTGCTTTATGCGCCTCGCTACCTGCCTGAGATCGCCTACGAGCATCTGATGGTCGAGGAATATGTGATGGTTTCGACGGCTGCCAGAACGCTGTCTGATGTCGACCCTGAAACCTACATTCGCCCAGGCTACACCGCGGTGCTGGAAAAGACGCACGCAGAGCTGCTGGCCGAGCTTGCGATCTGTCGGCTTTCGACGGGATCGGAAACTCTGGCGGAGATCATGCTGCGACGAACGGGCGGCACCTGCTACATGCGCAGCGACGATGCGCGCCGGTTCACGGCCGAGCTCCCATCGTTCCTCGTCGAGGGAGCGCCGACGCTGCACCAGACAGTCCACACCGCGATCCTTGCGCGCCGCAAACACGAACCCATTATTCGCAAGGGCATCCGAGCTCTCCAGGTGGCTGTAATGTCCCTGGAAGTTTAATCGAAATTACCGATCATAAAGGTAGGATTGCGCGGCTGTTCAGCGGGTTTTGAAGTGGCATCTTGGCTCGACTTCAAACCCGAGTTGAATAATGAACGCACACGCGGCCTTAGGAGCCCCCGGCTTCGCCCCAACAAAGCTTCACCGGCAGTGGGCACAGCCCACGCCGCAGCTTGTGCTCTGCCGGCGCGTGATCGACGAGACGCACGATGTGAAAACATTCGTTCTCACACCCGCTTCAGATCGGATGTTCTGCTTCAGCGCTGGCCAATATGTTGTGGTGCACCTGAGGATCGAGGGGGCCGCAGTGACGCGCTCCTACTCTGTTTCATCACCGCCGACGCGACCGCTCGACCTGCAGATCACTGTGAAACGGACGCCGGGCGGGCTCGTTTCGAATTGGCTCCATGACAATTTGAAGCCGGGCGATGGGATCGAGATCGAAGGGCCGCTCGGCTCGTTCAATCTCGACGATCTGCCGCATGCAAAGTCCCTCTTCCTTTCAGGTGGCAGCGGGATAACTCCCGTCATGTCAATGCTGCGGGCATTTACCGACCGCGCAGCAAACCAGGATATCCACTTCATTCATAGTGCGAGAACGCCGGACGACATCATTTTTCGGCTCGAACTGGACGCACTTGCCGCTCGCTTTCCCAATGTTCATGTGACTTGCATTTGCAGTCATGGAGACCCGGCCTGGACGGGTCCAACCGGGCGAATTAACAGTGAGATGCTCCTGACCTTGGTTCCCGATCTCCATAGCCGCACGATTTTTGCCTGTGGGCCGGAATCCTACATGAAGGCTGCACGCAGCTGCCTCGATGCAATCGGGCTCGCCCCTTCACAGTATCATGAGGAGAGCTTCGGGGGCGGCAACATTTCGCGTTCGCTATCGGATTCAAAGGTTTCGTCTTCGGTCCGCTTCGCCCGCTCCGGCCTTGCATATCATTGCGCGCCCGGAGAGACCCTGCTGGAAGCGGCGCGCCAATGTGGCGTCTATGTCCCAACCGCTTGCCAGCAGGGAGTTTGCGGTACGTGCCGGATCGCCAAGCTGTCTGGCGAAGTCGTCATGGATGACCTAGGCGGACTGACCTTGGAGGATAAATCGGCAGGCTACATCCTGGCGTGCTGCAGCCGCCCACAAGGCGACATTTTGCTTGATCTATAATTGTACCCATCGCGGAACGAAATCGGGCAGCCTTTGCGTTCAACGACCAAGCCATACTACTGCGACCGCAAGTGATTAGGTTTCGGGACCCGGATGGGCTCGCCCGATTTCTGGCGCAGCTCACGCTGGGCATCGCAAGCGACGAAAGTCCTACCCAGCAATACGCTTGAGCTATCATTCAGCCGTTGCATGGGACGACCTCGACACAAAGAGGCGCGGCAATTCGGCTCCAGCTACACCGTCGCAGCCGGATCAGGGGCGTTGCGGTTGAGATGAACCGCAATCGAATTACGGTTCACCAGGCGAGCCGCGAGGACACGGTGTTCAAACGGTGCGGTGTCGCCAGCCAGCCTCTTCAAGAGAAGCTCGGCTGCCGTCGCCCCGATCAGATGCGCCGGCTGCGCGATGGCTGTGATACCTTGGGCCACGAACTGCATCCAGTCGAGATCGTCGAAGCAAAGCAGCGAAACCTCTCCCGGAATCGCAAGCTTCAGTGCGGATGTCGCCTCCAGAACGCCTGTCGACATCACACCGTCGGCGGTAAACAGGGCGGACGGCGCATTGCGCATTGTCAGCAGATCGAGTGCCTCCTTTCGGGCTGCCTCGCTGGAATAGACCGCCACGCGGCGGATCAACTGTGGATCCGGCGAAATGCCCGCAGCGCGATGGGCTTCGAGATAACCCAACAACCGTTGCCAGCTTGGATGATGGTAGCGAACGTCGGAGCTGGAGAGATCAGCGTTTGTCACAAAGGAACCAACATCATCGCGTTGGTCCGGCCCCAGTTCCGCCAATATTCCGATGCGGCTGTGTCCGGCGGCGATGATCGCCGCTATGCTGCTACGCGTTACAGAAACGTTATCGACCACGACCGAATCGGTTTCCATGCCCGCCACGATGCGGTCGAACTGCACGACGGGACAGCCGGCCGCGACTGCGTCACGAAGATGATCCGGCTTGTCCAAGAAGGTCGATGAGACGACTAAACCATCGACCTGCTTTTCCAACAGCAGCTGCACCGCCTCTCGCTCGAGTTCGGCATTTTCGTCACTATTCGTAACGATAACCCCGAAGCCGCCACGGCGCGCGACGTCCCCTATTCCGCGCAGCACGCTTGCATAAAATGGGCTTTCGATGTCGCCTACGACAACGCCGATAGTCTGGGTCTTACCGGTGATCAGACCTTTGGCCAGGCGATTGGGCCGATAACCCAGCGCAGATGCCGCGGCGCGCACCTTCTCCTGGACCTCAGGGCTGCTGTACCCGTAGTCACCAAGCACACGCCCAGCCGTGGCAGAGCTCACTCCAGCCCGGCGAGCGACTTCGATGATAGTTGCGTTTTTGGCTCTTTGAGTCACCCAGCAAGTCCCGCCGACCATGCAACGTCGTGGCGACGAACTAGCGGCAGTTAGGCACGCCCCGCAAGGCCGAACACCGCAGAACCCGCCGCTGCGCACACCATTTGAATCACAGCACCTCCGACAGAAAGCGTCGAAGACGCGGGCTCTGCGGATTGTCGAATAGGTCTTCTGGCCGGCCTGCCTCGACGATCCGCCCCTCGTCCATGAACACGACCCGGTTCGCGACCTTGCGAGCGAAATTCATCTCGTGTGTAACGACCACCATCGTCATCCCGCCCCGCCCGAGGTCGGCCATCAAGTTCAGGACACCTTTGACCAATTCTGGATCGAGGGCGCTGGTGACTTCGTCGAACAGCATAATTTCGGGTTCGAGGGCGAGCGCACGCGCGATGGCCACCCGCTGCTGTTGCCCGCCCGAGAGATTGGCCGGCCGATGGTCCTTGCGCTCCAGCAGTCCGACTTCATTTAGCCTCGCCAAGGCCGCGTCATTAGCCTCCTCGCGCGACATGCGTTTAACTTTGCGCAGCGCCAAGGTGATGTTGGCGAGCGCGCTACGGTCGGGGAACAGATTGAACTGCTGGAAAACCATGCCCACGCGCCGCCGGAGTTGGTCAGGGGTCTGCTTGTAGATGCTTTCGCCGTCGAGCAGAATGTCACCGGCTCGGCATTCTACGAGACGGTTGAGGCAGCGCAGCAAGGTCGACTTGCCCGATCCGGACGGACCGATGAGGCAGGTGACGGTCCCGGGCTCCACTTTCAGACCGACGTCATGCAGCACCTGGACGGCGCCGTAGGCCATGTCGATATTCTTGACCTCGATGCCGCCACCCTTGAAACGTGTGGGCGCTGCTGCAGGCAACGTCGCTGCTCCCGGCACGACGGCTTCGGCAAGCTCGGCGACCTCTTGGAGGCCACTCTGCACGGCGGTTATTCGTTTGCCGACGCGCATGCGCGCGTCGATGTAGTTGACGAGATGGGTCAGCGGCACCGTGATCACGAGATAGAACACTCCGGCCAGCAATAGCGGCGACAAGTTGCCGGTCAGCACAGCCTGGTCCTGGCCGACGCGGAACAGTTCGCGTTCGGAGGCGAGCAGACCAAGGAAATAGACCAGGCTGGAGTCTTTGACATTGCCGATGAACTGGTTGACCAGTGCAGGCAGGACGCGACGGATGCCTTGCGGGATCACCACCAGGCGCATGCCTTGGCCATACGTCATACCGAGAGTGCGCGTGGCGTCGATCTGACCCCGCTCGACGCTCTGAATGCCGGCGCGGAAAATCTCCCCGATGTAGGCTCCGGCGATCAGGCTGAGCGCCAGAATGCCCAGCGGATAAGGCGATGGACCGAACAGATCTCGGCCCAACCGCGCGAAGCCTTGGCCAATGATCAGGATTGTGACAATGGCAGGAAGCCCACGGAAGATATCGGTGTAGACTCGGGCAAGGAGTTTCAGCGGCCGGTTCTCTGAAATTCCCATGACTGCGAGGACGATACCGATCAGCGTCCCGAAAAACGTCGAGGCAAGGGCCAGGATCAAAGTGTTCTTGAGGCCGACCATCACCATGTTTGGCAGAACTTCTGCCATCGCCTGGAAATCAAGGAAGCTGCGGGCGAAGGTATCGAACCAGCTCATATCAAGTCCATCTATAACTCGGCCGGGCACCGTTGCTGACGGGCCCGGCCGGAAACGAAAATGAATACGCGCGAATTCACTTCTTGGGCAGATATTGATCCGGCATCGGAGTGCCCGGGAACCATTTCTCATGCAGCCGTTTCCAGGTGCCATCGTCCATGGCCTCGCGCAACGCCTTGTTGAGCGCCACGCGGAAGGCATCGTTGCCTTTCTTGACCACGAACCCGGCCGGCGCATCGAAGGACGGCACGTTCATTGTTATCTTCAGGTTCTTGTAGCGCTCCACATACTGCTTGGCGGACTCATAGTCAGTGAAATGGCCATCAATCGTCCCGTTATTCAGCGCCGCCACCGCAGTGTTGTTGTCGGGAAATTTGACAATGTCGCCCTTGAGGTTCTTCTCGGCATAGATTTCCTGCAGCGTTCCCTGGATCACGCCGATGCGCTTTCCGGCGGTGCTCTCATTGCTCGTCAGTGCCGGATCCGCCGAAATGATCGACAGGTAGCCGGCGAGATAGCCGTCGCCAAAATCCACGGTCTTCTTGCGCTGCGCCGTTGTGCCGATGGCCGCGACAGCGACATCGAAGCGGCCGTTGGCAACGGAGGGCAGCAGCGCCGAGAATTCCTGGCCGGTGAAAACGACCTGCGCCTCCTTGAACCCGAGCCGGCGCGCCACATCACGGAAGAGTTCGGCGTCGAAGCCGGTGAAGTTACCGTTGGTATCGGTGAAGACATAGGGTTTCGCATCGCCCATGGTTCCGACGCTGATCACCGTCGGGTCGATGAGGTTATAGGGGTTGTCCGCCGCGTTTGCCTGAGTTGACGAGGCCAACGTGCCAAGTCCTGTCAACAGCGCGATCGTCAGCGCCAGACCGGATTTCAAAAGTAGGCGCCTGCTCGAATTCGTCTGCATGTCTTCTCCTCTTACGATTGGCCGAACTCGGCCTTGCGATCCCACTCGACGTCTCATCTATCAAAACGCTCTTGGACGGCGTTCGGCCAGGAAGGTGAGAACGTTATCATTTTCTCTAGCATTGTCCATTTCTCGCGTCAATTGTTTCGGAGAATTTCGCAGCTAGATGGTTTCCAGTGTTAAGCGTGGGGGATCTTCGGCGTCATCTTTCCTAAGTCGATTGCTGTCGCATGGCCGATTGCCCCGTAGTACCGGCAGGTAGCAGCCGCCGCGTCCGCGGCATGGCCGAGGATGTCTTGAGGCGCCTCCTTCTTAAGCAGGCCGAACAGCGTTCTTGCGATGAAGGTGTCGCCCGCGCCCAGGGTGTCGACGGGTTTGACCAACCGCGCCGGGGTGCGGTAAGAGACGGTGTCGCCGTGAAGCACCGCGCCGGCTCGACCACGAGTCACAAGAACCCACTTTGAACCACATGCAAGCAATTCGGCCGCGATTGCGGCCAATTCCTTGTCGTCGAGACCGTCACCCGAGACACAAGCCAGATAGCAATAGGGTCCAATCTCGCGTCGATGTCCCGGTTCCCGTCGCGTGGAAAAATCATAAGACAACAGTGACTTACTTGATACAGCGGCAACCCACGGGTCCAAATCGCTGGACTGGCCGATGTGGACGGCCTGAAAGCCCGAGAGAAAATCCAGATCTTCTTGCGTCGGCGTAAACACCGAAACTCCGAGATCGAAGTCCAGGAAAATCCGATCGGCGTTGCGGTGACCTATGAGGCAGTAAGCGGTCGGTCCCTCGAGACGCCGCAATCGGGTGATGTCCACGCGCTCCGACGCCAGTGCAGTGCAGATAAGGTCCCCTGCCCGGTCTTTGCCGATCGCTCCGACATAGGCCGATCGCCCGCCGAAGCGGCTGACATAAACCGAGACATTGAGGCAATTTCCACCAGGATACATCTCGCCGCGAGCAAGATAACAATCGACCACGTTATCGCCCATCGCGGCAATCTTGACCATTGCAGGACTTTCAGTTTAAAGGGTGTGATAACGTTCGCACAATGGCTGCCCACCTGTCAATTGTGGGCCGGCCCCTAGCTCTGTCAACGAGACGAGGAAGCTCATGATTTCCGCCCTGCCCTCCGACGTGGAACGCGCCCTGACCGCTACGGCGGGCACGCAGTTTTCGCACCTATTCCTCGTGGCGTGCGGCGGTTCGCTCTCGATCATGATGGCAGGCAAATACTTCGTCGACCGTCACAGCGGCACATTTGCCTGCGACATCTACAACGCGGATGAGTTCGTCTGCCGAGACCCGCGACGGCTGGGACCTGACGCGCTCGTTGTCCTTTGCTCGCAGACCGGCACCACCCGCGAAACTGTGCGAGCGGCCAATCATGCAAAGGATCGAGGCGCAACGACAATCGGCATGACGCTCGACCAGATATCGCCCCTCGCGCTGGCGGTCGACCACGCAGTCGCCTACCAGGCCTCCTACACGACGGGCAAAGCAATCGATTCAGCCTGCAGCAACTACGGCGTGCTCTATATGTTGCTCGCCGGCCTGATCGATGCTCGGGAGGGTGCCGGGCTAACTGCCGATCTGCTGAGGAGCCTGAGCCATCTTCAGCCGGCGATCGAGCGTGCGCACCGGACCTATGCCGACCGGTTTCAGGCCTTCGCCCCCCGTTTCGCGCCGCGCAATGCGATCTACACACTGGCCAGCGGTGCCAGCTATGGTGCGGCCTATTCGTACGCCATCTGCGTGTTGATGGAGATGCAGTGGTACGATTCGCAGGCCATACACGCCAACGAGTTCTTTCACGGCCCATTTGAGGTGGTCGACCGGGATACTTGCTTCGTGGTCTTGCTGGGTTTGGACGAAACGCGGAGCCTTCCCGAACGCGCCCGAGACTTCCTTTTCAAGTACGGCAGCCGGGAAAACGTCCTGGTGCTCGATGGAGCGGAACTCGACCTCAGCGGTATGTCCGAACACATCAAACCCTATCTCGTGCCCTTGGTCTTCTTCGACACGCTTTGGCGTTTTGCCTACGAGCTGGCCGCCCTGCGCGGCCGTCCAATGCTTGAGGGCCGGCGCTACATGAAGAAGCTCACCGACTATTAGTTCCGCCGCGCTCTGCAGCCATCCAACAACTCCCAGCCCGGCTTCTGCGAAGAAGGATTTCTCCATGACTGCATCACCAAAGCCGCGCCATGTCGTTGTTATCGGCGCGGGCATCTTCGGCATCTCTTCCGCATTGCACCTTGCTCGTCTTGGCCTTGATGTAACGGTTGTCAACGACGGCGCGCCAGCCAACGGTGCATCCGGCCGTTCACTTTCCTGGCTGAACTCAGCGCGACGTGCGGACACTGCCTACCACCGCTTGAGGCTTGCAGGCATCGACCGTTATCGGACCCTGGCCGCCACAAGGCCGGAAACGGGATCGTGGCTTCGCTTTGACGGCGGCCTCACCTGGGATGCGAATGACGAGACGAACCAGATCGCGTCCGTCTGCCAGCTGGAGCAGGATATTGGTTATGACGCGCTTCTGCTCGGCCCTGCCGCAGTCGGTGCAGTGGTGCCCGGCGTCAACGCGAGCGCAATTACCCCCCAGGGTGCCATCTTCAATCCCGGCGAAGGATGGGTTGACCTGCCGTCTTTGATCAGTCTGCTGCTCAATGAGTTCCGCTCCAGCGGCGGCAAGTTTGTTCGGGACGCTGGACGCGTCCGGATAGATGCCACAGGTGGTCGCGCGCGTGGCGTCGTCACTGCCGACGGTGTGCCGGTAAAGGCGGATGCAGTGGTCCTTGCGGTCGGGCCAGCGACGCCTATCATGCTCGCAGAGATAGGAGTTCGTGTCCCCGACGCCACGCCAATTTCACTTCTCTTGAAGACCAAGCCGATCAAGACCGAGCTCCGTGCCGCGCTGAATACGCCCCGCGTGGCGGTTCGCCCGACGCCGGACGGCGCACTTGTTTTGGATTCGGCGTGGTCGGAGGAAGAAGTCGTGGTCAACTCTGACGAAACCTACACCGTGCACGACAAGACCGTCAAAGGACTGCTCGAGGAGGCTAGTGCGGTGCTCGAGGGCAATCCGCGGCTCCAACTCGCTGCCTATGCAGTTGGCCCGAAGCCCATCCCCGGCGACGGCGAGCCAGTGCTTGGCTGCGTCGAGACCGTTGCCGAACTTCACGTCGCCTTCAGCCACAGCGGCGCCACGCTTGGATTGATCGTCGGCGAATTGCTTGCCAAAGAAATCGCCTCTGGCAATCCGCATCCCATGCTTGCAACGTTCCGCCCTAATCGTTTCAGCTGAAAGGGCAATTTGGGGCAAGGCCGAACTGTCCAGATGGGTCGCGGGCCTGGGGAAGAGCCGCGTGATCGGGTTGTCGTGCTACGGCAACAGAGACGGCGAGAGGTCGGCGCTGCGCGTCCAAGCGCGAACGCCCGAAGAAGAATGCCCCGCAGACTATGGTCAGATAGCCACTCGCGATCCACTGGAGTGCGATAACCGCGACAAGTTGCGCAAGATTCCGCCCGCAAAATCAGACACTGCGCATGATCAGAAGCCGTTGCTCCAGAACGATTTCACCTTGTCAAGAGACGGCCCGCCTTGCGGCGTGCGAGGGGTCGGCAGTGACTTGACCAAGCCTTGACCAAGGGGCAGGATTGCGCCTATCGTCGCGTGCAAGCGCGATTGTCGAGCAATCTACACTCAGCTCGGTAATGAACACGGCTCGCCACGTTGACCCGACGCGCGCAAGGACAGGAAAATGACCATCACGGTGAAAGTTGGCGAGGCCAAAACGCATCTCTCGGAACTGCTTTCAAGGGTAGAAGCCGGCGAGGAGGTGATTATTTCGCGCGGCAATGATCCCATCGCTAAACTGTCGCGGATTCAACGCCGCAACGATGTCGAAGCCGTGATCGAAGAGATCAGCGCTGCCCGCGCTCGCGCCAAGCCCGTGACGCAGGACGAAATTCGGGCCTGGCGCGATGAAGGGCGTCGCGCTTGATGGCGATCATCGTCTGATGCCTTTCGTTGTCGACTTTTCCATGGCGGCTGCCTGGATTCTTCCTGATGAAGACAGCGAGGCGGCGGCCGCCCTGATGCGACGATTGCCGGGAGCAACGGCGCCTGTCCCTTCCCTGTTCTGGCACGAGGCGCGTAACGTCGTATTGATGGCCGAGCGGCGTGGCCGCATCGCGGCGGGCGAAGCTGCCACCACCATGGCACGGCTGCGCCGATTGCCGCTGGAGGACGCCGGCGGCGGGTCGGACGGCGCAGTGCTGAAATTAGCGGCTTCGCACGGGCTCAGCGCCTATGACGCCGCCTATCTGGCGCTGGCAATCGAAACCGAGTTGCCGCTGGCCACCCTCGATCGGAAGCTCGCACTTGCCGCACGCCGCCAGGGAGTCCAAATTCTCGGGCCGCTCGCGAATGGCAATTGACCTCTTCGCTCGGCCACCTGCCTATGTTATTCGACGTGCAGAAGTCTTTGACGCTCTCAATTCCGTGCTGCCTCTGGACCACCGCGACTTTCTCGCCGAAGAAACCCGAGAAGATCGAAGGTAGACCGCACCGAAGAGTCTCTACCTTGTTGGAATCAAATGCAGTGCAGACTTCCCGCCCTTCACGGCCGCCGCTGACAGCTTGTGACAGCTTGCGGTCAAAGCTGGCAAGGTGGCCGCCGCGCGCCTTGGCAAGCGCGAGAAGGTAGGTAGCCGTCACCTGCGCCGAGGTCAGGATTTTGGCTGCATCAATGTCGCCGGAGCCAACCAGGCTCACATCGTCGGGCCAGAAGCTGTGCCCGTGCAGGGTCCGCAACTTGGTAACGATTCGCGCAACAACAGCTGGTGAGCCGGGAGAATTGGGATATCTTTGGTTGCCGACGATGCGCAGGACGCCGTTTTCGGTGATGGGACACGTAGCCATGCCGAGTTACCGGTCTCTTCGAACTCCATGCGCGTCGTCATGGGCGACGTGGCCAGGATCTATCAGTGCGATCAGCACATTGACATCGAGCACGTCACGGCAGTTCGTCTCGCAAGGCATTGACCGTCTCAAGCGTGACGGGAGGTGCATCCGGCCGAGGCGACAGAAGAGGGATCCCGTTGCGCTCGCCGCCGGCTTGAGGCCGGCGCAGCGAGCGCCGGGCGAGATCGGTGATGACCTCGCCGAGGCTGCGATCCTGCTGCCGGGCGATGGCCTTGGCTGCAACCAGGACATCGTCATCGATCGCCAGTGTGGTTCTCATGTTGCCCTGCTTGGTGCGCATCAAACATCACGCATCATATAAAATAGCGACGTCGGATACTCAACCGGTGCGAATACCCGGCGGACTTGGCGTGGAACGCGTTTTGTGCCGGAAGGATTGTCGCTTCACGGCTTCAACCTTTGTATGCGACGAGAACTGCGCCCGCTGCTGCAATCAGTGAAACGCCAAGCCAGTTCGGCAGGGACAATTGTTCACTGAGGAGACCCACTCCGAATACTGTGTCAAGCGCGCCGCTTAGCCTTGGCGTCACCGAGCAACTCCCCCCATAATGCAGCATCAGGGCTGCGGTCACATATCTTGATTGTGTTTGCTGACGTCAGCCAGATCCAGCCACGTCGACAACAGCCTTGATTAGACCGGACTTCTGCTGCGCCCAGATCGCAATATCGCGTGGGCTGTCTCGCAGGGTAGTGCGATGGGTAACGAGTCGGTCGATTGGTATTTTTCCAGCGCGGATCGAGGCAATGACGTGCTGGAAATCGCTACGCGTCGCGTTGCGACTGCCGATCAGCATCATTTCCCGCTTGTGGAACTCTGGATCTGAGAAGGTTATGTCGTCCGGCACGACGCTGACCATCACCATGACGCCGCCATGGGCAACATAGGCAAAGGCAGCCTGCATCGAACGGCTGTTTCCCGTTGCGTCGAAGACGACGTCGAAACCTGCTCCCGCAGTTCGCTCCGCTATCGTTTCGACGATCGGTCTCTTCGACGCGTCGATCACCAGGAAGCCCAATTGCCTTGCGGCAAAGGCCAGCCGCTCGGCATCGACGTCCATGACGGTCACGTTGAGGTGCGCTATGCACGCAAAAAGCGCGGTGCCGAGGCCGATCGGCCCGGCGCCGATAACCAAGGCGCGAATGCCCGGCCCCGCCATGGATCTGCGCACCGCGTGAGCACCGATGGCCAGAAACTCGACCGTGGCAGCCTCGACCGGTGACAGGCCGGCCGCTGGTATCAAGTTCTGCGCCGGCACGAGAATCTGCTCGCTCATGGCACCGTCACGGTGCACGCCAAGCACCTCGATCGACATGCAGCAGTTCGGCTTTCCCTGGCGGCAGGCGGCACAATTTCCGCAGGCAAGATAGGGGTTGACGAGGATTTGCTCTCCGACCGACAGGTCCACGGGCGCGTTGATTGCCGCGATTGTTCCCGAAACCTCATGGCCCATGACGCGCGGATAGGCGAGATAAGGATGCCTGCCCTCGAAGATGTGGTAGTCGGTTCCACATATCCCGACATAGGCGACATTGATCAGTGCCCAGCCTTCGGGCGGAGTGCCTGATGCCTGCTGCTCCTCAAACACCAGCCTGCCCGGCTCAGCGCATCGCACGACTTTGATGGTGGGGCCCATGACTAGAATTCACCCCCTTGCTAAGCTGGAGTCCGAAGTGGTCCGGCGGGGGAAACCCCCGGACCGCGGGGGGGTCACACGAAGTGCGTTTCGTTATGCCGCCTCACCAGTCCGGCG
Organism: Mesorhizobium sp. M1006; assembly: GCF_040318825.1. Classification (NCBI taxonomy): domain Bacteria; kingdom Pseudomonadati; phylum Pseudomonadota; class Alphaproteobacteria; order Hyphomicrobiales; family Phyllobacteriaceae; genus Mesorhizobium; species Mesorhizobium sp. M1006. Next base: position 23,209 of record NZ_JAMYMZ010000043.1, read on the forward strand.
CCGGGTTACCCAATGGCCTCGACGGGTTCCCCGCGGATGGCCTTGACGACGGTGTCGATGCCAAGCTCACCCATTTTCGCTGGAAATTGAGCTACGCTGGCGTCCTCCGCTCCCGACTTGATCGCTTCGATCTCACCGCAGCACGCGTCGAAGCCGACCACTATGAGGTTGTCGTTGGCAATGCCGGAATTGCTGATCGACTTGACGGCGCCAGGGATCGGCGGACCGCAGGCCGAGTAGATCGCCTTGAGATCGGGATTGGCGGTGAGGATGTCTTCGGTCACTGACGTGCCAAGTTCCAGCGTGCAGTTGGTTGCGCCCTTGCCGACGACATCGACCTTGACGTCGCCCAATCCCTCCATCATGCCCGTGACCCGGTCATCCAGAGCCGGCACCCCGGGAACGCCTTGCAGGATACCGATCTTGTCACCGCTCTTGAGCACCGTTTTAAGATACTCTCCGGCGATCTTGCCGCCGTTGAGGTTGTTGGTCGAGACCAATGCCGTCTGGCCTTTCCAGTTGGGAATGCTGTTGTCGACGAGAACCACCTTGATGCCGGCGGCGACCGCCTTGTCCAGCGCCGGCGCGACCGTCGGGTCGACCGGAGTGATTGCCAGCCCGTTGACGCCCTGCGTGATCATGGACTCAATCAGTGCGATCTGGCCTTCGATGTCGGTAGCTGCCTGGCCCTGGCCGGTGACCAGTTCGATCTCCGGATGAGCGGCCGCGTATTTCTTGGCGGCGTCCTCCATGGTCGAGTAGAACGGCACCGGGAATTTCGTAATCAGGCCAACCTTGATCTTGTCTGCGGCCGAAGCCGGCACGGAAAACGCAACAGCGATCACCAGCCCTGCGAACAGTTTTCGGTCTATTGGCATTGTATTCCTCCCTTGGATTGAGACGCCTCCCGGCGGGAGACGCTTCAGGCATTTGCGGACCTGAAAGGTCCCCAAATTTCGAACGGGTCAGGCTCCAACGATCATGGAAACCAGTTCCTGTTTGTTGCCCTTGGTCGGCACAAGTTCGCCGACCCTGCGGCCCTGGCGAAGCACCACCGCGCGATCGGCGAGCTCGACGACGTATTCCATGTTGTGAGTGATCAGGATGACGGCATTGCCCTGGTCGCGCAGCGCAGCGATCAGATTGAGCACCTGGCGTGATTCACGCAGGCCGAGTGCGGCGGTCGGCTCATCCAGAATGACAACCTTGCGGGCGAACACGGTCGAGCGAGCCACGGCGATCGCTTGCCTTTGACCGCCAGACATCATGGCGACGACGGCATCCAGCCGCGGCAGCGTAACTTTCAGGTTTGCCAGCAGAGCGCGGGTCTCGGCGTCCATCCGGCGCTGCTGCAGAAACCGCAGGCCGCGCGGAAGCCATTGCGGGCCAGCCAGCTCGCGACCGGCAAAGAAGTTCTGTCCCGGCGTCAGATTGTCGAACAGCGCCAGATCCTGATAGACGGTCTCGATGCCGGCGAAGCGCGCATCCGCAGGGGAGCGTATCTGCGTTGGCGCACCGTCCAAAAGGATCGCGCCGGCATCGAGTTGGTGCACCCCGCTGATGCATTTGGTCAGCGTCGATTTACCCGCGCCATTGTCGCCGAGCAGGCCGACGATCTCGCCGCGCCGCACCTCGATGCTGACATCGTCGAGGGCCAGAACCGAACCGAAACGCTTGGTAGCACCGCGTACCGCCAGCACGGGATTGTCCGCCGTGACCGCGTGATCGGCGTTATCCGCAGCGGCGCTCATGACTGCCTTCCGGCTTGCAGGACACGCACACGCCCTTCGAGGTAATTGCGCAGCACGTCGGACTCGACCGCGATCACGATGACCACGCCGATGACGATGAGCTGGAAAAAGACATTGACGTTGAGCAGGTTGAGCGCGTTGCGGATAACGCCGATCATGATGGCGCCGATCAAGGCATGGCCGAGGTGGCCGCGACCGCCAAGAAAGCTCGCGCCGCCAATGATCACCGCCGCGATCGTGTCCAGTTCCAGCAGATTGCCGAACAGCGGCGAACCGGCGTCGGTGCGGCCGGCAAGGATGACGGAACCGATGCCGGCGCACAGCCCTGAGATGACATAGACCGAAACCAGCACCCAGGACACGGGAATGCCCATGCGCAGCGCGGCGTCGGGCCGGCCGCCGACGGCATAAATCCAGCGCCCCCAGACCATGGTTTTAGCCATGACGGAAAGAACCGCGGCAACGCCCGCAACGACGAAAATCGATCCAGGCAGGCCCCAGACCGCCTCGCGGCCAAGCGCATCGATCGAATCCGGCATGCCAGGAATGGCGCGGCCATCGGCCAGTTGCAGGGCCAGCCCCTTGGCGATGCTCAATGTCGCCAGCGTGATGATGAAAGGATGCGGCAGCCGGCCGAAGACGTAGAAGAACCCGTTGATGGCGCCGACCGCGGCACCGCAGGCAACCATCACGGCGATCACGATGATGGCGGGAGCGCCGGCATGAAAGCTCAGCGCGCCGACGACGGAAGCCAGTGCAAGGTTCGAGCCGACGGAGAGATCGATGCCGCGTGTCAGGATGACCAGATGCTGGCCCATCGCGACAACCGAGATGACGGCCGTCTGGGCGAGGATGTTGCTGAGATTGCGTCCCGTCAGGAAATAGGGCGACAGAAAGCTGAGGACGGCGATCAGCAGCACCAGGATGACCACCGGACCAGCGCTCAGCAGCATCAGGCCGAGCGCAAGGCCGGGAACGGCTTCTGACTTCCTCGATGCCGGCAACGCTGCCTCGCCGACAGTCGTGCCGGTGTTTCCCGTTTCAGGCAAATTTCCCCTCCCCGCCGCGGCTTGTACGAGCCGCGTCGTCAAAAACTCAATTCGTGTTCAGGTCCTCTTCTTATCGATAAAAAACAACCGGCCAGGCCGGGTCAAGTTGTTTTTTATGGATAAAGTTCATGCTAAAAGGACAAGCTATAGTTCCCAAGGAAAATCCGATGAGAACCGACACCGTCTACAAGAAGGCCTTCAATCGAGCTGCGAATATGCTGCGCGACGGGCAACTGGCCGGTGAACTTCCTTCCGAAAATGAGCTTAGACGGCGAATTTGCGTCAGCCGCACAACCGTCAGAAAGGTTTTGCGGGAACTGGTTCACCGCGAACTTATCACCGAACGCCACGGCCTCAGGTCGACGGGCCGCCCGGTCAGCGACAACGATTACTATCCGGACGCCGAAACCACACCTCGCGCCAAGCATGTCGAACAGCAATTCATGGAGTGGATGCTGCGGGGTGACACCAGGCCCGGCACCAGCATCAATGAGCTCGAGCTTGCGCGCCAATTCGGCGTTGCGACCAACGGAATTCGCGAATTCCTGATCCGCTTCAGCCGGTTTGGACTGATCGAGAAACGGCCGAATTCAGGCTGGCTTTTCAAGGGTTTCACCGAAGACTTTGCACTTGAGCTCTTCGAGATCCGGGTGATGTTCGAACTGCGTTCGGCACAACTATTTTCACTACAGCCGCACAGTTCTCCCCTATGGTCGAAACTCGCTGCGCTCAAGATGGCGCATGCCGACCTGCTGGAGCGAATTGAAGGCCGTTTTCACGACTTCTCCGGCCTGGACAACCGGTTTCACCGGCTCATAAACGAGGCATCACCGAACCGCTTCATCGATGATTTCTACGACATCATCACGTTCATTTTTCACTACCACTATCAGTGGAACAAGCAGGACGAAAAGCAGCGCAACCAGGCGGCAATCCTCGAGCATCTCGCCTATATCGATGCGCTCGAAAGCCGCGAATCTGACCGGATTGAGCGGGCCTGCCGTGCGCACCTGTCGTCGGCAAGAGCAACGTTGACGCGTTCGCTTATCGGACTTGTTGAATGATGTAGTCGACCCGCCCTTGAAGGGAACCGACGCATCATCTGGAACGCGTCGGAAGCAAACGCTTACGCGTGACGGATTTCCGTTCCCAGCACCTTCAAACATTCGCGGATGAACGCTGCAAGGGCCGTCCAGCCCTTTGCCGAAACCATCGTGCCATCCACATATGCCTCCGTTGGAGACAGGTCGATATAGGTGCCGCCCGCAAGCGTCACTTCGGGCTCGCAAGCCGCCAGTGCGCCGACCTTCTTGCCACGCACGACGCCGTCCACCGCAATCAGGATCTGCACGCCGTGGCAGATCGTGAAGATCGGCTTCTTGGTTTCGTGGAAGTGGCGCACCATCGCCTGCACGCGCTTGTCGGTGCGGATGTATTCGGGCCCGCGACCGCCGGCGCAGTAAACAGCGTGGTATTGCTCCATCTGCTTCTCAGCGTCGGAAAAGGTCTTGTTGATCAGCGCATAGTGGCCGAGCTTTTCGGTGTAGGTCTGATCGCCCTCGAAATCGTGCAGCGATGTTTTGATCAGGTCTCCGGCGCTTTTGTCTGGGCACACGACGTGCACGGTGTGGCCCACCGCTTCCATCGCCTGCTGGTAGACGAAGATTTCGTATTCCTCGGTGAATTCACCGGTCAGCATCAGGATCTTTTTGCCTGGCATGGTACTTCCTTTCCTGTGACAACGGCCGGGCGAGACCTGTACTCGCCTGGTAGGTTTGAGTTTCTAGAAGGGTGAATCGGGGAAGTAGTCTTCGTTGGCACTGGCCTGCGTGATGACCGTCAACGGCGGGTACGGGGACATCGGGACAGTCTCAGTCGAACGCCAACAACAAACGGTCGCGGGAATGCTCGATATGGCGACGCATCGCCTGCTCGGCAGCGGCAGGATCGGCCGCAGCGAAAGCGGCCAGGATGGCCTCATGCTCGTCAAGCGCCTCCTCGGTGACGCGCGAATGGAACATCAGGCGGAATATGTGGAAGTGGGTGTGCTGGTGCGCCAATGTCTCGCGCACGAGTTCGTTGTTGGCGAATTCCATGACCTTGTCATGGAAAATGGCATCCTGGCGGGCGAAGTTGGAATACCGCAGGCGCTCGTCCTTGCCCTCACGGCGCGCCATGACGCCGGCCGACTTCTGAAGCTGCGCGAGCTTTACCTCGTCCATGAGCGCGGCTGCCTTGGCTGCGCCATGAGGTTCGAGCAGCAGGCGAAGCTCATAAAGTTCGTCAAACCGCCGTTTCGTGATCTGCGGCGCAGCGCGGTAACCGATCAGATGCGTCTTCAGCACCAGGCCTTCGCCTTCGAGCCGGCCGAGCGCCTCGCGGATCGGCGTGTGGGATACGTTGAATTCCTTGACCAGACTGTCGACGGTGATGCGCGAGCCCGGCGCAATCTTCAGCGACATGAGTTGCGCAAAAATCGCTTCGTAGACGTCCTCAACCAGGCTGCTGGAGCGCTGGATACGCCCGCCGCCGAGGTTCGTATCGTCCGCATTGAGTAAGTTCATGGCCTGCATGTTTTGCCTCTTGACACATTGAGTTGCTAACACGATGCTCTGGCTAATGCAATCCTATATCCTATACGATTTTATAGAGGATATCATTTGCGGCGGTTACGAGACAAAGCAATGGCGCTAGCGGTAGCCCTGCGGGAGCAGCGTGCCGCCCCAGCGGCCTTTCCAGACATCATCACAGGATGCAGGTCATGAGCCTTTTCGCTGCGATAAGGCTGCCACGCGAAATCCTCTTCGGGAGGGGCCAACGCCACGTCATTCCGGTTGTCGCGGCCAGGCTCGGGCGTCGCGCGCTCGTCTGCACCGATGAACGTTTTGCCGCAACGGGCCAGTTCGCTGAGATTATCGCGGCACTGCGAGCCGCCTCGCTAGACGTACTGGTGCATGACCGTGTGCTGCCCGACGTCCCCCGGGACACCGTTGCCGTCTGCGTCGAGGAAGCACGGAAGTTCGCGCCCGACATGGTGATCGGCATTGGCGGCGGCAGCTGTCTCGACCTGGCCAAATGCGCCGCGCTGCTCATCAGTCACGGCGGTCAGCTCCAGGATTACTACGGCGAGTTCAAGGTGCCCGGCCCGATGCTGCCGCTGATTGCGGTGCCGACGACAGCCGGCACGGGCTCTGAAGTGACCCCGGTCGCCGTGATCTCGGATCCGGATCGCACACTGAAGGTCGGCATCTCAAGCCCGTATCTGATCGCGGCCGCGGCCATCTGCGACCCTGAGTTGACGATGACATGCCCGCCGGGATTGACGGCGATGGCAGGCGCCGATGCGCTGACGCATGCAATCGAGGCCTTCACCGCCGCCAGGCGTGGGACCGATCCCGGCCTTCCGCAGAACCATGTCTTTATCGGCAAAACCGCCTTGACCGATCACTTCGCCCTGCTGGCGATCAAGCTGCTTGGCCGAAGCCTTGAAACGGCATGCCGCCGGCCCTCTGACGAGGACGCCCGGGCCGACGTCATGATGGGTGCACTTGCAGCCGGCTGCGCGTTCGGAACGGCCGGCACAGCGGCAGCGCATGCCGTGCAATATCCGGTTGGCGCGATAACCCACACCGCTCACGGATTGGGCGTCGCCACCATGTTGCCGTACGTCATGAAGTACAACAAAACAGCCGCAGCGACCGAGATGGCCGAGATCGCCAACGCGCTCTGCCTCGATGGAAAAGGCCGGACCCCCGAAGAGTTGGCCGACGCGACCATTGGCGAGGTCAGCCGGCTGTTTGGGGCAATCGGGATCACCCCCACGTTGGCCGAGCTGGGGCTGCCCGCCGATAAGCTCGATTGGACGGCGGAACAGGCGATCGGTATCGAGCGCCTCATCAAGAACAATCCGCGGCCATTCGATTTGAGGTCCATGCGACGTCTGGTCCAGGCCGCCTTTGATGGCGACCAAGCCAGCTGCGTCATGTAAACAATCGGGAATATCGAGATGAACACGTTTTCACAGGTTCTGTCGGATGATCAGGGCGTCAGCGACTTCCACACAATTTCGCACCGGCTGTATATTGGCGGCCAATGGCGCCAGTCCGCGGATGGCAGGGTGATTCCGGTCATTGATCCGTCGACGGAAGCCATCATCGCGGCCGTACCCGATGCGACCTTGGACGACGCCGCCACTGCCGTTGAAGCCGCTGCCAAGGCAGCCGATGACTGGCGGACAACGCCGCCGCGAAAGCGTTCCGAGATCCTCCGACGCTGCTTCGAACTGATGACGGACCGATCGGAGGCACTGGCTACTCTCATCGCACTGGAAAACGGCAAGGCCCTGCGGGATGCCCGAGGCGAGATCGCTTACGCGGCGGAATTTTTCCGTTGGAATGCCGAGGAGGCCGTTCGCATTACCGGTGAATTCGGTACTGCGCCTTCCGGCACCAATCGCATTGTGGTCGACTACGAACCCGTCGGCATCTGCATCCTGATCACGCCCTGGAATTTTCCTGCCGCGATGGCGACGCGCAAGATCGCGCCGGCACTTGCCGCGGGATGCACGGTGATCCTGAAGCCAGCCAGTGAGACACCCCTCACCGCCTATGCGCTCGCCGCGCTCTACCAGGACGCGGGCGTTCCACCAGGGGTGGTCAACGTCCTGACAACCTCCAGTCCCGGGCCTTTGACAGCCGCCATGCTGGCCGATCCGCGGGTGCGCAAACTCTCCTTCACCGGTTCGACGGGTGTGGGTCGCGCTCTGCTGGCAGAGGCTGCCAGGCATGTGGTTTCGTGTTCCATGGAGCTGGGCGGCAACGCACCGTTCATTGTGTTCGACGACGCCGATCTCGAAGCGGCGCTCGATGGTGCAATGGTGGCCAAGATGCGCAACGCCGGCGAGGCCTGCACGGCCGCAAACCGCCTCTATGTGCAATCTGGCATCTACGAAGCCTTCTGCGATGGCCTCGAGAAGCGGATGTCGTCGCTCAAGGTCGGCCCTGGCACTGATCCGGACACGGAATGCGGGCCCATGATCACGAAAAAGGCGGTCGAGAAGATAGACCGCCTTGTCGTCGACGCGGTCACACGCGGCGCGCGGGTCATGTGCGGCGGCTCAGTCCTGTCCGGGCGCGGTTTCTTCTATCCTCCGACGGTGCTTCGCGACGTGCCGGGCGACGCAAAGATGGCGCATGAGGAGATATTCGGGCCGGTGGCGCCAATCTCGAGCTTCGAAACGGAGGCCGAGGTCATCGCACGCGCCAATGACACCGAATATGGGCTTGCTGCCTACATTTACACGCGCGATCTGGCGCGCGGCATGCGGGTGGCTTCCCGCATCGAGGCCGGGATGATTGCTCTCAACCGCGGGCTGATGTCTGATCCGGCAGCTCCCTTCGGCGGCGTCAAGCAAAGTGGGCTCGGCCGCGAGGGAGGGCAGCATCACGGCATTGCCGAGTTCATGGAGGCGAAATACCTCGCCGTCAGCATGTGAGCTGAAGAAGAATGCAAGGCGATCCCTTTCGCATCCGCGACCACGTTGCTGATTTTGACCAAATCGTGCAGGACATTATTGACCGCAGCGAGGTCGCCCGCGCCGCCATTCCGATGGCCGCCGACGTGGCCTACGGACTGGATCCGACCGAGACCATGGACCTGTTCTTTCCCGCGGGCAAAAGAACGGCGCTACCGGTGCACATCTTTGTCCATGGCGGCTACTGGAGAATGTTCTCCAAGCGCGACTATTCATATATGGCGACGACGATTACCCAAGCCGGGGCCATCGCCGTCATCCTCGATTATGCTCTGATGCCCAAGGTCCGAATGGCGAGGATCGTCGACCAGGTGCGCCGCGCCAAGCAGTGGGTCCTGGCCAACATCGCCGATCATGGCGGAAGCCCGGCGGCCCTGACTGTCAGTGGTCATTCGGCAGGAGCCCATCTTGCAACGTTTCTGTTCGAGGGCGAGCATACCCCCTCGAATGTGAGGGCAGCCCTTCTCCTGAGCGGACTCTATGATTTGAAGCCGCTCCAGGATTCCTTTCTCGCCAACGAGATTGGAATAACCGACGAGGAAGTCGCCATGTTCACACCTCTCGCCTGTCGGCATGATGCTCAAACCAATGCGGCGGTTCTGGTCGGAGCCAACGAGACGCCACCCTTCCATCAGCAAGCCGATCGATTCAAAGCAAGCTTGCTGAGGCAGGGATCGTTGGTAACGTCGCATGTGCTCCCGAACCGCAACCACATGGACAGTGTCAGAGATCTTGGCGTGCCGGGGACCGAGGCTGGCGATTGCCTGGCAAAACTGATCGCCAAGGCCTGCTGACTAACTCGGGTTCTCCAGGCGATTTGTTTTGCGCCACTCCTCGTACTCTCCGCGGGCATCGTCATGCAGCGGATAGTAGCGTTGCAACGGCCCGCCCTCCATGAGCTTCGCTCGCGAAAACTCCTCCCAATCATGATGCTTCTGTGATTCTTCGATCACCTTCGGGGCCATCACGACGGGAAGCACCACCACCCCGTCGTCGTCGGCGACGATGATGTCGCCCGGGATCACCGTGACACCGCCGCAGGCAATCGGAACGTTGACGGCATTGGGATAGATGCTGGTCTGCACATGATAGTTTGGCGTCCAGCCGCGCAGCCATAGGGGCAGGTCGAGCTTTTCGACATTGGGCCGGTCGCGCATGCACCCATCGATGACGATACCGGCCCCGCCCCTGCCCTTGAAATACGTCGACATCATATCGCCGAAGACGCCCGAGCTCATGTCGCCGCGCGCGTCGACCACGACCACATCGCCCTCCTGCGCGTGATAGAGCACGTGCCGGTGCAGCTGTGTCTCCGGATCGGCATATTCTCCTTCGGTGAAGAGGTCCGGCCGCTGCGGCAGGAACTGCAGCGTCAGCGCCGGCCCGACGATCGACTTCCCGTGGTTTTGCGCCACCGGACCGACCATGTGCGGATTGCGGAAACCCATATGGCCAAGCGTGCCGGCTACCGTCGCGGCGCCGATCTGCCTTAGCGCGTCGATCAGGTCTTTAGGCGGCCGCATGATGTCGGAAGTATGCGTCATTGTGGACTCCGATTGAATGGAACTACCAGTTCGTTACAGAACCATCGCGGCGCTTAAGGTGAGGCGCTTCCCAGAAACGCAAACTCTGCGCCTGGACCGCAACTTCGTTGACCTCGACGCCGAGCCCCGGCAGATCGCTGACCGGGTAATCGGTCCCGTCGAGCCGTGGTTGCACGGGGAAGAAGTCGGAATTGTCGAAGCCCAGCTTTGTTTCGGGTGCCCTGGTCTCGAGCCACGCGAAGTTGGATACCGCGGCAGCGAGATGCACGGTCGCGGCCGTGCACACTGGACCAAGCGGATTGTGCGGCATCAGGTCCACATAATGCGCCTCACTCCAGCCAGCGATTTTCATCGCCTCGGTGAGCCCGCCGACATTGCAAACATCGAGCCGGTTGAACTGATGGATGCCGCGCTCGATGTAGGGCAGGAACTGCCACTTGCTGGCAAATTCCTCGCCTATGGCAAAGGGGATTTCGGTCATCGTGCGCAGCGATTCATAGGCCTCCGGCGTTTCGGCCCGGATCGGCTCCTCGAGGAAATCAAGCACGCCGCGACCGAGCTTGTTGCAGAAGCTCGCGGCCTCTGCCACCGACAGCCGATGATGATAGTCGAGGCCGAGGACCACGTCGCTGCCCAGCGCCTCGCGCGCCTTGTTCAGCATACCCGCGGTAGCGCCGATGGACTCGCGCGGCTCGAAGATGTCCTTGCTGTTTTGCCCGAAGGGGAAGAAGCGGATCGCCTGCCACCCCTGCGCGCGAAGTTCGCGGGCCCGTTCGATGGCAACGTCGCCCTCGGCCTCGTCGCCGGTCGAGGCAAAAGTGGGAATGCGGTCGCGCTGCTTGCCGCCCAGCAGCTCGTAGACCGGCACGCCCAGCGCCTTGCCCTTGATGTCGTGAAGGGCGATGTCGATGGCGGAAATCGCCGCCTGAAGGACTCGTCCGCCTTCGAAGTACTGGCTGCGGTAAATCTCCTGCCAGATCCGCCCGATCTGCATCGGGTCGCGGCCGATGAGAAACTCGCGATAGTGCTCGACCGCGCCGGCCACGGCCCTCTCGCGACCGCTCAAGCCGCTCTCGCCCCAGCCGAAGATGCCCTGGTCGGTCTCGACCTTGACGAGCATCTGGTTGCGCGTTCCTACCCACACCGGATAGGGCTTGATCGCGGTGATCTTAAGCTTCTCAGTCATCCACGCCCACGTTTCACGCGCATTCGCCCTATCTCAGTTTGCCTTGAGGGCCATTTCAGTTTCGCCATCGAACAGATGCATCCGCTCCTGGTCGAACTCGAGCCAGATCTGCTCGTCGGGCGCGACGGCAATGTTCGGCGGCACGCTGACGTTGACGATGGCGCCGGACAGGAACGCCTGGACGAAGGTGACGTCGCCGGTCGGTTCCACCGTGTAGGCCTTGGCCGGAATGGAACCAGGGACCGCACTCTTGTGGAGCTTGATCGTCGAGTGACGTGCGCCGAGCACGACTTTCGTGGTCGTCGCTTTCGCCACCTTCTGGGCATTGCGCGGTGAGAGCTCAAGGCGCCAGCCCTCGGCGCCGGTCAACACCGTGTTGCCGTTTGCCATCGAGGCCTCTAACGGAATAAGGCTCATCGCCGGGCTGCCGATGAAGCTGGCCACGAACATGTTCACCGGATGGGCAAAGACCTGCGCCGGTGAATCGTATTGCTGCAGGTAGCCGCCATTCATCACCGCCATCTTGTCAGCCATGGTCACGGCTTCGAGCTGGTCGTGCGTCACATAGATGATCGTCGCCTTGAGGTCCTGGTGGAAACGCTTGATCTCCGACCGCATCTGCACGCGCAGTTTGGCATCGAGGTTAGACAGTGGCTCGTCCATGAGGAACACGGCGGGGTCGCGAACGAGGGCACGGCCAAGGGCCACACGCTGCTGCTGCCCGCCCGACAGTTCGCGCGGCTTGCGCTCGAGCAGGTGCGTCATGTCGAGCACTCGCGCCGCTTCCTTGACCTTCTTGTCGATCTCGTCCCTGGGGAGTTTGCGCATCTGAAGCGGGAACGCCAGGTTCTTGTAGACCGATTTCTGCGGGTAGAGCGCGTAGTTCTGGAACACCATTGCGATGTCCCGGTCCTTGGGGTCGAGGTCGTTGACCACGCGCTCGCCGATGATGATGTCGCCCGCTGTGATCGGGGTCAGCCCAGCGACGAGATTGAGCGTGGTTGTCTTGCCGCAGCCTGAAGGCCCGACGAGCGCAACGAACTCCCCGTCATTGACCGTCAGCGAGACGTGGTTGACAGCTTTGAAGCTGCCATAGCTCTTGACGAGATCTTGGAGGACCACGTGGGCCATCGGCAACTCCCTAGTGCTTGACCGCGCCTTCTGTAAGGGCGCGTACGAAGTATCGTTGCAGGACCAGGAACAGCACCACGACGGGCACGCTCATCATGAAGCTGGCCGCCATCAGGCCCGGAAAGTCCGTCGTATTTTCCGAGAAGAAGCGTTGGATGCCGACCGGCAGGGTCAACTGCTCGTTCTTGGAGAGGAAGGTGTAGGCGTAGATGTACTCGTTCCACGCACCGATGAAGGAATAGATTGCGGTGGCGATGATCCCCGGCGTCGAGAGCGGCATCACGATCATGATGAAGGCCTGGAACCGTGTTGCGCCATCGATGCGCGCCGCCTGCTCAAGCTGCACCGGGATATTGTCGTAAAAGCCCTTGAGCAGCCAGATCGCCAGCGGCAGGCCAAAGGTGAGATAGGTGAGTATCAGTGAGCCATGCGTGTTTATCAGACCGATGGCGCGCATCAGGATGAAGAGTGGCACGAGAAAGATCACCGCCGGGAACATGTTGCGCAGCAGCACGGCAAAGAACAGGAAATTCCGGCCGGGGAAACTGAAGCGCGAAAACGCGTAGGCCGCTGGGACAGCCACGATCACCGAAAGGATTGTCGTGACGGTCGACACGAAAAGGCTGTTCCAGAAGAACCGGAGGAAGTCCTGGCCGACGCTGTTCTGCGGATCGAGCAGTTTCTGGTAGCTGGCGAGGGTAGGTTCGTCCGGCCACCATTGCGGCGGGAATTGCGTCGCCGCGAATCCGGACTTGATCGAGGTGATCAGCATCCAGATCATCGGCAACGCGGTATAAAGCAGCATGAACACGAGGAATATGCGCCCGGCCCACCGCCATCCGTCGACGCGCATACGGCGACGGGTCTGGGCTCGAGGTGCTGTCTCGGCAATCGTGCTCATCAGCTCCCCTCTTTCCGCTCGTTGCCGCTTAACGCACGGACGTAGAAGTAGCCCAGCGTCATCAGGGTGAAGAACAGGAGCACCGAATAGGCCGATGCCACGCCCCAGCGCTGCCGTCCGAAGGCGAGCTCATAAATGTGGGTTATCCAGATATGCGATGCGTTCGACGGCCCGCCGCCGGTCATGATCCAGGGGATGATGAAGGAATTGAAGTTGGCCACCGCGAGCAGCAGCATCGTCACCACCGAGACGTTGCGCAAGTGCGGGAAGGTGACGTGCCAAAAGCGCTGCCATGCATTGGCACCGTCGACTTTTGCGGCACGGAGCAATTGATCGGGGACTGTCTGCAGGCCGGCCATCATCATGATCATGGCAAACGGAAACTCGCGCCAGATATTGACGACGATCAGGGAGGGCAGCACCGTGCTGACATTGTCGATGAAATTCGGCGGCTGGTCGGCCAATCCGAGGCCGACCAGCACCGCGCCGATGATCCCGAAGTCCGAATGGTACATCCACTTCCAGATGTAGGAGGCGGCGACGGCGCTGATGACCCAAGGGATGATCAGGACGGCGCGCAGGACACCACGGCCGATGAAGTCGCGGTGGAGCGCCAGCGCTGTGGCAAACCCCAGGACAAAGGAGATGAAAGTTGACCCCAGAGTCCAGATCAGCGTGTTCCAGGTGACTTTCCAGAACACCTGACTGGTGAGGATGGTCGCGTAGTTGTCGAAGCCGATGAAGGTCTTGTCGCGGAGTTGCAGGCCAGGCGGTGTCTTAAAGAACGACAGCTCGACCGTGTAGTAGATCGGATAGGCGATGACGATGAGCATCACGGCGATCGCCGGGAGCACGTACGCGTAGTCCGCACGATGCTCCCAGACCTTCCGCAGCGCGCCGGACCAACCGGGTTGCAATCTTCGGCGAGCCTCGGCCTTGCCGGTCACGATCGTCACTTGTGGCGTGCCCTTTTTCTTCGGAACGCTGCGGCTGCGCCAGCGGCGCAGCCGGTCCAGGTCGTAGGTGTGGCTTGGACTAGAGTCCGCCCATCAGGTCTTTTACCTTCTTGGCCGCGTCGTCCGCTGCCTCGTCGACGGTCATCGCTCCGGTCAGGGCATTCTGCAGCATGTCCGGGATGATGATGTTCATGATCTCGGGGGCCTGCGGCAGAGCTGGGAACGGGATGCCGTATGGCAGCATCGAGGTGGTGACGTCGAGGAACTTGATGTTGTCCAGACGTTCCTTCATCCACTTGGTCTTGAAGCCGTTGAGGTTGCCAGGGTTTGATCCGGCGTAGGCCATCTTCAGCGACCATTCAGGGCTCGTCCACATGCAGATGATAGCTTTCGCGGCCGGCTCGTCTACCTTGCCGCCCTCGACATATTCGGGTTTCAGGATGTGAATGTTCGAGCCGCCGAACACGACGGCGCGCTTGCCGTCGGGACCGGTCGGGATCAGGCCGTAGCGCATGTTGTCGATGACCGTCTGCGCCTTGTCCTTGTCGGTGCCCGTCGCCTTTTTCTGCAGGTCGAGCATGACGTTGTAATCGGACGGGTGCGAGATCATCATGCCGAGCTGGCCAGCGACGAACAGGGGCTGATTATCGGCCTGCTGATTGGTGAGTGCCGAAACCGGAACCGACTTGTCGCGAACATACATGTCGTAGGAGGCTTGCAGCGCTGCCTTGCTTTGCGGGCTATCGAGCTGGACCTGCTCATAGGTCGGGTTCGGCGTCGCTTCGTCGAAGACACCTCCGCCATAGGCCCACAGCTGTGGCATGAAGCGGTACGGCGTATTGCCGGCATTCTTGCGAGCCACGAGGCCATATCCGGCAATGCCGAGCTTGTCGTGGATCTGCTTGGAATACTTGACCACGTCGTCCCACGTTGCCGGCGGTTTGTCCGGATCGAGGCCGGCACGCTTGAAGATGTCGGCGTTCCAGATGAACGCCATCGTCTCGTTGTTGGTCGGAATGCCGTAGGTCACGCCCTCCCAGGTCACTGCCTTCATGGCGCCGGGCCAGAAATCCTCGGTCGAATACCCCACGTCCTCTGGCTTGAGCGGCTGCAGATAGCCCTTTGAGGCGAACTCGGTACCACCCAGGATTTGCAGGCGGACCGCCATCGGCGCGGCATTGCCCAGGAGCGCGGTGCGGAACTTGTCGAGAAGGTCGTTATAGGTGAGGGCTTGTTCCTCGAGCTGGATGTTCGGATAGGTTTTGCGGAAGGTCTCGAAGAAATCCTTGTAGTACTGGCGCAGGAGGTCGGGGTCGCCCTCGAACACGCCCTGATACCAGAATGTCAGTCGCCCCTTGTAGTCGAGCGGTGTGACCTTGGCGCAATCGGCCGCCGTGTCAAAATCCTGTGTGCCCGCAATCGAGCGCACATACTCCGGCGACCACTTGCTCAGGTCGACCGGCGGTGCACCCAGCGCCGATGTAGACGTCAGGGATGCCATCAAAGCAGTGGCGACAGTGCCGCGCAGGACGGCGCTGCCGAGCGCAATTCTCGTCATAGGTATCCTCCCTGGTTCTCCCATGCCGCCCTAAAGCGGTCCTTGCTCGTTTCGATCGCGAGGATGCTTCTTTCAGCTCAGTGTATCCTCTCGATCACTTGGTACGTTTTCAGATCATGGATTGCCTGTCAACGCGCAGAATCGTACATTGTTTGCGAAAGCCGTGTGTGATATCGGGCAAGGTATGTATTAAATTGGGGAGCCCGGCCTTGGCCGAAATAAGCGATTTCAAAGCGATGCCACCGGTGGGGACCGATCCCATCGGGGCCTCCAGCGAGGGCGCCTCGCTTTATGAATTGATCAGGGAAGATATCATCGAGGGACGGCTCGCCGCCAACGAACGGCTTGTCGTCACCGATCTCGCCCGGCGTCACGGCACTTCGACCAATCCTGTGCGCGAGGCCCTGCAGTTGTTGCGCGGCGAAGGGTTTGTCACCTTTATCGCCAACCGCGGGGCGCGCGTGCGACCCATTGATCAGGATTTTGTCCGGGATATCTACGAGATCGGTGTTCTGATCGAGCCAGCCCTGACACGATGGTTTGTGAATATGGCTACCGGCGAGGACATCGCCGAACTCGAACGTCTCCAAGGCCTGATCGAAGAGAACAACTTCGCCGACACATTCAGGCACAGTGAGCTGGATACCGCTTTCCACACCGTGATGTACCAGCGGCACTACAACCGCCACGCCGCCGAGCTTTGGTGGAAGCACCGCGAAGTGCTGCGAGCCGTGAGCCGTCGTTTCAATTTCACGCTGGCGCGACGTGCCGCGATCATGCGCGAGCACCGCGAACTCATCGCGCTTGTGAAGGCGGGAGAGGCCGACAAGGCGGCCGAACTCGTTTCCCGCCATGTCGAGGGTTCGGGCCGGCATATTCTCGAACAGATGCGAGCGCGCAACGCCGCTCGGGCCGGATAGAATGTCCAGTCCAGAACATCGTTAGCTGACCATTTCCAGGCAAAGGTAGTTGAGATGAAAATCACGAGCATTCGGCCGTGGCTGATCAAGTCCGATGCTTCCTACTGGGGAGAGTTCCTGTTCGTCGAAGTGACGACCGACGAGGGAGTGAGTGGCTGGGGAGAGATCACCACCACGACAAGGCTCGCCAACCGCGCTCTGTGCACGATCCTGCGGCAGATCGGCGTCGCCGTGACAGGCGAGGATCCGGCGCGTATCGAGCATCTCTGGCACAAGATCTTCCGCAGCTTCACCTACATGGGAAGCCGCGGCGCCGCCGTCGAATGCGTGAGCGCCATCGACATAGCCCTCTGGGACATCCGGGGCAAAGTCCTTGGCAAGCCGATTTACGAGCTGCTTGGCGGGCCGGTACGCGATGAAATCGCGCTCTACACCCATCCCAACCAGGCCAAATTCACCAGCAAGGAGGCTGTGGTCCGCGAAATTCTAGACATTGTCGAGTCCGGACACACTGCGCTCAAGTTCGATCCCTACCCCCACCAGGGCCGCAGCGCCGATGGCCTGCCCCGCGAACAGCGAGACGGCTACCTCGATGGCGGCATGACCCGCAAGGACGAGCGCGAGGCCGCCGAACTCACGGCTCTGATCCGCGAAACGGCAGGACCCGATGTCGACATTCTCATCGATGCGCACGGCCGCTTCGATGTCCCCACCGCCATTCGCCTCTGTCGGAGCCTCGAGGAGTCCGGCCAGATCGACTGGTTTGAGGAGCCCTGCCCGCCCGAGAGCCTTAACGCCCTCAAGCAGGTACGTGAGAAGGTCAATACCGCCATCTCGTGGGGCGAGCGCGGCCACACGAAGTGGGATTTCGTGCCGGTACTCGAGAACAGGCTCGCCGACTACATCATGCCCGACGTTACCTGGACCGGCGGCATTACCGAACTCAAGAAGATTTCTGCGCTGTGCGAAGCCTACTACGTGCCGGTCTCGCCACATGACGCCGCGGGACCGATCAACGTGGTTGCGGGAGCGCAGGTGATGATGACCGTCCCCAATTTCTACAAACTCGAAACATCGGAGTGGAACCTGGGCAAATACGATCACCTGATCGACAGACCACTCGACATTTCGAACGGCAGCCTCAAGCTGTCGTCGAAGCCTGGTCTCGGTATTGAGATGGACCGCGACTACCTGCAGGCCTACGAGATTGAGTTGGGCTAGCAAGACCAAATGCCGGCCCAGGGTGCGGGACGACAAGCCGAAAACGAGGATAAGTCATGGCAAAGAGAGGTGGCGCCGACGAAGCGCTCAATCGGGTAAACGCGAACTCCAAGCCATCCCAGCTTCGCATCACCGACATGCGGGTAGCCGAAATCGTCGGCGCGCCGTTCACCTCGACCCTGCTCAAGATTTACACCAACCAGGGCATCGTCGGGCTTGGCGAGGTCCGCGACGGCGCCAGTGCCACCTACGCGCTGATGCTGAAGAGCCGGCTGCTTGGCGAGAACCCTTGCGACATCGACCGCCTGTTTCGCCGGATCAAGCAGTTCGGTGGCCACGGCCGGCAAGGCGGCGGCGTCTCGGCGGTCGAGATCGCGTTGTGGGATCTCGCCGGCAAGGCCTATGGCGTTCCCATCTACCAGATGCTCGGCGGCCGGTTTCGGGAGAAGGTGCGCGTCTATTGCGACACCGACGCTACCGTGCCGAGCGGCACCGAGACCGGCAAGCGCCTCAAGCAGCGCATGGCGCTCGGCTTCACCTTCCTCAAGATGGATCTGGGGCTGATGCAGATCGCGGATGTACCCGGTGCGGTCGTCTCCCCTGCTGGTTCACTTGAAGGGTACCGCATCCATCCCGGCCGCGGCCCGGTCAAGACCATGGAGGAGCGGCGCGCCCGCAATGCCGCTTACGATTTGCATAACGTCCCCCATCCGTTTACCGGCCTCCACTTTTCCGACAAGGGCCTCGACCTGCTTGAACAGTACATTGCCGAGGTTCGCGATGTTATCGGCATGGATATTCCGCTCGCCATTGACCATGTCGGCCACATCTCGCTGCAGAACGGCATTCGGCTCGCCAGGCGGATTGAAAAATACGTGCCGGCCTGGCTCGAGGATGTGATCCCATGGCAGTACACCGAGCAGTTCCGGCAACTGCAGGCCGCCACTACGGTGCCGATCTGCACCGGCGAGGACATCTACCTTAAGGAAGGCTTCGAGCCTCTGCTCAAGAGCGGCGGCCTTTCCATTATCCACCCGGACCTGCTCACCAGCGGGGGCATCCTCGAGAGCAAGAAGATCGGCGACATGGCCCAGGACCACGGCATCGCAATGGCCATCCATATGGCCGAAAGTCCAATCGCCGCAATGGCCGCGGCACATGTCGCGACCGCGACCGAAAACTTCATGGCGCTCGAATACCACTCTGCCGATGTCGACTGGTGGGACGATATCGTCACCGGCCTTCCCAAGCCGCTCGTGAAGGACGGCTTTATCACTGTTCCGGACAAACCTGGCCTGGGGATTGACGACGTCGTCGACGAGGTGATCTCGCAGCATCTGCAGCCGGGTGTCACCGGCATCTGGCAGCCCACGGATCATTGGGACGACGAGTATTCCTGGGACCGTATCTGGAGCTGAGGCGAAAAGAACCGAAGATGAAGATCACCGATCTCCGCTGCGCCGTCATCGGCAAACACCCAATAGTCCGCATCGTTACCGACGAGGGCCTCTATGGCCTTGGCGAAGTCGAGTTCACCAAGACCTATCTCAAGCCTTGGGTGCTGCATTTCCGTGAGGCGCTGATCGGCGAGGACCCTACCGATGTCGAGCGGGTGATGCTGAAGATCCGCCAACGCGGCTCTTTCAAGCCCTATGGCGCGGCGGTAAGCGCTATCGAGCATGCGCTGTGGGACATAGCCGGCAAGGCCGCAGGCGTGCCGGCCTACAAACTGCTCGGCGGCAAGGTGCGCGACAAGGTGCGCGTCTATAACGGCTCGATCCGCCAGAAGCGAACGGGGGACCGGCCGGAGGATTACGCCGCTGACGTGAAATGGATGATGGAGCAGCCGCAGAATTTCTTCATGATCAAGCAGGGAATCTCGTTCCATTCCAACATGAAGGACACCATCGAGGGCTTTCACTACGGCGTGACGCAGAAGAAGGCCGGCTATCACGGTGCCATGGACCAGGGCGTGATCAGCGAGCGCGGTTTCAACCATATGCTCGACTGCGTGATGGCGATGAAGGAAGTGCTGGGCGACAAGGTCAGCCTGGCGCTCGACTGCGGCCCGGGCTGGATGCTGCCCGATGCGATCAAGTTCGCTCGCGCGGTCGAGAAGTACAATTTGATGTGGCTCGAGGACATGCTGACCGGCGACTATGTGCCGTGGGTCAATCCGCAGGCCTATCGGGAGTTGACCACCTCCACCTCGACGCCAATCCATACCGGCGAGCAGATATACCTGCGGCACAATTTCAAGGAGCTGATCGAAACGCAGGCGGTGCGCGTCATCGGCCCGGATCCGGCCGATATTGGCGGCATTGCCGAGCTCAAATGGGTCGCCGAGCACGCCTGTATGCACTCGATCCTGATGGCACCGCACGGCACCGCGAACGGCCTTCTGGGCCTCGGCGCGCTGATCAATGTCTGCGCCACCCTGCCCGCCAACTACATCGCGTTCGAATGCCCGAGCGCCTCCGACCCCTGGTGGGAGGACCTCGTAATCGGCCTGCCGTCGCAGATCGTGAAGGACAGCATGGTGGACCTGCTGGAAGCGCCGGGGCTGGGCCTCGATATCGACGCCGAAGCAGCCAGGAAGTATCTCCGGGACGAGGATGCAGGCTTCTTCGACTGAACCATCCTTCTTGCGCCACCCTGCACTGCGCGGACTGCTTCACGCAACCTCTCATCCAGAATGACCGTTTCGGGGCCGAGGAACGAACATGAAGTAATCGCGGAAGCGGTGGCCACCTGAGATGTGGCGGCGATGTTCGAACATCTGGCCGGCTGGCTGTCCTCC
>NZ_JAMYMZ010000044.1:0-41596 GCF_040318825.1 Mesorhizobium sp. M1006
CAAAGCGTGTTCACCTTTCGGCTTCGGCCTGTTCGGAGCGGCTCCGTGTGCTCCAAGCCGCAGGGATCATCGAGGGGTTCTACGCCCGACTCAGTCCAGCCCTCATCGGGGGCATTATCTCTATAATGGTGGAGGTGGTTCTGGATCGCCATCGTCTCGAGGATCAACGACACTTCGAGACTGCGATCCAGGAAATTCCGGAAATCCTGGACTGCTGGGCTATCGGGGGGCGGATCGACTATCTGATGCGCGTTTCTTCTCCTTCCATGGCTGCGTATCAGAATTTCATGGAGGGACTGCTGCAGGCAGGCTTGGGGATCGACAAATACTATAGCCTTGTCGTGACCAAACCAGTGAAATCCAATTCACCGATCCCCTTGTCCGCTCTAAGGCAAAGATAAACTCCCCAAACCTCGATTTCCACGGCGATCGGTGTCGTTTCCGCGAATTCGTCGGCTAAAGTCGTACATTCCCGCGAAAGTCGAGAGGCGTTTGCCGGTATGCTAATTGCTAAAGAGGCGGCTGGCTGAGTGTCCTCCGCCGATGATCGCGAGGAGACGGACGATGAGCTTGAGCAATCTGGGAACCGAGCAACTCCGGGAGAAGGATCGGAGCTTTGTCTTTCATCCGTCTACGCACTTAGCCAAGCACAGCCGCGGCGAGACGCCAAACCGAATTATGGTAGGCGCAGAAGGCGTGTACATCTGGGATACCGAAGGCCGAAAAAGCCTCGACGGTTTTGGCGGGCTCTATTGCGTCAATATGGGGTATGGCTGCACCGAGATAGCCGACGCCATTGCCCGGCAAGCGCACGAGTTGCCGTTCGCCCATGTCTATGCAAGCCAAGGAACCGAGCCAGTCGCGCTCTTGGCAGAGGCCGTGGTCGAATATTTCGGTCAGAACATGCGAAGGGTCTATTTCGGCCTCTCCGGTTCCGACGCTAACGAAACCAATATCAAGCTGGTCTGGTACTACAACAACATCCTCGGCCGTCCTGAAAAGAAGAAGATCATCTCGCGACATCGCGGATATCACGGGTCCGGGCTGATCACCGGTAGCCTGACAGGCCTTCCCTTCTTTCACAATTTCTTCGACCTGCCGCTGGACTTGGTGCGCCATACGACGACGCCACATTACTATCGCCAGGCGCATGACGGCGAAAGTGAGGAAGCGTTCTCCAGACGCTGTGCTAACGAACTTGAAGCCCTTATCCTCGCTGATGGCCCCGAGACAGTTGCAGCCTTTATCGGAGAGCCGGTACTTGGGACCGGCGGCATCGTTCCGCCCCCAAAGGGATACTGGACGGCAATTCAAGGCGTGCTCGACAAGTACGATATCCTTCTGATCGCCGATGAAGTGGTCTGCGGCTTCGCGCGAACCGGTGAGAAATTCGGTTCCCACCTGTATGGCATGCGCCCGGATTTCGTAACGATCGCCAAGGGCTTGAGTTCAGCCTACCTGCCTATCTCCGGGTCTATTATCGGTGATCGGGTCTGGTCGGTCTTGGAACAAGGAACGGAGAAGCACGGCCCACTTGGCCATGGCTGGACATATTCTGGTCACACGCTTTGCGCGGCGGCAGCGCTTGCGAATATTAAACTGCTCAAGGAAAGAAACATCTTGGAACATGTTCGGGATGTCGGACCGTATTGGCATGCCCGCATGAGAGCCGAACTGGAGGGACATCCTATTGTTGGCGAGGTTCGCGGCGTCGGCATTCTAGCCGCCGTGGAGCTGATGCAGGATCCTAAAGGGCGGGTACCATTTGAACCCGGACTTCAGGTCGGCGTGCGCGCCGCTGCTGCTCTGTTTGAGAATGGTGTCATCGGCCGCGCTATGCCGCATGGCGATATTCTCGGCTATGCCCCACCTCTGATCATTTCCCGGAAAGAGATCGACATCATCGTCGACGCGACCGCGAAATCAGTCGATACGACCTATCGCGCGCTGAAGGCGGACGGCGCGATATGATCTGGCGTGAGATGAAGCCTTCCACTCGGATCGGCCGGGATATTCACGTGCGGCAGCCCTGTGGCGTCATGAGCAGGGGGGCGCAACAATCCGCTTCGCTTTTAAGGCAACTTGCATGGAGGGTGTGCGAGCCGATGCCGAAATGCGACGCCAATCTCGAAAAACACACTGCCGCCTTCGCGTCCGAAGACGGCTCACGTGAGCTGCTGCAAAAAAAGAGGTGACGCTTTCACAGACCACAGACCGCAATCTACCGTGAGGCTGAGCTCCTCCATGGAGCAGTCTCAACCGCACGCAAAAAGACACCCCGACCGTGATGAAGTGCAAACCCAAGAGGACAACTGTCACCTGCTAACAGATGACGCTGGAATGACGTCTCGGTTTCGATAACAGCGCCGTCGAAGCACATATCGCCCTCCCAAGGCGCACCGGCCCGGCACGGAGCTCAGTCTCCGGCCGGGCCTTCTACCCAGAATGGCTGCGGATTGGCCGGCCCGTCTTGGCTCCTTTTTGGGAGGCCAGAACTCACTGCAGTTTAGCTATGCAAGACGCTTTTCATAGATTTGTAGAGCAGATCGCGGACAGCGCTGACGCGACGGACCTGCGCAACGCTCTGGGCGAGATTGCCTCTTCGCTCGATTTGCCGTCTTTTGCCTATCTTTTTCCTTCGCCTGTCAAGGGCCGCAAGGTCCGCCTGATTTCCACCTACCCTCAATCCTGGACATCTCACTACCTTCACAGCCGATATGAAAAGATTGACCCGGTTATCCATCAGGCGCGTGGTGGTCAGGAACCATTCAACTGGGATGCGCACGGTGCTGTTCTCGAACTATCGACGCAGCAGCGACAATTGATGGATGAGGCGACGCAATTTGGCATTCACTGCGGCTTCACGATCCCGATCCATGACAGCACCGGTACTTTTGCAGCACTGACCTTCGCCTCCGATGAAAGGCGACCACCGTTCTTTCGCCTGATTGATCGATATGATCGCGTGCTGCAGCTCATCGCGGTCTTCTTCCACCTTCATGCCTGTCGCAAGCTGGCCGACGGCAGGACCGTGGCTGGCGTTGCCCTGTCGCGAAGGGAAATGGAATGTCTGAAGTGGGCGGCTCGCGGCAAGACGGCGTGGGAAATCGGCCGCATCTTGGGAATCAGTCGGAGCACCGCAGCCTTTCATCGGGATAACGCCAGGAAGAAGCTTGGCGTGAAGACGGCTATTCAGGCAGCCGTTCGACTTGCACTATCCAGGCCATCTCTCTTCACCTGATCTCCGAAACCTGGGCACATGCACAGGTTGTATCAACTCCGGCCTTTGCCTTCAATCGCAGGTATTATCCATGCGAGGGAGAAAGGCCATCATGATGCAGTTGATCACGCCGGATTGCTACGCTGAGTTCAGCGACGAGCTCGAGCAGATGCACCGCTTGCGGTATCGCGTCTTCAGGGATCGACTTGATTGGGACGTTTCGTTCAGCGGCGGCTTTGAGGTCGATCCGTTCGACGCGCTTCGTCCCCACTACCTATTGCTGCGTGCGCCCGACGGACGCATCGACGGCTGCGTGCGCCTGTTGCCGACTACAGGACCGACAATGCTGCGCGATAGCTTCTTCGCTCTCCTTGCCGACGGTCCAGCGCCGGAAGATCCGCGTGTTTGGGAAAGCAGCCGTTTTGCGCTTGATCTGCCGCCGTCCGCGCCGAAACAGGCGGGCATCGCTATTGGCACCTACGAGCTGTTTGCCGGGATGGTCGAGTTTGGGTTGTCACGTGGTCTGCACAGCATCGTTACCGTAACGGATCTACGCATAGAGCGGATCTTGCGTCGCGCCGGCTGGCCACTCGAACGGCTGTCCGATCCGCAAACAATAGGCCACACGCGCGCCGTTGCCGGATATCTCGACGTCTCAACACAGAGCTTGGAAGCCCTCCATCGCAATGGCGGACTCAAGGGCCCGGTACTGTGGACACCGGTCATGAAGATCGCCTGAGCCTGGAATCCGACCTTTCTTGGAAACGATGCAATGGACGAAACAAGACCTGGTGATGGTGACTATGGCTATGTCGAGCGGCTGACCAGCCGAGGCTGGGCCTGGGAATTCCTCAGGCGCAATCCGGACTTCCAGAAGGATCTGGCGAACGCGTTACGCGGTGCCGAACGCACGAACGCCCGATCCGTGGACATTATCAGCCTGCCTTCGAACACTGTTGATCTCTCGCGGTGGGGCCTTCTGTTTTGCAAGCTCAAAAGGAACTGATGCGAGCGTCTTTTGGTGCCCCTGCCAATGTCCGCATGTTTTGCCGGTTGCTGCCGAAATGGCGGCGCGGCCGCGCGGGGTCGACTTGCTTGATCTCGCCCCGCGCTCCTGCCGCATCTCCATACTCGTCACGCGGGACGGGCATCAGCACGTCCTTGTCGAGGACAGTGGCAGGAGCTTGCAGCTGGCTGCCTCCGGCGTCAGCATCCTCGAACCTGTGCGATTGACATCCTCCGTCCTCTGGTCGCCAGAGGAACTGAAGCAACGCCTGAACGCGCTGGAATGTCTGAACAGCCTCTGTTGGACCGGCAGGCTGCAACCAGGATTCTTTCCGACCGAGCCCCGTTGCTCGCGGTTGCGCCGAGTCTTGCGTGCGCTCGACGGCTCCATCGCTGGCGCATCACACCGCGAAATCGGCCTTGCCCTCTTCGGCAGAGCCCGCGTCGAGCAGGACTGGGCCGACCCCGGCGACCATCTTCGCGACGGCGTCCGCCGTGCAGTCAGACGCGGGCGCTCGCTTATGAGCGGTGGGTATAAGCGGTTTCTTCTATAGCGATCGTCACCATCAGGCCTCTTGACCAGAGAACAGCTCTTTGTACCCCGCGATCACCAGCCAGTGGGCGCGCGCGAGATGGCTGCGAACCGCCTTTTGGGCGCGAGCTGGCTCTCGCACTGGATCAATGCCCAATATCGCCTGCGCCATCTCTTCTTCGCTGGCATTCCCGGCGCATGCGTCTATGAGTCTCAGATAGATCCTGAAGTGCTCATTGTCATAAGCGGTCAGGCTCTCCGCCCAGGGGACCTCGTCGGCAACAGCAGGTTGGAGCAATCTGTCTTCCATCTCATATCTCGCTATGAATTACCCCGCGTCCGCCTTTGACTGGACAATATCCTAAAATGGGATAATCCGAAACTGGGATTAGTCGATGAGCCAGTTCTTCCTGGCCGGTTCGTCTGATGCCGAAATCCCTTCGATCACCTCGCCAGCGCTGGCTGCTGAAAAGGTTGATTGCGGCGCGCAAAAATAACGGATTCACCCAGAGCCAGATTGCTGAAATGCTAAGCCGCCCGCAGTCGTTCGTCGCCAAGTATGAGGGTGGTGAACGTGGGCTGGACGTAATTGATTTTCTCGACGTAACCGAGGCTCTCAAAATCGATCCTTGCGAGCTTCTGGCACAAATGCGTCGCTCTCGTGACCTATAGGTGGCGTCGCACTTTGTTTGGGTGTCAAACTTCACGCTTTACGTCCTTGAGTTTTCGGATCAGCGGGATTTGCCCTCGCTAAAGTGATGCCGTGCAGCCGCTCCCCTTTGTTGTCTCTGATTTTTGTAGAGAATCCTCCGTGGTGAAATCCTCGACAAGAGGGTGGCTTCTCGTGCATGGAAATCCGAGAGGTCTTTGCCCGCAATCTGCGTAGGCGTCGCCAAAAAAGAAATTGTCGCAGGAAGCGCTGGCGCATGAGGCTGGCGTTGACCGAACATATGTCAGCGCACTTGAGCGCCGGTCTGTGCCGCCAGCATTGATATGGTGGCAAAACTCGCCAGAGTGCTCGGAATCGAGCCGGCCGATTTACTCAACCCTCATTCTGAATAGATCTGGAAGTAGGGACGAAACCGCGGTTGATGAGACTCGAGCGCCCGCGCGCCTGACGACGCGCACCAGGTGCTCATGAACCGAGCCCGCTTTTCTTCGGCAAGCTCAGGCGGTCTCGGCCATTCGGCTTCGCCCCTTGGCGCGGGCAGCCCTTCGGGCTGTGACGGCCGCCGCCCTTGCGGGCGGCGCGGTTTGGCTGTTGGCCTTTCCCGGTGGCGCGGGGTGGGCGGCACTCCCTTCTAGGCCCGCCGCGGCAGCCCGCAACCCTTCGCGTGCCGCTCAGGGTCCTCCTCTTCGTTCCGGTCCTTCGGATGCGGTCCGCCTCCCACGGCGGGCCTTTCCGGTCGCGACTCGCCGCCCACCCCGCTCACATGGGGATTTTGTCGTCAAGACTGTCTTCGCATATCCACCTCAATGCGTTGTGATCCAAGGTCCGAGCCTGTCATCTTGGCGCGGTGACAACACCGGTCCAAACTCACATACGGTCGCTGCTCTGCGGCAGCTGCACCAACATCCCGCTTTCGTCGGTAAGGCTCAGAGGAACGCGACCAATCTTCCGGACGGCATTTTAGGCCAAGTGGGGTGGAAGGTTCGTTCGCCCAGGATCAGCCGGGAGCGATCAATCCCGGCGGATGGAGAAGAGTGCGTTGATTATGCCGGCTTCATAACAGCGCCCTCAATGACAGCACCATGATGAACGTACTTCCACAGCGCGATCAGAAGTTTTCTCGCGAGCGCAATGATGGCCGGCTTGCGGCGCCTGCCGCCGTCGATCGCGACTCGCTCCTGGAACCATTGTGCCAAAGCCGATCGAGGTTGATGCAAAAGCCAGAACCACGACAATTGCACCATCACGGTCCTCAGCCTCGGATTGCCCGCCTTCGATACGCCCTGTTCCCGGCTGATCGATCCGCTTTGCCACGGTGTCGGTGTCAGACCGGCATAGGAGGCGAGCTGCCTTCGATTCGCAAATTCGCGATACAGACCCTCGGACCAAAGCACCTCGGCAAAGTCCGCTCCCACGCCGCGCAGCTGCTTGAGCATCGACATTCCATTGGCGACTTTTGAAGGCTCGCATTCTTTGCGAGCCGCTTCGTCGCGCGCTGCCTCCACGTCCTTGATTTGCCGAAGCACGAGCTCGATCCGGTCCAGTGCACGGACAATCTCCGCTTTGAGATTCGACGGTAGTTCACGACCGTCTCCGGTCCTGAGTTCTTCCAGTCGAGTGCGCCGGTTCCGCTTCAGCGGCTCAAATCAACGATGCCCTGTGAGAACAAGAGCCCCTTGATCCGGTTCACAATCTTGATCCGCTCCGCGATGAGAGCGCGTCGCTCACGGCTGTTGCGCTTTCGGTCTTCTTGCTCGGGCGATGGCGGAACGACCATGGCGCATACCCGCGGCTCGCCGCGCTTGTAGGCAAGCAGGGCGCGAAGGAGGGTCTCGCCGTCCAGCTTGTCTGTCTTCGCCCGGCGTTTCCTGCGTGACGTGGCGATGGATGCCGCATCAACAACATGGCTTTCGATGCCATTACGCTCAAGGATCCGATGTATCCAGAAGCCGTCCAGGCCAGCCTCCTGGACTGCGATCACCGGCACGTCACGGCCCGTTCTGCGCCGAACTGTCGCCTTCAGGTGGCGGACAAGGTCGAACAATCCGGCCGTATCGCCTGCCTTGACGATGCGCTTTGACATCTTCTCTCCGTTGCACGGCAACAAACTTGTCACCAACCAGGTCGAGCGACTGAGTTCCAGGGACAGGAAGATAGCGCCGAGTGTCGTATGGACGGCATCGGTTTCAATCTCAGTCGCGTTTTCAGCCTTCATGTGTTCTGTCCCTCCAAGTTGTTCATGAGCAATGCGTCGGTCAAAGCGAGTTGATCACAGCTGCGGTCATCGCTTCGCGATGTGGTTTTGGTTGTTGCCTGCCCCCGCTCGCGGGGTGGGCGACGCTCCTTTCTAGGCCCGCTGCGGCAGGCCGCAATGTTCGCTCCGCTCACATCCTCCACTCCGTTCCGGCCCTTCGGGTGCAGCCTGCCTCGTTCAGCGAGCCAAGCCAGTCGCGTTCTGCCGCCACCCCGCTCACGGGGCAGGCACGCGAGATCGGGATCGAGCGCTGCCTCCACCACCCATGGGATCTTCCGGGGAAAGGCGCGGCGATTGGCGAGCGGAGGATGAGACGATGCATGCAAACAGCAAGCGTACCCCCAGCGGAGAGGCTGGCGCAGGCAAGGGCGGGCGCCCCGGCGCCAGCCTTTATCAGGAGATCACGGACCGCATCATTGCCGAACTGGAGCGCGGCACCGTGCCATGGGTCAAGCCATGGGGCAGCGCAAAGGCAGGCCTTGGCCTGCCGAGGAATGCATCCACGCGGGGCCAGCCACCGCTCCTGCAGCAAAAGCACAGCAGCTGTCGCAGCATGGCTGAACAAGGCGTCTTGTCGGCGTCGAGGAACTCCGTGCTCGCCTTACGCAGGCGCATAGCTCTGACATGACGTCCGGGAGACTGATGCCCCCATCAACAATACCCAACAGCCATCCTGAATCCGAAGCGCATCTAAGCACGTCCATTTCAGGCGTTAGTCGAGGCCGCATTGACCAGGGGTACCTTCTTGGTCCGCTGGAGGAGGGCAGTTGTGTGCATCAAGTTCTGCAAAATGGCGTGGCATTGCGGTGACGTCGGCGTGTCGCCCGTACAGAGACGACCAAAAAAGGGCGCACGAGGCGCCCTTCATTCCAATCGGCTATCAGCAGCCGCCTTCACCTTTCGTTGTTAGAAGCGGTAGGTGACACCTGCTCCTATCAACCAGGGATCGAGCTCCGCCTTTCCCGTCAGCTTCGCGCCGTCGACCGTGACGTCGAAGTCTGGCTTGAGGAAAAGCTTCTTCACGTCGAAGTTGACGCCCCAGTGCTGATCCACCATGTAGTCGAATCCGACCTGCAGCGCGGTGCCGAATGTATTCTTAACCTTGAGAGCATCGGCACTGCCGGCACCCTGGTTATAGAAGATCGTGTAGTTCACGCCGGCACCGACATAGGGCTTGAACGCGCCGAAATTGGTAAAATGATACTGCAATGTGAGGGTAGGCGGCAGCAGCCAAACCTTGCCGATATTGCCCAGTCCGCCGATCGTACCTTGGCCCCCGATGTTTGCATAGGTGGTGCCGAGTATGAGCTCGGCGGCGATGTTGTCCGTGAAGAAATAGGAGATATCGAGTTCCGGGATCACGGTGTCCGAATAGGAAAGACCGGAGCCTGACACTGCATTGACGTAGCCCGAATCCTCGGTGATGACCCCCAACCCACGCAGGCGGAGTTGCCAAGGGCTTGGCGCTTGCGTGACCGAGGCTCCCGCCTGCGGGACGCTCGCCGCTTGCGCAAGGTCCGCCGCGACTGCCTGCTGTCCCATCACAATGAGGACAACGGCCGCTGTTACTCCCCACGCCGCGCGCATTTGGTTTCTCGCCATGATATTCTCTCCTTGCTCTTCAGAAATGTGGACTGAATTACGAATAATCTTGCTCGAATTGCTTGATATTGGCGGAGCGCTCATGCCCAGTTTGCTTCGCGGCTGCGACCGCGTTCGGCGCGCATGATCATGGGATGATTTCTCCTCTTTCCGTGCCGCAGCGCGTTTTGCGGACTGCGCTGCAGGTGTCGTGCCAAATGAGAAAATCATTTCATAACAATGCGATCACCCTGATGGCGCTGTGTCTCATGTCCGACATCGTCGAAGATCCGACAACGAATGCAGCCGTGACCGCCTGATAGAACCTCCTGCGCCACTCGGTGGACACTGCGGAATAAGCAGTGAAGCTCACCGCGAAACTGGTCGAGCTTCGGATCGACATCGGCGACGGGGCCATCGACGACCACTACGTCGCCGGTCTCGGGCGCGGCACAGCCTGAAGACTCCGCGACGGCGATCATCGAATAACTGCGTTTACGATTGCTCCATCCTGGCCACCGGCTCGGCGCGCAAAAGACTGCTTTGCGGCCTCATCGCTTTCCCTGGATTGAGTCGCAGGGACCGAATGGCGCATCTGCTTTTGGAACCGGCAGAGTGGTAGAACGCAATTGTCTTCCGGCTATCTTTACAGTTCGATAATCCAGTTGGTGAAGGTGCCAGATCGCACAATCATTGATGCGCTCAGGTATGTGCATGCGGCCATCCGCAATCATCTCATCCGGAGCATCGATCCGACACCAACATAGAGAATTGCTTCCCCCTGAGAGAGGCGTCGCGGCGGATATGAGATTGCGTCAGCCTTCATGATCGCGGCCCCCGAGGATGTCGGGATCGAGCCAGTGCAACGGCACGATAGGGCTAAGGATCTGGCAGCTCTTGCAACTGCCGGCCTCGATGGGAGAGGCACATCGCGATCTGTCCGGCAGAGACGCAAGGTTCTGCACTGTCCGTTCATGAAGACGTCGTGCTGGTCTCCAAGAGAAGTATTCTGGTGCAGAAGTGCCCGATTAGCTATTGGGAAAAAGGCGACATCGGCGTGCTAATCGAGCGCCGCCGTGAGGCGTCCCTCAATGTCGGATTTCCGACAGGATCGCAAATCCGCCAATCCATTGTTAAATAAAGTTTCCTTCTCTGGCACGGCCCATGCATGGGACTCTGCGAACGCATCAGCGAGACGTCGTCCATGATCATGCGCACTGAAAATGCCGTCGCCGCAGTGAAAACCGCGCTCTCGCCTGCCATCAAGCCGCCGAAAGGCCGGCGCGTCATGGTAGAGGCGGGCGATTGCGCCGGCTTCAAACACCTTAATGGGCCTGGAAAGCTCCTCGCGTGATGGCGACGCGGGCATCCAGACGGGCGGAAAGGACATACGTCGTTGCCCCACGTCGCCGGCATGACCCGTCGATTGTCACCGCGCTGGAATGCTCGGGTCTACATTCGACGACCCGAACGCGCAGGACAATTCTCGCAATCCGGTCGGCACCGGGGCTCGAAAACGTCCGCGAGGGGGCCCAATGGCTATGGCCGATATTCGCCGCGAACAAGCCGCCTAGCGGGAAGACTCTATAGGAGGAAAGCAAGTGGAGTTATCTTGCGTTGGGGTCGGTGCTGGGCCGTCTAATTTGAGCCTTGCGTGTCAGATACACGAACAAGTTGGGGAAGGGGCACTGTTCCTGGATCGACAGGTCGACTTCCGCTGGCACCCAGGCATCGCATTCGATTCCTCAGAGCTCCAGGTGAGCCACTTCAAGGATCTGGTCACGCTGGTGAATCCGCGATCAGCCTACACTTTCGTAAACTTCCTGCACGAGAACGGGCGTCTGTATCACTTCCTGAACGCACAGTTCGAAGCCGTGCTCAGAGTTGAGTTCGAACAATACCTGAACTGGGCCTTCCACAGGAACCCACTTGTGCGTGGCGGCGAGACGGTGCGCGAAATCCGCTTTGACGGCGAGTTTCGGGTGCGGACGGATAAGGCGGTTCTCGGCGCCAGAAACGTCGTGGTCGGCATTGGCAAGCAGGCGCAAATTCCGCCTCAGTTTCAGGGCTGGACTGGACGCAACCTGTTCCACTCATCTGTTTTACTGCACATCCATCCTGAGGTGCGGAGAAAGCATGTCTGCGTGGTTGGCGGAGGCCAGTCGGGAGCCGAGGTGATGTTGCACCTTGTCGGCCTGCCGAAAGAACGGCGGCCTGCCTCGATCACCTGGGTCTCGCAGCGCGAAAACTATTTGCCTCTCGACAACAGCCCGTTCACAAACGAGTTGTTCATGCCCTGCTTTTCGGATCGTTTCGCGGCGATGAGCGAGTCGCGGCGTAAGGTGCTCCTGCGGCGTTTCGTGCTTGCCTCGGACGGCATTTCGGAAAGCACGTTGCGCGCAATCTATCAGGCGCTGTACCGCCACGCATTTTTCGAACCAAACCGATGCGACATCACACTGCGGCCGGGCTGCACCGTCTCGCACTGCATCAACGCCGGCGCGGGTCACAGGCTGACCCTGCAGCACGGCATGGACGAGGTCGAAGAAGTCACGGCTGACATCGTCATCCTGGCCACCGGTTACGAGAACGCGGTGCCAGACTTCTTGGAACCCATCGCGCACCGGCTGGAGCAGATCGACAATGAATTAGCTATTCGCCAGGATTTTTCGGTGAGCTGGGACGGACCGCGTGGCAGACGCATCTTCGTGCAAAACGCGAGCCTCGGGCAGCGCGGCCTGGCCGATCCGAACCTAAGCCTGCTGGCCTGGCGCGCGCGCCGCATCCTCGATAGCCTTCTTGGGCGCGCGCCATGCGCGAACCCCGAGCATCCGGGCTTCATCAGCCATACCTCGATCGAGAGCTGGCCCGACCCCGCAGCCGAAGAAATGGGCAGCGGGATATGACTCGTAGACTTTTGATCATCGGCGGTGGCATCCTAGGAATGATGTCCGCCTCCGCTGAGGCGAAGGCCGGAGGTTTCTCCGAAATCATCGTGACCGAACAAGCCCTTGGACCAAGCGGCGCATCGCATTATTCTGGGGGCGTGCATTTCCCCTACGGCTGTCAAGACCGTACCAGCTCGCTCACTCGAAAGAGCGCCGTGGTCTTGGCGGCCATGGCTGGGTCGGCGGTCAGCGGATGGTGCCGGCCTTTAGCGATGCGTGTCGTGGCTGGACCGGGTGAAGCGATTGATCCGGCCCAGTTTACGGAACCCCTGGACCCGGCTGAGCCTGACATAGGCAGTCTCGCGCCGAGCTTCTGCGGACAATATCCGCCGGAACGGAACGCACTTAGCATCGCCGTCCCACATGACGTGAGTCCGTCTCCGTGGACCCGCAACTTGACCAGCGCCCGACTGCCCTAATTGGGATGTCCGACCAACCAGTCTTTCCAACAGGAGGCTTTTCGCATGTTGACTGATGCACAAAGAGAAAAGTGGCAGAAAGACGGATACGTCAGGCTCGAAAGGTTCTTCGCTCCAGCGGCTCAGGAAGACATCTCTACTTTTGTCGAAGACATGTCACGCTGGGATGTCAGCGATGATAAATGGCTCATGTGGTTCGAAAAGACGACGGACAATCGAAAGATCATCTCCAAGATCGAGAATTTTCTCGACTTCCATGATCCATTGCGTCGTTTGCTTTTAGAAGATCAGCGCATAAAGTCAGCGGTCGAGGATTTGCTTGGCGAAGATTCGCGCAGGCTCAAGGAGTTGCTGATTTTCCACTACCCCGACAGCGGCGGCTATCTCCCGCATCAGGACATTTATCACATTCCACACAAACTCCCCGACCGGATGGTCCATGCGGTGGTTGCCGTAGGCATCGACGACTCCGACCCGGAAAACGGCGGGCTTTTCTTCAGCCCCGGCAACCACAAGAAGGGGGTGTTTCCCATGGATGCCGGTGGGGTGATCGATCCTCAAGTCGCCGAAATGTTCTCCTGGGAACCCGTAGTATGGAAGGCTGGCGACATCTTCATCTTCGACGATTACGCACCGCACTACTCACGACCGAACAAAAGCAATCGTTCGCGGCGGACACTCTACTTGGTGTTCCAGCGTGCTTCAACCGGTGGACCGACCCGCGCTGAATATAACGTGCTTAAGCGCGCTCTTAACCCGCCCGAGGGCAAAGTGGCCGATCTCGACAAACTCAAGCCCCCAAATGGCATTTTCTATCGCGATTGAGCTCACGCAGCCAGGCGGAGGCATGCACACGGAACTGATCGGCCGCTCAAAAATGCGCGGAGAGTATGGCGTTCTGATTTGCGGGCTCGCGGAGCATCGACCGCAGCCCGTTACGACGCTTCGGCACGTGGATTGTGGAGGTGGTCGCAGGGCGGTCTTCTGTGACGCCTACAGCCCGACTGGCGCCCCCCTCGTCGCCCGCCTGGCGGCCCAGAGCCGCATTATTCTGGCCGGGGCCGCCAACGGGTTGGGCTGCCGCTTCTCTGCGCAACTTGCACAAGAGGCTGTTGCGTTGGCAGCCGAAGATCCCACGGCTTCAACAGCTTAGGTTCGTTGTCATGCGCAAATACACGTTTTCTCGAACGGAGCTGTCGCGGGCGTTCGGTATCAACATGGCCACGCTTGGAACGGGAAGCGCCGGCACGGGGTTTTCGTTCGGTAGGGTGGCACCGGGCGTTACATCCGAGCCCCATCGGCACGACGAAATCGAGGCCTTCGTGATCCTGTCAGGATCGGGCAAGGTCAGGACCGACCTTGGGGAAATCTCGGTCGAGGCGGGCGATGTCGTTCTGTTCGACCCTTTTGAAGCGCATGTGCTGCGCAACGACGGAAACGAAGACCTAGATTTCGTCGATGTCTACTGGCGAGACGGCGAGGCCGCCCTTGATGCCGCTGCAAAAACCACGGCTTCACGCGGGCCGA
Organism: Mesorhizobium sp. M1006; assembly: GCF_040318825.1. NCBI lineage: Bacteria > Pseudomonadati > Pseudomonadota > Alphaproteobacteria > Hyphomicrobiales > Phyllobacteriaceae > Mesorhizobium > Mesorhizobium sp. M1006. Next base: position 14,157 of record NZ_JAMYMZ010000044.1, read on the forward strand.
TCTTCGTCTTCTCCACGCCTCCAACGCCAAATGGCGATCTGCATCTGGGGCATCTTTCTGGCCCCTATTTCGGCGCCGACGTCTATACTCGTTTCCTGCGCATGAAAGGAGTCGAAGCCTATCACCTCACTGGAAGCGATGACAACCAGAGCTACGTCACGACACGCGCTGATGCCGATCAATCGACGCCTGCAAACGTGGCGCGCTACTACGCCGACGAGATTCGCGCCACGCTTGCACTTCTCGATTGTGACGTCCACAGCTTCCAACCCACAATGGGCGATGACGGTTACGGCGAGTTTCAAGCCGCGTGTTTCCGCAGTCTTCTGAGCAGCACGGCGGTAGATCTGCGCCAGAGCCCTGCGCTTTTCGATGCTGTGACAGGCCACTATCTTTACGAGCCTGATGTTAGCGGCCTCTGCCCCGATTGCGGCGGCTCCGCCGGTGGCAACATCTGCGAGGAATGCGGCGCCCCAAACCTTTGCCACGACTTGGGTGCAGCCCGGTCACGGCAGTCTGCCGAGGCGCCGCTGGTCCGCTCCGTTCGCCGCCCGGAACTTGCCTTGGACCGATGCTACGACAATATCGAGCGGCATCTAAGGGCGTCGGGCGTCCCGCTACGGATCTTGGATCTCTTCGCGCGCCTACGCCGACGCGGCAACTTTTCAGTGCCCATTACCCACCCCTCGGACTGGGGCCTGCCGGCCGAAGGGTTCCCGGGGCAAGTGATCTGGGTCTGGCCGGAAATGGCCTTCGGTTTTCTTTACAACATCCAGGCGCTCGGCCGCTTGCTGGGTCGCGACTGGAAGGCGGAGATGCCCGGCAACGACTGGCAGATTGTCCATTTCTTCGGCTTCGACAATTCGTTCTACCACGCGCTACTCTACCCCGCTCTTTACGCCGAGGTCTTCTCCCACTGGACGCCACGCATCCACTATCACGTCAACGAGTTCTACCTGCTCGACGGCAAGAAGTTCTCAACCAGCTGCCGCCATGCGGTCTGGGGCAAGGAGGTTCTGAGCCCAAAGACAGTCGACGTCGTGCGCCTCCATTTGGGCCTGACACGCCCGGAAGGTGAGCGGACGGATTTCACGCTGGACGCGCTGCGCCGCACCGAGAACGAGGTGTTCCAAGGGATTTGGCTGAACTGGCTTGATGCGTTGAACCAGGAAATCAAGCAGGATTTTGGCGGCCGTGTACCCGATGCAGGCGACTGGAGCCCGGCCGACCGCGCCTTCTTTGCTCGGATAGAGATCTATCGCGCGGCGATGGAACGCGCCTATTCGGACGAAGGCTTCTCGGTCCGCCGCGCGGCCGCTCAGGTCTGCGATTTCGTGCGCGATTGCGTGGTCTACCGTCGGGCGCAAGACTATGCGGCGGCGCGACGTTTCTATCCCGCCCGCAATCGGACTTCGCTAGCCCTTCAGACGACGGCCGCTGCGATCCTGGCGCCGACACTCGCTCCGCTGATGCCCCGATTCGCCAGAACGCTGGCGCGAGGCATCGATGGCGTCTCAACCGAAACATGGCCCCGGTCCGTCCAGCGCCTTGCGCCCGGGACGCGCTTTGATCTCGGACCCGTGTTGGTGTTCTACGCCAAATCCGGCAATCCTCATCTCGATGAGGAGGAAGCACTATGAGCCCAAAGGTGCACCAGTGAGCTATCCCAATCTCGACCAGATCTGCGCGGCAATCAAAGCCGATGATGCCAAATATCTTTACTCGCTGTCACTGGCGACCGAAGCCGCTATCAGACGGTAGAGACCAGATTGGCGGACCTGAACCAACGCATCGTCGGCACCCTGGCCCGCGCCTTCGAGGACCGCTCGGCCGATCGCTTCCCACCCCTTGCTGTTTCGTGCCGCAAATGCCGTGTGGGCTCGACTGCGCTGACCAACCTCTTCGGCATCGCGGGATTTCCGTCCTTCAGCCGGTCAAGACTGTCATGCGGTTCGAGGCGCTTGGTCAACCTGGCGCGCCCTGGATCGTGCGCCGATCACCGGAAATGTCGAATGCGAATGCCTGCCTGATGGTATCTTCGATTCTGTCCGAGCCTGTACCGGCGCGGCATTCGGCCGAAGAACAACTGAGCTACTGACAATTGAAAGGTAGCAGGTTCAAAATTCTGCCCAGAAACCGGATATTGCGCACAAACCGGCGTTCATGATCGCGATGGTGCACAAGCTTCCAACCAGACCCGCGCAACGACAGCCCGTCGCCTGAAGTCGGCGAGGGCCGCCAAATCGCTGGCAAGCGTATCCTCCGTCACATGCACGCCGTCTTCGCCGAAAATGCAGACGCTTGTCTCGTCGAGAGATAAGTCCAGCCAGGGTGCTCCTTCAGGATTGCGTGTTTGCTCGGGTACGGAGCCGCCCCTCAGTTCCCAATCGAGGAGCGATCCTACAATTCACATATTTGGAGATCGCTCGCTAGGTTACCCGGTCTGTGAACCCTGCAAGCCGAAAATTCAGATGCCGCCCATGCAGAGATATTTCATTTCGAGGTAGTCCTCGAGGCCATGGCGGGATCCCTCCCGCCCGATGCCGGACTGTTTTATCCCACCGAACGGCGCCGCTTCTGAAGACATCCGGCCGGTATTTACCCCGACCATTCCATATTCCAAGGCCTCGGCCACACGCCAGACACGCTTCAGGTTGGAGGCATAAAAGTAGGCCGCGAGGCCGTAGATCGTGTCGTTGGCCTCACGCACGACCTGATCCGCATCTTTGAAGCGAATAATCGGTGCCAGCGGCCCGAATGTCTCTTCTTGCGCGACGGTCATCTCGCTGGAGACACCGGTCAGGACTGTCGGTTGGAAAAACGTGCCATTCGTGCCGATGCGTTTGCCCCCGCATCGAATTGCGCCGCCTTTGGCGACGGCATCGGCAATATGGGATTCGATCTTGGCCAATGCGTGCTTGTCGATGAGCGGTCCGATGTCCACTCCGGGAGCGAAACCATCACCAATTTGAAGTTGGCATGCCCGTTGCACGAATTTCTCGACGAACTCGTCGTGAACGCCCGACTGGACGTAAAGGCGGTTCGCCGAAACGCAGGTCTGGCCGGCATTGCGGAACTTCGCCTGGATCGCACCGTCAACCGCGGCATCGATATCGGCATCATCGAAGACGATGAAAGGTGCATTGCCGCCGAGCTCAAGGCTGACTTTTTTGATCTGGTCAGAGCACTGGCGCATGAGAAGGCGCCCGATCTCAGTCGACCCGGTGAAGCTGATCTTGCGGACCTTGGGATTGGTACAAAGTTCGCGGCCGACCGCGTCACCTTCGGACGCATAGATTAGGTTGACGACGCCTTCGGGAAAGCCAGCCTGATGGGCGAGGGCGAACATTGCTCCCGCCACGAGCGGCGTCTGTTCAGCGGGCTTGAGGACGATCGTGCAGCCCGCCGCCAAGGCTGGCGAGATTTTGCGCGCCACCATCGAGGCCGGGAAATTCCATGGCGTTATCGTGCCAACAACTCCGATGGGCTGCTTGATTACCAGCATTCGGCGGTCCATCGATGGTGCGGAGATCGTCTCGCCATAGACGCGATTGGCCTCCTCGGCGTACCATTGCAGATACGCCGCAGCATGCGATATCTCCGACTTGGCTTCGGCAAGCGGCTTGCCCATCTCCGCGGTGAGAATCTCGGCGAGATCGTCGGCGTGGTCGATGATCAACTGATGCCATCGCGATAGAACGTCGCTGCGCTCACGTGCGGTCAACCCTGCCCATCCAGGCTGAGCGACATAGGCCTTGTCGATCGCAGCGCATGTCTCCTCGACACCCATGTCGGGTAGTTCTGCCAGCACTTCGCCAGTCGACGGGTTGAGGACCTCGAATGTCCGCTCGCTAGTCCGCGTGCCAAGTGCCGGCAGGCGATCAATGGGTCCAAACAGGTCAGGGGATCTCAGGTGACGGATCATCGGCAGGCACAGGGGCAATACCGGATTCCTCCTCAACGCAGCAGGTCTATATAGCAGGTGCGGTGTGTACTCCGCGAGGTCCGGGTTCCTTATAGGGCCTCGGCCAGACAGCTGGTAGACCACGGTACCCAACTGGAAAGGGAGAATACCTGAATACGCTAGAAGATGCCTCGCGGTTCTACTAGTCGAACGATTGAACAACGGACATCGGCTTCGCCAGCCGCGCGGAGTGGATGCTGGTGGACTGCGCCTACAATCTGCGGACCACGAATCGGCGACTCTATCCACTCGAAGAGAGGCTGGCCTGAGGAGGAGCGCACCCCAAATAATGACGCCTCAACCGGCAAATGCCTGGCAAGGCCCGGGAAAACCGCTCCTCGCGGCTTTAAACAGATCCCGTTTACCCGGCGAGCGCCCGCAAGATGAGAAAGAGGATGGAGAGGAACAGGGTGGCGAAGACGCGCCGAGGGAAGACCGGCCGGCGCATTTGCATGGGGATGGAGCTCATGATCAATTCCCCGCCTGTTGCTGCGGCAAAAGATAGCCTGTCGTCGAATGGTCGAGCACCAGATAACGCGCGGCGACCGCCTTGACCTCGTCGGTGGTGACCTTGCGGACGCGGTCCGGCCTCTCGAGCACGTCCTTCACATTGCCACCGGTGGTGAGCGTCTTGCCATAAATGTTGGCGATGTGGTCCAGCTCGTCGTGCGCAAAAATCACCGAGCGGATATAGCGGTCTTTGGCCTTGTCCAGCTCGTCGCTGGTGACGCCATCCTTGGCGATCCGGGCGACTTCGGCAACGGCCGCCGCTTCGAGATCGACGAGCTTTGCATCGCCGCGCGGCGAGCCGGAGATGGTGAAATTGGTGTCGTCTAGCATCGTGCCCTGGAAGGAGGCGCCGGCCGCCGAAGCTATGCCTTGCTTGGCGACAAGCTCCTGATATAGCCGGCTGCGGTTACCGCCGCCGAGGATCTCGGCCAGCAGGTCGAGCGCCTCGGCCTCGCCGGGCTCTGCCGTATGATAGGACGGCACCACCCATTGAGTGGAAAAGCTCGGCACCGAAACGCGCGCATCGGTCAGCGTCACTGTGCGCCTGGTGTTCTGCTCCGGCTCGACCGGGCGGTTGCGCGGGGGCAGGTCCGGCCCGCGCACAACCTTGCCATAGGTCTTCTCGGCCAGCGCCTTCACCGTCTCAGGCTCTACGTCGCCGGCCACCACCAGCACGGCGTTGTTCGGTCGGTAGTATTTGTTGTAGATGGTGAATGCGTCGGTGCCGTTCAGCTTCTCCATCTCCTGCATCCAGCCGATGACCGGAATGCGGTAGGGCTGGTTTTGCCGCAACGTCGCGTTGACCTCCTCGTCCAGCAGAGCATGCGGGTTCGTCTCTCTGTGCCAACGGCGCTCCTCCAGGATCACGTCGCGCTCGGTCTTGATATCATCGTCGTTGAGGATGAGGTTGAACATGCGATCGGCCTCGAAGCCCATCATCTCACCCAACGCCGAGGGCGCCACCGTCTCGAGGAAGGTGGTGTAGTCATAGGCGGTGAAGGCGTTATTGTAGCCGCCGATTGCTGAGACGGCTCGGTCGAACTCGCCGGCGGCGTGGTTGGTCGTCGCCTTGAACATCAGATGCTTGAGGAAATGGGCAAGGCCGGATTTGCCGGGTGGCTCGTCGGCGCTGCCGATCTTGTACCAGATCATATGAGTGACGATCGGTGCGCGGTGATCGGGGATGACCACCACTTCCATGCCGTTGTCGAGCAGGAAATCCGTCACCTTGCCGCCGTCGGTGGTGGCCAGAGCCGGAGCGGTCGTCACCAGGGCCAGCGCGGTGGCAATGAACGCCCTGCGCAGCCAGGGGGACAATCGATGGCTGCGGTTGTGGTGGCTGGTCGAAAGGCAAGGTTCGAGGCAAAGTGATTTGTTCCTCATTTTGATGAAGGCGCTGCGTCCCAGTCTCCCCGCGTGGGAGGATCGGCGGGCAGCGCCGAGCCAGATGAATAAGCTCTTCATGGGGCCAGGCCTTACTCGAGCCTCATCTTTGGATGGACCCAGGAGACCTGCGGCGGTATTTCTTGGTGAGGTGATCATGGGACGGATTCTCCTTGGTCCGCGATGCCTTGCGGATGACCAAGCATGCACCGTGCCAGATCAGAAAACCGTTCGAGGCAGTGGACAAATCGGGCTCTGCCATGTTGCGCATCCGACATTGTCGGACATCGGACAGGGCCGAACGCGACGCGCGCGCGGCTGAGAATATCTTCTTCGTGCGGAAGACGATTGGGCGGGCTGCCGGGGAGGGGTATAGGATGCGCTTCGAATGGCCGCTGCACTGACGGTGAGAATGGAGATGTTGGTCGCCCCAGCGGGACCCTGTCCTCGACAGCCAGACCGGGTCGATGCTGAAGGGCAGAGGCGTGAGCAGCCCAGCCAACTGGAACCCGGAGCCTGCTTGCGCGCTAGGACGGATCTGATCCAAAAATCGGCAAGTTGGGCGATATCCGCGAGGCGCTGGAAAACGAAGATCGTAGGACTCGGGCGGGAAAAAACGATGCGGTCGCGCGCTTCTGGCGTAATGCGCCTGCCGCGAGGCCGTTGAGCCTGATGAGTTGCTGCGGGAAAGGGGAGTGTTTGCGCGGGACCTTGGTCAAACGTAAGAAACAACCGTCGAGCTCGCCGTAGAGGGGCATGCAGGCACGTCTGTCGCTGGAGGACAGCAGCACGGAAGCTGTCCGCGCTTGCCGTCGTCGCTGGGTACCAAACAGGAGAATTTGGCGGTCGCGGTCGAATTCATCTGCGCAAATACCGACTGGCTGTGCTCGGTTTGCCGGCGAACAGATTTTGCCTTCTTTGCGGCTGCAAACGCATCCCTGGCGGCGTGGTCCCTTAGGTCAAGAGCATCGGGTGAGTAACAGCCTGATCCTGCTCAATCTGATACGCGCCAACCGCCTCGCCGGATTGTGGAACCGCTCGCGGGTAGCTTCTACCACAAACAGCAAGGTCATGAAATCAAGTAGGAAGTCGTCGATCGCTTGGGCGATTGTTTCTGACTTGCCCTTGAACTGGTCCAGCAAAACGCGCGCGTTATCGATCGCTTCCACGCTGGTGGCATCGATCAACCCCTCGACCCTCTTGAAACAATCCAATTCGAAACTCCTTCAAGCGCTTGCCAAGCCGTTATGCACGAAGGTAGCTCCGTGAACTACCCGGCCTTTGACCTGGCGGCACGAGCAGCGGTCGGCCTTACGTCCCGTGCCTCCAAGCACCAGCCCTAGACGTGGCGCTGAGGAGCGTTGGAAGGATCGGGCGCTTCCGGCCATGCTCGAGCGGTAGTGTAGGACAGTGCTTGCTGGCGACTACGGCCAAAATGGAGTGCGCCAGCTGATCGGGGCTTAACAATTTTTCGCTTTTTGCTGCGCCCAAGTCTCGGCTATGAGTCAGGCAGGCCTAATGGCCTGCCCGACGTTGCAATTGTTAAGGAGGAACACGTATATGCCTACTGGAACGGTAAAGTGGTTCAACAGCACCAAGGGGTTTGGATTTATCCAGCCCGACAATGGCGGTCCGGATGTTTTCGTCCACATTTCCGCTGTCGAACGCGCGGGCCTCTCGACCCTCGCTGACGGCCAGAAGATCAACTATGAGATCGAGCAGGATCGCCGCACCGGCAAATCCTCCGCTGGCAGCCTCAGCAAAGCTGGTTGAAATTTTCTCCTGCGTCCTGGCAAGAGTGGGCGCGTAGGTCCGGAGGTCCTCACGGCCGCTCGATAGGAGCGAGCAAAAACTGAGGGCAGCAGATTGCTGCAGGCGTCGCGAATTCCTCATGAAACAAAAAAGGAAGGCGGGGTTGGCCCCGCCTTTTTATATGACGATATGACGCGCAGATTAAGCCGATGGCTGCAACGCTCCAGAACGAATCTCCATTGCCGAAATCAAGCCGCGACCTTCTTGCGGGTTCGCTTCGTCGGCGCCGGCTCCGGCGCTTCCGGCGCTTTCGGTTTGCGGCCGAGCCCCATTGTCTTGGCCAATGACGAGCGCGCCGCGGCGTAGTTCGGCGCGACCATGGGATAATCCGCCGACAGGCCCCATTTGGCCCGATATCCATCCGGCGTCAGCCCATAGTGGGTCGACAGATGGCGCTTTAGCGATTTGAATTTCTTCCCGTCCTCAAGGGAGATGATGTAGTCCGGTGTCACCGACTTCCTGATCGGGACTGCAGGCGTAAGGGCAACCGGCTCTTTTGCAGAGACACCTTCCGCCGTCCCTTTCAGAGCCGCGTGCACTTGGCCGATGAGGGCAGGGAGATCCCCCACCGGGATCGGATTGTTGGAGACATAGGCTGAGACGACATCGGCCGTGAGCTCGATGAGGGTGTTGATGTTTTTTTCGGCTTCTTCTGTCATGAAACTCTCCAGGCGGCGTGAAACACAGTCGGCGAAGCGTCGCTTCATAGTGGCGGTCTCCGCTGAAAGCAACCAAGGTCTCGACAGGATTATTGCGATGCTCATCCAGCGAGATCTATGGCGCAGTATCGCGCCGTCATGACCGTTGATGCGTTCCGTTGTTGGCGACCTGCCGCGGTGCTTGCGCATTTTCAGGCGCGTCTCGGCCGTAAGCTTTGCGCCAAAATGACCAGTAATCTCGAAACGAAGCGGGCTATTCCTGTTTCGCCATTCTCTTTTTGGCTGTGAAATCGATGGCAGAGCAGTGGCCGCTTCCTGGTGGCGCGTGGAGGAACTATCAAGCGTTGATTCGCAATGGTCGAAACGATCTAGATTCATCCGGTGAGCCGCTCTTGCAGCAGGATGTTAGGGATGGACCCGCTGGCAAACCGAGGACATCACGCCGCTGCTTTGCTATTGAACCGCTATCGCTGTGACAACACATTCCGCAATGGTGGGCGGGTGTAGAGGAGGCGCCTGTTCACGCAAAACTAGCGGTTTCAGCAGGTCGGGAGGAACGAATGAGCTCAGGGACTTTCAGCAGCCCACTTTTCGTAAGGCGTGCAGCGCACATCGTGCAAGAGATTGCCAGTCCTGCGGATGCTATCGATTTTCTCAACGAATGGCCAGAAGATCGCAGAGACCGGATCTACGAAGCCGCCCTCAGGGCGTGCTTTGATGCATACAACGGACGAAAACCTGCGAGCGCAGCGCGCAAGGCTGTTTTCCGCTTTGCGAAACAGGTCGCCATATTGGAAGATGCAACCTCGGCGATGCAATGGCTCGCTGCCTGCATGTCGGGCAGTGGAAAAGCGCAAGTATAGGCGCCGCAGTCGTGTGTGAGGCTGGAGCGGGTACGCCGACGAGGTTATTGTGTCGAGATTTCGCCGGCATCTGGAGCGTAGTGTAGCGAACAAACAATATTTTGCGGCGCTATGGCGATGTTAATCATCTTGTTGTATTTGTAAATCAGCTTCTCGCGATAGGATTGCACGCCTCCGGTGTGAAAATCACTGCGTGGGACTTGGTTCTCAATTCATGATGGTAAATTACCGTGTAATGATTGCAAAGCAGTTGTCCCATCGAAGCAAGATGATAAACGAAGCCAAAATTGTGCTCCGTCGTCTGCCAATATTCGCTCTATGGAGGCCTACAAGCCAATTAAAACAGCTACTCGGGCGCCTCTGAAATTCGTGTAATTCTGCTCACCCCAAACGGCCCTCTACAGTCGAAATAAGATCGTCCCGCAAAGGTGCTACAAGACACTATCGCGGATCGATTTGGGCCAAGGTCGATCTGGCGAAGGCAGGCGGAAGTCGAGCAGGACCTGCTGCGGAACAGATAACCGGCCCCAAACCGAATCCGACACGGTGGCCCCGATTTCTTCATAGTTGAAGGCGCAGAGAGAACCGGAGCACGGCTCCGGCGCCGCCGCTTGCCGAGCAGCGATCCTCCGCCTCCCAAAATCCAATCGAGAAGAGCGTTCAATTCCGGGACGGTCCAAGCTCTGCCGCAAAAACAGGTGTCAGACCCCCGGTCCTCTCCCGCAACTGATCTAGCGCAGGGCGTTCATGAGCCGCATATCCCAGAGTGGCTGCGTGCACGACGCAGCGAGATCATTTATGAAAATCCTATTCAGTACGATGGCTGTCCCCTTGCTGACGGCCACCGCCTTTGCTGCGGATTCGATCCCCGCAGACCTCAGAGAAACGGCAATGGCCACTTTCAAGGCTTTGCCACCCACCACGCCGGCAGTCGCCAACAACCCGATCACCCCGGAAAAGATCGCTCTCGGCAAGGCACTGTTCTTCGATCCACGCGTCTCTGCGTCAGGCGTCTTGTCGTGCAACTCGTGCCACAACCTGGCCACCGGCGGCGACGACAATCACGAAACCTCGATCGGCCATGGTTGGCAGAAGGGACCGCGCAACGCGCCGACTGTACTGAACGCTGTCTTCAACATCGCCCAGTTCTGGGATGGTCGTGCCGAAGACCTGAAGGCTCAGGCGAAGGGACCGGTCCAAGCCGGGATCGAAATGGCCAATACACCGGGCCAAGTCATCACCACGCTCAAGTCCATGCCGCAATATGTCGAGTGGTTCGATGCAGCTTTTCCGTCTGAAGCCGATCGGGTCACCTTCGACAACCTCGCCAAGGCAATCGAAGCCTTCGAGGCGACACTGGTGACGCCGGCCCCCTTCGACAGCTTCCTCAATGGCGACGAGGCTGCCATGACTTCCGAACAGAAACAGGGCCTGGCGCTTTTCATGGACAAAGGCTGCTCGTCCTGCCATGGCGGTATCAACGTTGGTGGGCAAGCCTATTACCCATTCGGCCTCGTGGAACAGCCCAGCGCCGAGGTCCTGCCGGAAAAAGACAAGGGCCGATTTGCGGTCACCAATACTGCCGACGATTCCTATGTTTTCCGCGTGGCGCCGCTGCGCAACGTTGCACTCACCGCGCCATACTTTCATTCGGGCAAGGTTTGGGATCTGAAACAGGCCGTTGCAATCATGGGAACCACCCAGCTTGGCGTGGTACTGGCGGACGAAGAAGTCGACCTGCTTGTTGCCTTCCTCAACTCGCTGACCGGAAAGGCACCCGAGCTCGCCTATCCGATTTTACCCGCCGAAACGGCGACAACGCCCCGGCCTGTAACGCAGATCTTAGGAAAATAAACGGCCAGCTGACTGCGGAACATCGCAATCGACAATGATTGCGACTTTTACTGGGACGAGACGATCGCGAGGTCCATGAGGACGCAAATGGCTCGTTTCCAAAGTGCAGACACTGCTTTCGTCACCATTCCGTTGCGATGGAATCATGGTTGGGATCTGGCGTGCGACATGCCAAGGAAGGCGTCTGACGCATGAGGCTCGCGCGCTGTCGATACCGCGCGGCGGACGGCCATCGCGCTGGCGGCCGAATAGCCGCGCGCCGGAGTGACCGGCCCCCTCAGGGTGATGGGGCAGCCACTCCGTCCTCCATGTCCAGTGATTCTTCGACTGCTTCCGGATTCCGGGCGATGGTCCGTGTTCGCCGCTACATCCGGTCTTGAGCGACCTTGCTCCAGTTTCGAAGCGTTGCCAGATCGAGGCCATACCTCACGGAGAATGCCTCCTGAGAGAGCTTCGCGCGATCCGGACTTCGCGAACACTTATCGGCCGCGGCGCGTGAACCTTCGCGATCACGCCTGCGGACGACAGTTCATTCTTCAGTGCCAACAGGTCCTCGACGCAAGGAACCGTCACGAACGCCTTGCCGTGATCAACCATCTCCGTGAGTATCGCGTGGGCCGTCCTGAGCGGCAGCTGTTTCTTAACGAGAATGCGGGCGGCCTCAGGAGTATTCGCGCCGTGAAGAAAACCGAGGCTCAGTCGGACGGGAGAGCCTGACGACACCGGCACGACGTCCCGGGTTCGCACCCGTTGTCCGAACCGCTCCATGAATCTCGATGTAGTCGACATTAACCTCTCCGCGATCACTCGACCGAGCTTGAGTAATTTGGACCATCCAACACTCCAACACTGGAGGGCCTCGCGATAAAAGTACGCCAAACAGCGCTAAGGGAGAACAAACGGTGATCGGATTTCGTTCGACGCTCGTTTTCGAGAGCCGTTCTGGGTCGTTCGCAATCAACTGTGTAGGCCAGCGGAGCGAGCAAGGAGCGCCAGATCCGGACAGGGCTGAGGGGGGTGCTTCTCCGAAAGGTGGGGCCATGCCCTAACGGACACGAGATGTAGTGGACTCGTCGATCCGCGCGGTTTCGATTCGCGCACCCGGGCACAAAGCTTGGATAAGTCCCATCAGATGCTCTCCGGTCGCCGTCATCTGTTTAGCTGACATTGGGCAGAGGGCTTCCAGCACGAGCCACATGGCGCGGGTATCGACCGTCACCATGGTGCGCCGCCCCTGCCGCCAGTTCCAGCGGCGGCAAGTGACACCGGCATCATCGCACCAGATGACTTCGCCCGGTTCGGGATGCTCGGTTACCATTTCACCTTGCTGGATCGTGTCGAATGGCTCCGCTCCCTTCGCAATTAAAAGTCTCGGGACCCCCTGGTAGAGATCGAGATCCTCGCCGCCAATCGGAACGCCATACAACACGCTGACGGCATTGTAGGCATCAACCAGTGGGGATATCCGCGGGAGAGAGCCATCTTTCCGCACCCGCTTGAGAAGCGCGGCGGCCGAGCACGGCCTTCGATTGGCTTTTGTGCCGAAAGACTCGTAGGCAACGGCCCACGCCGCAAGATGCGCGTCCCTTTGGGCGTCATCGCGAAGCGCCGCCTGTTCCGCCGCCGCAATCGTGTCGTTCAACGCTTGTGCATCCGGCACGTCGATTTCAGCGTTCCGCACCACAATGCTGATCAGATGAAAATCCGGGTAGCGGGCCTTGATCTCGGGGTCAATCAATGGCGTGAAAGACATGGGAAGCTCTTTTCTCATGGGGAGGCTTTGCGCTGCGGGTCGTTCGGGAAATGTATGAAGAAAGGTGCTTGTCGAGCGTCCAGATCTTCTGGCATCGGCATGGTGCATGCCGCACCATGCGCTGGATAATTCCATCATTCGGCCGTGGACAAGGCCTGGTAGAGATCGTCGATTATGTCTTGAGGGTGCTCGAGCCCGCTCGGCCGGCAACAAGCTACGCCTCCGCCAGATCCTCCATTTCATAAAAGGCAGCGGGCGCGATATGGATGTGAAGCAGTTTTCCTTGCCGCATGCATCGCTCTCGGAAATTCGTCTCGCACGAAAAATCTGCCGCCAAACTGGCCTGATCAACAGCACCAGTTGCATGGCGTATTCCCAGTCCAGTTGGCTTTGCAACGAAATGCGGTTCAGCCCAAGGGTCGGTTTCCTCGCCAGCACGCCACGTCCCCGCCGTTTTAGTCACCGTGTCCCGGCAACGCGTCTTGCACCTGCTTGACAACCGCTCGCAGGATCTCAACGCCCTTCTCGATCTGCCGAATGCTCAAGGCGGCATAGCCCATGACAAGCCCGACGCGATCGATGTGGCCTTCGTCCGATTGCCGCTCGTAAAGGGGCGAGATCAGGTGCAGCCCCAGGCCCGCCCCTCGGGCGGCTTCGACCAGGGTCGTTTCCTGCGACCGCGGCAGGTCGTTGAACCAAACGGCGACGTGCAGTCCGGCATCTGCTCCCTGGACAGCGATGCGATCTCCGAAGCTGCGCCGCAAGGCGCCCAACAACGTCTCCCGACGCTCGCCGTTCAGCCTGCGCACACGCCGCACATGGCTTTCGTAGCCGCCACTCTCGATCAAACAGGCCAGAGCCTCCTGTTCAGCCACCGGCGAATGCCGGTCCGCGAATTGTTTGGCGGTAGCGAAGACCTCCTGCAATTCCGTCGGGACGACGAGATAGCCGATACGCAGCATCGGCGAGAGCGTTTTGGAGATCGTGCCGAGGTAGATGACAGCCCCGTGGTCCTCAAGACTGTGCAGCGGAGGGACCGGATTGATATCGTAGCGATATTCGCTGTCGTAGTCGTCCTCGATCACATAGGCGTTGTTGTGCCGCGCCCATTCCAGAAGCTGATGGCGGCGCGCGATCGGCATGACGCCGCCCAGCGGAAACTGATGCGATGGCGTGACATAGGCCAGTCGTGCCCCGATCCCCGCCAGCAACTCCGTCTTCATCCCGTCCTCGTCGACGGTGACCGGAACGGGCGAGGCACCCGTACTGGCAAAGACCTGACGCGCCATCCTATAGCACGGGTCCTCGATGACGAAGCGGTCGGCGGGATCGAGAAGCAGGCGAGCGCACAGATCTAGGCCCTGCTGCGAACCGTTGACGATGATGATCTGCTCGAGGTCGCAGCTCAGGGTTCGGGCGCGCCAGAGATAGCCCTGGAGCGCCTGGCGCAGCCGGCGCGAGCCGCGAGGATCGTCATAGGCAAGACGCAACGGGCGCTGCCCCATCGCCTCGTTCATCGCACGTTTCCAGACCAATGCGGGGAAGTCTGACGGCGCCAGGTCGCCATAGCGGAAATCGACCTTCAGTCCAGTCGGCAGATAATCCGGCCAGGGCGGCGTGACGCGCAGTCGTTCGCCATAGGCGGACAGATGAACCGGGCCGACTCGTTTCGCGACAGTGCGGCTCGTCTCAGGACCGATCAGCGAGGATGCAACGCGAGGTCGTGCGCCTTGACGGACGTCGATGAAACCTTCCGCGGTCAGTTGCTCATAGGCGACCGTCACCGTCGTTCGCGAAACCCCAAGGTTATTTGCGAGGCCTCGGGAGGACGGCAGCTGACTACCGGTTTCATAGACGCCGCCGAGGATTTGCTCGCGAAGAGCCTCGTAGATCTGGCGTGCACCCATCGCGTGCGTGCGACCTGCAGAACCGGCACTTGAAGACTGGACCATTTCATTCATCGCCAACTGGATATTTCACATTGGCCAGTTTGCCGTCAATCTTTCGGAAACCCAAGAAAGATCTTAGAGGCCGAATGACCCGCTCCTATCAATCCGAAACCGATGCTCTCACGCGGTCGCTCAACGACACCGGTCCCGGATTCGCCACTCGGGCGATCCATCATGGCTACGATCCCGCCGGCTTTTCCAATGCCGTTCAGCCGCCAGTCTTCTTGACCTCGACCTATGGATTCGAAAGCGTGGCAGCGAACGAGGCCGCCGCCGCGCTTGGCGGAAGGCTCTATGCGCGCGAATACAATCCGACGACGGAGATCCTCGAACAACGGCTCGCCAATCTGGAGGGAGCCGAGGCAGGTCTGGTCGTTGCCTCGGGGATGGCGGCTTTCGGGACGCTGATCCTGTCGCTCCTGTCCCAAGGGGATGAACTCATCGTCCACAGGACGCTTTATGCGAACACGCTTGCCATGGTCGAACAGGCGGTCCCCCGCTTCGGCATCAAGGTCGTCGCGGTCGACCTGTCCGATCCTCACAATCTCGATGCCGCGATTACCGAGCGGACCCGGCTTGTTTTTTTCGAGACGCCGGTGAATCCGCTGAGCCGCATCCTTGATCTCGCTGCCATTGCCGAGCGCGCCCACGCGCGCGGTGTAAAGGTTGCAGTCGACAGCACCTTCGCCTCGCCCGCGCTCCAGCGGCCGCTCGAACATGGGGCAGACCTCGTGCTCCACTCGCTGACCAAATACATCAATGGGCACGGCGATGCCCTTGGCGGGGCGATTCTCGGCGACGCGCAAACGCTCCGCACGCTGCACGAAACGGGCCTGCGCTACATCACCGGCGCAGCGCTCTCGCCCATGTCAGCCTTCCTGATCCTGCGCGGTCTGAAGACGCTCACGCTGCGCATGGAACGGCACAGCGCCACTGCCCTTGCGGTGGCTCAGGCGCTCGAGGCGCACCCGGCGGTGGCATGGGTGAGTTATCCCTTCCTCGACTCGCACCCTGATCAGGTGACGGCGCGAAAGCAGATGTCCCAAGGGTCGGGCATGTTGGCCTTTGGCCTCCACGCTGGGTTCGAGGGCGCGCGCCGGATGATGGACCGGCTCAACCTGATCACCCGGGCTGTCAGCCTCGGCGATGCCGACAGCCTCATCTATCATCCGGCAAGCCTGACCCGTGCTCGTCAGCCGATCCGCAAGGATGCGCATCTGGCCGATGGAGTCGGCGAGGACCTCATGCGTCTCTCGGTGGGTCTTGAAGACGCCGAGGACCTGATCGCCGACATGCGGCGGGCTCTGGACGCCTTGTGATGACCTGTGGTCCGGCCAGTCCCGCGCTCGCGTACAAACCCGGAGGCTTGCCATGGCATTCCTGAGCGGCCTTTCCGCGTTTCCCATCACGCCGACCGATCGTGACGGCCGTGCCGATACCGTTGCTCTGCGCAAGCTGATTGCCAGGCTTTGCGCCGCTCAGGTCGATTCCATCGGTCTTCTCGGCAGCACCGGCACATACATGTATCTGACGCGCGAGGAACGGCGACGGGCGCTCGCCGAGACCTTGGACGAAACCGGGGGACAAATGCCGGTCGTGGTGGGTGTGGGCGCGCTGCGCACCGACGAAGCAGTGAGGCTCGCGCAGGACGCTAAGGCCCTTGGGGCTGCCGCGGGGTTGCTTGCCGCCGCCTCTTACACCCCGCTCACTGAGGACGAGGTGTTCGAACATTTCTCCACGGTGGCGCGCGAAAGTGGCCTTCCGATCGTCATCTACGACAATCCAGGAACGACGCATTTCCGTTTCACCCCAGCACTCGTCAGCCGCCTGGCAAAGGTGCGGGGGATCGTCGCTATCAAGAATCCGACAGACAAGGGCGATGCGATCAAGAGCCATCTGGCCGACCAGAGGCGCACTGTGCCGGAAGGGTTCTCGATCGGCTACAGCGGCGACTGGAACGCCGCAGAGGCCATGATCGCCGGCGCCAACACATGGTACAGCGTCCTCGCCGGCATCCTGCCCGAGGTCTGCGTGAAGATCGTCACGGCGGCGCAGCAGGGCGATGCGGCCGAAGCGCGACGGATCGATGCCACGCTTGCGCCGCTCTGGAGCCTCTTCAAGGAGTTCTCGAGCCTTCGCGTCGTCTATGCACTTGCCGATTTGCTCGACATTTGCAGTGCCGACCCCCCGCGTCCCATCCTGCCTCTGCCCTCAGCAGCGAAGCGCCAGATCGCCGCCGAGTTGGAACGCTTGCCATCGGATGTCAACCGGTGAATAGCGAACCCGGCGGCCAGTGAAGGAACCTGTCATGTATGTACCCGCGCATTTCGATGAACCGAGCCGAGAAGTCCTCTACGAACTGATCGAGAACAGTGCACTTGGCATGCTGATAACCCATGGCCGGAGCGGTCTCGACGCCAATCACATCCCCTTCGAACTCGACACGTCACAGGGAGAAAACGGTACCCTTTACTCCTGCGCGATTAATACACGTGCCGAAGGAAAGTGCACATTCTCGCTCGAGTGACTTTATTTCAAAGGATGTGATCGCGTTTTGGCGCATTCACGGCCGACATGCGGCAGCCGGTCACTCACCACATGGTGAGCAACCAGGAAACCCTCCGGCCTACACTTTCTACCGGAGCGCACGTGCTGCATCGACCATGTTCATGAGGGCAGGGCGGACCTCCTCCCATTTGCGTGTTTTGAGGCCACAGTCCGGGTTTACCCACAGTTGGGAATCCGACAGTCGCTCGCGGGCAAGCATGACGAGATCCGAAATCTCCCCGACTTCCGGGACACGTGGTGAGTGAATGTCGTAGACTCCGGGCCCGATTTCGTTCGGATATTTGGAGCTCGTGAAGGCGTCCAGCAGTTCCATTTTCGAGCGCGACGTCTCAATCGAAATGACATCCGCATCCATTTCAGCGATCGCGTCGATGATCTCGTTGAACTCCGAATAGCACATGTGGGTATGGATTTGAGTCGCGTCCTTTACACCCGTTGAAGCGATCCGGAAGCATTCGACAGCCCAGTCGAGATAGTCGTTCCAATCAGACTGGCGCAGTGGCAATCCTTCGCGAAACGCGGCCTCATCGATCTGGATCATCCTTGCGCCGGACCATTCGAGATCCGTCACTTCGTCGCGGATGGCGAGCGCGATCTGGCGGCATGCTTCGGAGCGCGGTACGTCGTCGCGAACAAAAGACCAGTTGAGAATGGTCACTGGGCCTGTGAGCATTCCCTTCACAGGGTTTTCCGTAAGCGACTGGGCGAATTGCCACCAGCGCAGCGTCATCGGATTGCGCCTCGATACGTCGCCGAAGATGATGGGGGGGCGCACGTAACGCGACCCATAGCTCTGCACCCAGGCATGCTGGGTGAAGGCGAAGCCGGACAGCTGCTCGCCGAAATACTGTACCATGTCGTTTCGTTCGAACTCACCGTGCACCAGCACGTCCAGCCCGATCTCTTCCTGCCAGCGAATTGCAGCCTCGATCTCCTTCTTCAGGAAGGTCTCGTAGTCGACATAGCTCAGCTGGCCCTTCGCATGAGCGGCCCGCGCTCTGCGTACCTGCGGCGTCTGCGGGAAGGACCCGATGGTCGTCGTCGGGAACGGCGGCAGCCCGAGCGTGCCGGCCTGGACTCTGGAGCGCTCGGCAAAAGCGCTCTCTCGTCGCTTCATGCTGTCGTCAATGCTGGCGATCCGCCCCTCAACCAGCGGGTCATGGATCTTCGTGGATGTCACGCGAGTGGCGGCAGCCTCGGCAGACGCTTTCAACGCGCCTGCCACCGCATCCCTGCCTTGGGACAGGGCCCGGGCCAGCAACACCAACTCGTCGGTCTTCTGGGCCGCGAAGGCGAGCCACGACCTGATGTCCGCGTCGAGTTCGGTCTCCATGCGCAGGTCGATCGGCACGTGCAGCATCGAGCAAGAAGGCGCGATCTCGACGCGGTCCAAGGGCCAGCCGGCGACGATCGGTTTGATGCGGTCGAGAATGGCGGGCAGGTTCGCACGCCAGACGTTGCGGCCATCGATCAAGCCAAGCGAGAGCACCAGATCCTTCGGTGCGAGCCGACCCACCGTTTCCAGCTGCTCGGGAGCGCGCACGAGATCAATATGCAGCCCGGCCAGGGGCAGAGAAACCGCGGTTTCGAGATTGTCTCCCAGCGGCCCGAAATAGGTAGCCAGCATGATCTTCAGCTCGGGCGCGGCCTTCGACAGCTGGCCATAGGCGAATTCGAACGCAGCTCGTTCGTTCGGGTTCAGATCGAGGACAAGCGCTGGCTCATCGATCTGCACCCAGTCGGCTCCAGACAGCTTCAGCCTCTGCAGGAGTTGCTCGTAGACGGGCAGCAGCCGCGGCAGGAGCGCGATGGGATCGAATCCTTCGGCAGGCGATTTCGCCAGCTTGAGGAAGGTGATCGGTCCAAGGATGACTGGGCGTGTGTGAACGCCGAGAGCTTTAGCCTCGATGAAGTAATCGACCGGTTTCGTCGACGAGAGGGCGAACGTCTGATCATCGTTGAGTTCCGGCACAATGTAGTGATAGTTGGTGTCAAACCACTTGGTCATTTCCATCGCGGTTACATCAGACCGATGAGCCGCCTGCTGGTGACCAGCGTGTCGACAATCCTCCGTCTGACCCTGGTTGCCGCGCGCCATTGCGAAGTAGATGTCAAGTGGGACCTCGCCGCTATTCCAGCCGTAACGGGATGGAACGGCGCCGACCATGGCTGCGGTGTCGAGCACATGGTCGTATAGCGAGAAGTCGTTCGACGGGATTTTCGACACGCCGCGATCGTGCTGCTCCTCCCAGCTAGCGGCACGGAGCGCCTTCGCCGTCGTGAGAAGGTCGGCGGCGGAAGATTTTCCGGACCAGTAACTTTCAAGCGCGAATTTCAGTTCTCGCCGACGACCGAAGCGCGGCACGCCGAGCGTTGCTACAGGAATTTGATGAGAGACAGTCATGCCATACCCCGATGGTTGGGGCGTCGGTGACAAGGAAGGCGCTAGCAGGCCGGCACGAACGCCAGGCTGCGGCGGCCACCGAGACACCCCGCCTGTGGACGTAATTCGCCGTGGCAGGTCTCCTGGCTCGCGGGGTCATAGCCAGCTACCCGTCTTCCCAAGGCTATTCGCCTCAGTGACATGAGTGGGGTTGGCTCGCCGCTAACAGTTGCGGGGGCAGCGCCGGCATCGCACCGGCTTCCCTCTTAGCTCCGCTGCGGCAGCGCCGTACGGAGAACCACGACACGGGAGACAATCACAGCAGTTCGCTTCTTTGTCAACGCCGCATAAAGAAATGTTTATGTCGTTATGTTAAATTTCCGTTGGCATGTTCCAAAGGTCGCCTCGAAAGCGAAAACTGTGGAAGCCTTGAGCGGCCGGTAAATCAAAGCAATGACGCACGGCGCCCTTGTCCAGGAGGATAGGAGTTCGTCGGCTGCCGGCAGCAAACATACCGGCAAGCGCCGTGGTGCTGCTTAGCGCATCATGCGAACCACCTCGGCGTCGAACTTCGGCTCCGAGGTTCCGACCGCTTCGTTGGTGATCTGCTCGCGACCATATTCGGCTCAATGGAGAGGCTGTTGCCCATGTGGAAGCTGTTGGCCGTGATGCCCTCGGTGATATGACACAACGATTTCGGGGGGAGCACACCGAGGCCAGGCGCAGCGGCGTGATCGAGGCCAATGTCTCGAACTGCTTGTTCGCAGCCCACCGGCTCAAGGTAACCCGGCTCAAACCATCGGGCCAGCTCAAGTCCTGTCCAAATGAGGCCTGAGCGGCAAATCGTCGTGCACGCGCACGGTTTGACGTTCGATCTTGTGATGCGTCTTGGGCGGACAATCGCCACGGTGCAGCGCGCAGAAGCGGTCCCCAATTGGGAAGCCGAGGGCGTCGCCACAGGCGGAAGGGGACTTGGACCTGTTTGCCCTGCTGGACCACAAGTTCGCGACACAGGGCCTCAAGGAGAAGACCAAGAGTTTATGCGGGGACCTCGCCAAATTCATCAAAAGCAGCGGGCAGTCAAAGTTCGGCGCCGATTGACATGGAGATAGCCATCGCGGCGGACCGCCCAGGCGGACCGCAAGCCGGAATACAACCGGGTGCAGGCGGCCAAGCTCGTCCACAAGATGGCGTCGGGCACACACCGGCGATGGGAGAGCGGACCGTGGAGTGCAGGAACTTTACGCCTATCCACGCTCCCGTGGACGTGTCCTGCGGCACATCGGCAGCGATATTGAGGAGGCAGTTGAGCTTCTGGTCGAGCACTCTTACCTGCCACTACCTACGCTTAACGTCATCTCGTACTGAAAACGCACCACGCAAGGTCGAGATGTAACATGCGCCCTTCGTGGATGGTTCTAAGCTTCCTCGGGCGCGGTCAATCTGTGATAACGGTCGCTTGGAACCTCCATCACCGCGACGCGATCAAGGTTGGCGTATCGCGCTCGGTAGTAACCTTCTTCCTCCACTTCGGCGAAACTACACTGGGGAACGTCAAAGGTCGCAGCTTCCAATCCGAAGAAAGTCGTAGCGGTTTCTTCATCCAAGAAGTTCCACTCATCTTCTCCGTCGTCATATGTGACGCGAACATAGGAGGCCATGCGCACGGCTTCCTGATCACCCATCTCTGCGATGATGGCATCGCATTCTTTCTTCAGCTTTCCTGAAACCTCACCCTTATCCCAGTCATCCAAAGCCCGATAGATTTCTGGATGATAATATTCTGGCATCTCCTCTACATCGTCACCGATAAGCTCAATGGTGCGGACATATTGCGGATTTATCAAGAGTATTTTGTTGTCAAGGCTCCAACAATACAGCCATGGCCTGCTTGTGTTATTTCTACGCAGATTATGAAGTTCCTTCAACTGACGTAAAATCGATTCACGCGCCTTTTCATCGATAGGATATTGGCGGCTGCCAACAGTCGTCTTGATTCTGAGCGTGCCGTATCGCGTTTCGGCATCGGCAATTGCAAACGGGCTCGTGCGCCACTCCTCGACATCAATCTTCCAGCCCAGCAGCTCCTCGACCGTGCATTTCAACGTGAGACAAAGGTCCTTGATCTGCTCGACGTTCAACTGCGTTTTGCCTGTTTCCCAACGGGCCACAGTCTGTTGCGTTGTTGCCATCTGCTCTGCCAAATCTTTTTGAGTCATGCCCAGTCGAACCCTAAGCTCTTTCATGTTCATAACTCACCTCGCGTGTTCAACACACGCATCGTGGATGAATTAATCTAACACGTCAAGCGTGTTCAAAAATCGCAGCATGTGTTTTTAGGGCGTCTTCGAGGCTCCGGCAGCCGTTCGTGACCACTTGCGCAAGACACAGGGCTGGTACACAGCACGAATGGGCGATCAAAAATTACTGCTGCGATGCTCGTCATCAGCCAAGCTGCCGCCGCACCTTCCACTAGGGTGCCAAGGTTCGAAATGAGTGCAGCCGACCATAGCGAACGGAAGGTCTTGTGCTCAAAAGGAACGAGTGAAGATGTTCTCTTCGCCATTGTGGGAAGCCTCGGGATTGACCGCGGGGCTGGATTTGTTTCGCCTCACTTAACCATGGCCTCGCCGTACAAGCCAAGCTGCCACAGTGCGCGCCTGCTAACCCAGAAAACTTGGCGGCCTTACAGGCATGCGCAGGACGTGCGAAGCCGCTCAAATCTCCCCAGATGGTCAGCCATCGAAGACCGGCATCACTTGCCCGTTGAGCGGCTATACGATAATGCTCCGCGCTAAGCAGGAAGCGCCAAAAAATTCGAGCGGCGACTTCATTCTCCTATTCAGGAAGGAACTATGAGGCGGCAGACGCGACCATTCACCGTGGAAATCAAACAAAAGCGCAATTATCAAAAATCCGCACGTTCCATCTGGGGCAATTTCGACATCGCCGCGGCGATGGCCGAGACAACAAAGGAAGTCGAGCCGTTAAATCGTCAGCTTGTTGACTCTACTGTAGTGGCCCTTGATGCTGAACCTTTGCACAAACCGCGAGTGGAGCATTTCATGGCCAATCCCCTGGAGACCGAGTCAGCAGTAGTTCATAGCGAACCGGCAGACAAAACCGAAACGCCAAAACCGAAGACGAGAGCGCGGCGGTCGAGGAAGCCAGAAGCTGAGGCGAGCGCGCCTGCCAAGCCGATATCCGCGACCACTGAAGCACCGCCGTCAGCGCGAACGGGCCGAAAGAGCTACTCCGCGAAGGATCGTGCCCAGAAGCTGGCGCAGATCGAGACCTCGATCGGCGGCGGCGCTACTCTCAAGAGCGCGGTGAAGCAAGCCGGCATCTCGGAACAGACATACTATCTTTGGAAGAAGGCGGCGGCGCCTGCGGCGGACAGTGACGGGCTGAAGGATCTCGTCGCGCTCGAGGAAGAAAACAAGCGGCTAAAGAGCCTGCTTGCCGATCGTCTCCGCAAGGAGAATGCGGAACTGAAGAAAAGGCTCGGGCTGGATTGAGGAGGGTGGGCAGCTGGTTCTTGGCTCGCCACCTACAGCAGCCCCGCCTGCTCGGCCTCTCTGCGCAAATTCTGGCGTGGCCTTGGGCCGATCTGCTGGATGACCAGCCCGGCCGCTAGCGAGCCGAGATCGCCGCAATCCTTGAGGCTGCGGCCTTGCGTGTAGCCGTAGAGGAAGCCGGCGGCATAGAGGTCGCCGGCGCCTGTCGTGTCGACCAGCTCGCGGATCCTGGTCGCATTGATGGTCACGGTCTCGTCGCCGCGCACGATCACCGAGCCCTTTTCCGAGCGGGTGACGGCGGCGATCTTGCAATCCTTACGGATCCGGGCCAGCGCCTCGTCGAACGACGCGGTCTGGTAGAGCGACTTGATCTCGTGGCTGTTGGCAAAGACGATGTCGACGGTGCCGGAGCGCATCAACTCTAGGAATTCGTCGCGGTAGCGGTCGACGCAGAACGAATCCGACAATGTCATCGATACTTCGCGCCCCGCCGCATGGGCGAGCTTCGCCGTCTGCCGGATCGCCTCCTTGGCGCGCGGCGGGTCCCACAGATAACCCTCGAAATAGGTGACCGCGGCGCCCGAGGCCTTGTCGGCCTCGACGTCCTCCGGGCCGAGTTCGATGCAGGCGCCGAGATAGGTGTTCATCGAGCGCTCGCCGTCCGGCGTGACGAAGATCATCGAGCGCGCTGTCGGCGGTTCGCCGTTAAGCGGCCTGGTGTCGAAGGCGACACCCTGGGCATGGATGTCATGCGCGTAGATTTCGCCGAGCGCGTCGTTGGAGACCTTGCCGAAGAAAGCGGCGCGACCGCCGAAGGAGGCGACGCCCGCCGCCGTGTTGCCGGCGCTGCCGCCCGAGGCTTCAATGGCCGGGCCCATGCGGCTGTAGAGCAGTTCGGCGCGCCTCGTGTCGATCAAATTCATTGCGCCCTTGATGATGCCGTTGGTCTCCAGGAACGCCTCGTCGCATTGGGCGATGATGTCGACGATGGCATTTCCGATACAAAGCACGTCATAGTCCGGCATCAATTCATGTCTCCGCCAAAAAACCCACCGGCTTTCTGCCACGCCGGGCGCGGGCGGGTCTGGCCAGTGGGAATGGGCTTTCCGCTTGCCAATCGGTTCGGCGCCAGCCCTCACGGGGCGGCAAGTCCTGCCTCGCGACGCAATTCGTCGGCCCTGTCTGTCTTCTCCCAGGTGAAATCAGGCTCTTCACGGCCGAAATGGCCATAGGTCGCGGTCTTGCGGTAGATAGGGCGTAAGAGATCAAGCATCTTGATAATGCCCTTCGGTCTGAGATCGAACAACTCAAGAATGAGGCGCTCGATCCTTCTTTCCTCAACCCTCGCTGTTCCGAACGTGTTGACCATGACAGAAACCGGACTGGCCACGCCGATTGCGTAAGCAAGCTGCACCTCGCAGACGTCCGCAAGTCCGCTAGCGACGATATTCTTTGCGACATACCGGGCCGCATAGGCAGCTGAGCGGTCAACCTTGGACGGGTCCTTGCCCGAAAAGGCGCCGCCGCCGTGACGACCCATCCCACCATAAGAATCGACGATGATCTTGCGTCCAGTGAGACCGCAGTCGCCGCGCGGCCCGCCGACTACGAACCTCCCCGTCGGGTTGACCAGAATTCTGATGCCTTCCGTCTCCAGGTGGGTCGGCAGGACAGGCTTTATGATTTCCTCAATGACGCCCTCGCGGACCGTCTCTTGCGAGACCTGCTCGTCATGTTGGGTCGATACGACGATGGTATCCAGGGCGACCGGGCGCAACCCCTCATAGCGCACTGAGACTTGGGATTTCATGTCAGGACGCAACCAGCCAAGCTGTCGTGCTTTCCGGACATCTGCCTGTCGTTTCGTCAAGCGATGAGCGAGCTGGATCGGCAAAGGCATCAAGGTATCGGTTTCGCGGCATGCGTAGCCGAACATGAGGCCCTGATCTCCCGCTCCCTGCTGGAGGTCCTGCCCTCGTCCCTCGTCAACGCCCTGGCTAATGTCGGGCGATTGCTCGGTGAGTGCATGAACGACGGAGCAACGCCGGCCGTCAAAGCCGACGGCCTCATCGTCGTATCCAATATCGAGAATCGTATCGCGCGCAACTTGGCTATAATCCACCCGCGCATCGCTGGTAATCTCGCCAGCCAGAACGACTATCCCTGATTTTACCAACGCTTCACAGGCGACGCGCGCCTTGGGATCGGTGCGGAGGATGGCATCGAGGATGGCATCCGAGATGTTGTCGGCCAACTTATCCGGGTGTCCCGCGCCAACCGATTCGGAAGAGAACACGAACTGCCTAGCCATGAAATGCCTCGTTTCGGGTGTTGGAGTTGTATGGGGCATTTTGCTTAGCCCACCTTGCGCTGTTGGTGATGCCCGGGACCTCGAACGCAGCGCACAAATCGGCAACGTCTCTTCGCACGCAGGCATGGAGATCTTCGTCATCAGGCCGCCGGAGGACGCAGTCAATGAAGCCAGCAATTTGCACCATTTCCACATCGCGCATGCCGATGGACGTCACTGCTGGCGACCCCAAGCGAATTCCGCTTGTGACCGCCGGATCCCGCGGGTCGCCAGGCACCATTTAAAGTTCGTAATGATGCCTGCCTTCGCTAACCGCTCGGCATAGGTCTTGCCTGATAGTGGTCGATCGCGAAGATCAAGGATCAGCATGTGATTGTCAGTGCCCCCGGTGACCAGGTCATAACCTCGGTCCAGAAGCGCGTGGGCCAGAGGCCGCCAAGCGAGACCGTCCGCAAGTGTCGGGCGGCGCGATGGCGCCGTCGGCGGAGTTGTCCATGGTGGTTTCGCGCTCCAATTGGATCTATTTCACGGTCAAGCATGCGATCCCCTTCGACGGCGCGTCTTGTGTCGCTTCGAGCCGTTGAAGGTCTCGTTTGTGATAGCCATCGCTGTGGGGCAGGAGATCAACCAACAACTGAACCAGCCCGCCGTCCTTACCTGCTGCTTTGAGATGGTACGAGCACCACGGGCGTTGTTCGTTGCAGTAGAGAAAGTCGGCTCTGGCCAGCAGCCGGACGTGTCGTACAACGTGCTCACGACGCAGACCCAGAATCTCCGCTAGCTGGCAGACAGTTAGGTCCGCGTGCGCGCAAAGACCTAGGATTCGAAGGCGATCTAAATGCGCTGCCGTCCGTAGGCGACTGACCAGTGTCAGCATTGGTCAGGACCAAGCCACTTGGAAAGCCTAGGCACTCGTCCTACTGAATTTGTCATTTCGCGTTCTCCACAGATGTTGCGGCTTTCGAACCAAATTATATGGTTGATTGTCCACCGACCGGACAATGTCGGTGGCCGTGAAGATACTGTTTTGAGCCGATATGGCTGTGTCGAACAAACAAGATGGGCGCTCTTCTTGCCATTGCCTTTAGCCGAAATTGCACGCAGTTCGGCGGGTCGGAGAATAAGCGGCGCCACGGTTTGGACCCCACTGACCTCAGACGTTGCAATAAGCCTACCATTCACAGCGAACCGGAGTTGCTAAGAGTCAATGAATTTCCTTGAAGGATCTGTTGCAACGTTTGCCCAGCCCGCTCGTGCTCCCGGTTTGCAGCGGTCAATCTCGAGCAGACTGACCGTGATGCAAAGATGACAAAGAAGGTTCCCTTTCAATCCGATCTTCTTCCGGCGCCAAGGGATACGGCCTGTCCCCTTGTAGTAAAGCGTAGTGAGAAGATTCCATGTGCGGTCAGCTTGATCCTGGATTTTACGCTCGCTGGACTGCTTGATTTTGCGGGGAATGGTGACCCTATCGTCCAGCACGTCCTCCCAAACGAGCTGAGCTCAAGGAGGCTCATGCCGTCGAATGGTGAGATTTTGCGAGGCTCATCGGCTTTGAAATATGTGTCGATCAAGTGCCGCATATCAGCCTCGTAGGCCTTCAGATCGAGGCTTTCGTTGCTGGCCAGACGCACAGTGTCCCGCGCATTCAGGTAATGCTCGACCTGTTTCTTGATGCGGGCAACGTGGGCGTTGTTGTAGCCTGCGGCATCCATTTCACCCGCGATATTAGCATACGCCCGCAGCAGCCCTGCGGTTGCCTTGTACAGGGCCGCGCGCTGAGGTTCACGCTATTTAAGGTCTGACGCGATTTCGGTGTTGCCGCAGAAGAAGTACGCATCCGGTGAAGACCGCAGACGTGCGCATCCGGCAGCCAGGAGAACCTGAGCACCGGAGTGCTGGGGTCAAGCTTTCTT
>NZ_JAMYMZ010000045.1:0-41550 GCF_040318825.1 Mesorhizobium sp. M1006
AGGCGAGGAGGTCGCGTCGACCTTAATCAAGACGCTTCGGTGCGAGTGGATCCACGGCTTCATCGCCGACTTCTTCAACACTATCAGTGCAAGGCTGTCGTCCTGGCTGCGGCAAATATTACGAACAATGTGCAGGCACGCATGTCGGCTGCTGGCGTTTTTCCGTTCACCGGCGATGGAACCAGCGGTATGTACATTCGCAGTATCGTGCTGCGCAAGCAGGGCCTGCCGGCTAACCTGTTCCCGAGCAGCGACCCCGCCAACGCCGCCTTCACGAAGCAGAACGTGACGGTTACCACCACGGTCAGCCCTTATGAACCGGTGCTGATCTCCCTGCCTCCGCTTGTCGATGGCCTCGACGTGACCGTCAGAGGCCGAATGACGGCGTCGAAGCTTGTCGAAATGGTCGGCTCTGGCAATCCTTCCGTTTATCAGGGCAGGTCCGTGGTCAATGGCGACAATATCGTCTGGAAAGTCACCGCCAAAAAGGCCGAACGCAATCGTCTCAATCTCTACTCCAACAACGCCGTCATCTTCGACTGCACCTTCAATCTCGACACCGGGACTGCGACCGGCACGGGCGCGAGCATCGTCGCTCTTGGCAACGGCTGGTACGAATGCACGGTCACGAAGACGGCAACGGCCACGGCCGCGACGAACTGGCAACAGCGTATTTTCCCGTCTGCTGGCGGTCACCCGTATGTCGGCGATGGTGTGTCTGGATTCTATGTCCAAAGGTCGGCTCTAAGCATCAATGGTGGGCCGAATGTCTTCTCGTCTTCGGAAAACCTCTCCAACTCGGCCTGGACCAAAAGCGCCGGCGTGACGGCAGTCGCCAATGGCGCTCTGTATCTTGGCCTACTGTCGGATCCGGCCAACATCGGCGGCGATCCATATGACGACGGCTCGGCCGCCCTGGTTGGTAAGAAATTGACGCTGATCGGCTCTAGTATTTCGGCCGGAGCCTACTACGTTCCCGTCCTCGCCGGTCTGACCGGTATGGTCCCTACCAATCTAGCCGTCAGTGGCTCGGCCTTGGGGCTGAGCACCACCGCCTATCCGAGCTACGGAATGTCCAATGCGATCACCAACATTCCGGTCGACGCGGACTTGGTAATCCTGGAGCCGGGCCCGAACGCCTTTGGCGCGCAGGAGACGCCCCTGGGCGCTCTCGGCGACACGACCTACGCCACTCACTATGGTTCGCTGTGGGCGGCGTGCGCCGCCATCCGAGCGCGTGCGCCGAACGCCAAGATCATCATGATTGGCACCTACAGCGGCGGCCCTGGACACGCGACGCACCGGATAGGTCGGGTGAATGGCCAGGGCAACACCATGGACCAGTTCTTCAACGCCGAGCGCGAAGTGGCGAAGCTGCTGTCCATACCGTTAATCGACGTAGGTGGTGAGAGTGGCATCGGCTACCTGACCTCGTTGCTTTACATGGGCGATGAGCTCCATCCGAATGCTGCGGGCAGTCTGCGTCACGGAACTTTCGACGCTGAGGAACTCCGTTGTCTGTCGCGCCGGGGCTTCTTCGGAGCCTAGACTGGAATGGTCCTGTGTGGCAGATGTTCGCGAATGCGCGTCTTCTCCACCGTTCTCACTCTTCGCCGCCGCTTTTGGTCGTGGATCGCCACGGGCGCCGCTAGGGAGAATGCCGTCATCGGGCCGCGCACGAAGTTCGGCGCCGGGGCAGAGATCTTTAATATCCACGGCGACCGGTCTCGCGTCTCAATCGGCGCGGACAGCCATTTGGATGGGCATTTGCAGGTCTTTGCCCACGAGGGTCGGATCAAGATTGATGATTGGTTCTATCTTGGCCCAAGCTCGACGATTTGGTCGTCAGACCCGGTGGGGATCAAGATCGGAAAGCGGGTACACGTCTCATGGGGTGTGGCGATCCACGACACCAACTCGCATCCTATGGACCCGAAGAAGCGCTTCGCGCAGATGCAAGCCATCTTCAAGCGGGGCCATCCTAGAGTCGACCCTGGCATCCGCTCCGCTCCGATCGTGATTGGAGACGATGTCTGGATTGGGAACAGTGCCATGATCATGAAGGGTGTCACGATCGGCGATCGGGCGATTATCTCCGCCGGTTCCATAGTGCGAACCGACGTCCCTGCTGACGCCCTGGTGCGGCCTGACCGGGTCGTGAAATGATGCCTTTGGGTTAATGCTCATCACACGGTTAGCTCACTGTCACGAAGGGCATGTGCTTGATCCGCTCCCATTGCTCCTTCGCCGTGGTTCCTGACCAGCCGTTGCGAAGTGCACTCTCGCGGTACGCCTCCACAGGCTCTAGTCCGGGCAAGGCCACAGTCTGCGGCAAGAAGAACAGGTTGCCGCCAGCCGCCGAGACAGCGACGAGTTTGTAGCCGTGACTATTGCAGAGCTGCGTCAGAGCGGTGATCGAGGCGCCGTGATACCAACCGCTTTCGTGCTTTGCGGCCCTATCGAACGACGGATCGTATGGCACGGTGACGGGGTTGAGCCCGAAGCTGGCATTGTACTCCGCGACAATGATGGCCGGGCGCACTGGCAGCAAGGCTTGCAGAAACCAGTAGTCGTTTCCATCGACATCGACGGAAAGCACTCCAAGTTGCGGAAAATGCGTGGCGAGACTTTCGATGTTGTTGAGATCAATGAAGCTCTGGCGCACTTCAATCCGCTTTGGAAGCAGCGAGCGCGCCAACCGCACGGTCGTTGCGTCGCCGTCGACGAGCAGACCCCTGAATTCACTAAGCCCAATGCAGTTGTACTCCGTCGGATGGAAACCAAATTCCAAGAACGTTTTCGGGCTTTGGCCAACAATCTGCGACAGGATTACACTTTCGTCTGATTGCGGAGACCCGGCAAGGCGAGCCTTTGCGAGGTGAAAATAATATCGGAGGGGGCTTGAGCGAAGGAAAGCATGCATGCGCGATTGGACATTCATCAATGGATGACTCCTGATCGCCCGCCCGCGGACAATTATTTGCGACAAGCGGCGGCGGTTTGCAAGCTTGCAAACGCGCGTGTCCGCCAGTCTGGAGGCCATTTGAAAATCGCCGAAAAGTTCGTCAGAAGAATTGCTCTGCGAGGCCGCTCGGGATGCTGTGCGCACCAACAATGGCACAGCAGGCCGACCAGAAATCCTACAGCTGGGCGGTATTTCGGAATTGCCAGGGTTCATCGCCGACGCGGACCCGCCGCCGGCGGAGCCGCTACCGTCTGCTGTCCTGCGGTTTCTGATGCAGGTCCTGGCTTTTCGACCACCAGACAAAATACAGCGAGCCCATCTTCATCACAGGCACGCGGCGGTCGCGTTCCCTGGCCCGCAACTCACGATAGGTCTTCATCTTCAGAGTGCCGCCAGGCAACCTGATACGCACTGCCATCGGTCCAACTCCCGTTGTGCAACGCAGCAATTTTCGTGCAATGCGGTAAGTAGAGACCTTCCGTTACGGGAGAGTCAACAGCAGGATCATCAACTTATTTTGCAAGCTGGCCGGCGGAGGTCGGGGCGGGCTTCCCAGGCGCATGGCAGCCGAAAAAATTCATGCGTCACCCTGGCGACTGATCGTCAACCAGGCGCTGGCGGTTCGACCACCAGGTGAAATAGATCCGGCCGATCTTGACGACGGGTATGCGGCGGGCGCGTTCGCGTTCGCGCAATTCGCGGTACACCTTCACCTTCAGCGTGCCGCCCGGCATTCTGATACGCACTGCCATCGCTTCCGCCGCCCCAAATTGTGCAATGCAGCATCAGAGACCTTCCGCTGCGGAAGAGTCAATGCCTGCCCGCTGACTATTTCTGGGACTAGTCGAGCGGCTTTGAGGTTTTGGCGCGCACGGCGGTTCCTGATCACCGAGGCGGCATGCCCAGTCGGGATCGTCGGGTGCGCGGGCTATTTCCTGGGCGAGGATTTTCTGGGCGAGGATGGGCGATCGGACACGCCGCTCGGCCACCAGATGACGAAGTAATTGCCGACCTGCCAAACCGGCACCTCGCGGTTCTGCTCGCGGCGCCGCAGCTCGCTCCTTTTCTTGATCTTCAAGGTGCCGCCCGGAAGCCTGATTCTTATCGTCACGTGTCCTCCCGCTAAAGCTACGAACGATAGACGGGAACAGTTTCATCCCGGCTAGGCAATTTCATCCAGGCCAAGCAATTTCGGGGCCGAAAACGCAGCGCGCCTGACCGCAGCGATATCGCCGGAACCGGCTTCATTTGAAGAAATCCGCAATGCCGTTGATGGCCAGCACCGCATAGACGATCGGTCCGGCGATAAACGCACAATAGAGACAGAGGATCGCCGCCAGCACCGCGAGCAACGGCTTGTCGCGAGCGACGGCGCGGAGCTCGGACTTCACCGACCAGCGTGCCGCAGCGGTTTGTTCATCATCAGACATGTGCACCATCCCGCGGCCATTTCACACGGCGGGTCGAAAACATCAACCTTCCTTGCCACATCGGCGCGGGCTGCCGCCAAATTCTGCTTTGCCGCCGCGCATCTGCTTTTTCAACCTCAAAACCTTGCCCGCGAGGGCGGAAAGGACTGCCCATGGACATGACGTTCAGGGGCGCCGCCAGGCGCCTCGATGATATAGACTTGCCGAAACTCGGTGCCCGGATCGGCGTCGGCGAGGACGAGATGCACGCGTTCCTCGATGTCGAGACCAGCGGGCACGGCTTCGACGCCGTTGGCCGGCCGGTCATCCTGTTCGAACCGCACGTCTTCTACCGCAACCTGTCGGGTGCCAAGCGGGCACAAGCGGTAGCCGCCGGCCTCGCTTATCCGAAGTGGGGCGCAAAGCCCTATCCCAGGGATAGCTACCCACGGCTCAGGGCAGCTTGTGCGATCGACGAAACCGCGGC
Source organism: Mesorhizobium sp. M1006 (assembly GCF_040318825.1). Lineage (NCBI taxonomy): Bacteria > Pseudomonadati > Pseudomonadota > Alphaproteobacteria > Hyphomicrobiales > Phyllobacteriaceae > Mesorhizobium > Mesorhizobium sp. M1006. Next base: position 4,862 of record NZ_JAMYMZ010000045.1, read on the forward strand.
GCTCAAATCCGCTTCGTGGGGCTTGGGCCAGGTCCTCGGCGAGAATTTCAAGGCGGCAGGCTTCCTTACCGTGCAGGCGATGGCCGAGGCGATGATGGCGGACGAGGCGCTGCAGCTCGGCGCGGCGATCGATTTCATCGTCGAGAAGCGGCTCGACGACAATCTGCGCAATCATGACTGGTCGGGATTCGCCAAGGGCTACAACGGCGCCGGCTATCGCAAGAACGCCTACGATACCAGGCTTGCCGAGGCCTATCGCAAATGGTCGCGCATCAAGGACACGCCCTGGCCGTCTGCCGGTCCGGTGTCATCGGCGGTCACCCCTGCAGTCCCGCCAGAGCCCGCCAAGCCAATTGCCGTTCCACAAGCGACCGCTACGCCCTCTGGGCCTCCCGTGGCTGTCGCCAGGCCCGGCTTCTGGGCAGCGCTGATCGCCGCCATCCTCAAATTATCAGCCATCCTCAAGCTATTCGGAAGGAAATGACATGTGGACCCGGATCAAGAGCTTTTTCCGCGACAGCGAGACAATATTCTGGGCGCGGCTTCAGGCGGCCATCGGCGTCATCGCGACTATCGTCACCTATGTCGACCCGCAGGTTCTTTCGCCGGTCGTTCCGGGGGAATGGTTCCCCTGGTTTCTTGTGATCAACGGCGTTTTGACCGAGTTCCTGCGCCGCCGCCGCGCGGAGGACTTGTTATGGCAGCGCTTCTCAGCATTCTCAGCGCCATCATCGGCAACAGGGTCGTCATGACGGCATTCGCTGCTGTGGCGGGCGGCATCGGCCTTTACGTTGCCGGCGGCATCAACCGGGCGAGGAAGGAGGCGGTCAAACAGGCAGAGGCAAAAGTCGCGGCCGCCGAGGATCGTCTGGAAATGAGGCGCGAGGCCGCCGCCGAAGAGCGCAAGGCCGCCGGCATGGCCGATGCGGCAGCAAGGGCGGAGGCTGAGAAATGGGCAAGGCGCTGATCCTCTGCGTGGTGCTCGCCGGCTGCACGACAACCGCGCCGGCCGGCAATCCGCGCCAGGTCTGGTGCGACCACAACCAGCCGCGCCGGCCATCCTCCCCGGTCGTTGCCGCCATGAGCCGGCCCGAGCTCGACGAGATGAACGCCTTCAACGGGCAGGGCGCCAGATGGTGCGGGTGGACGCCATGATGCACGAATTGCTCGACGTCCTGGGCATCAAGGCGCCGGTGTTGGTCGCCGGCCTGTCCGGCGGCATTTTGCGGGCCTTGTCGCGCCATCGCTACAAGGTCCGCGAAATGGTGGCCTCGCCGATCTGCGGCGCGCTGGCGGCGGCCTATCTGACGCTGCCGGTCGTGCATTATTTCCGCGCCGCCGGCCTGCCCATTCCTTCTCCGGACGACGACACCACGACGCTGGCCGCGGCGTTCCTCATCGGCGTCTCGGCGATGTGGATCTCGGACATCGTCTTCGAGGTTATCGTGCGCCGGTTCGGGCCGGTGAAGGAGGAATAAGCCGCCCAAGCCCGCCGAAATAGTGACGTTCAGTTGGAGCCCGCCGCGCCGAAAGGTGCGGCGGGCTTTTTGCATTTTTGCTCGCATTCTGTACGATCTTTCTTTCGCGACAGGGCGGCTCGATCCGGCGCTGCCCGACCAAGATGCGCGTTAGGCATGGGAGATGGTGTCATGCTTGCCAAGGTCCAGACACAAGCGGCAGTCCTGACAGCCGGGGCGCTTCTGTTTGCCGCAACGGCCGACGCGCGGCCGGACAGCCGCGCGATGACATGCGAACAGACGCAGCGTCTGATCCAGAGGCATCGCTCTGTCGTGCTCACCACCGGCCAGAACACCTACGACCGTTACGTCCGCCAATTCGGCAATGAATGCGACTGGCCGCAGGTGCCGCGCGCCGCGTATATCAAGACGCGTGACGGTCAATGTCTGGTCTATCGCTGCCAGGAGCCGCTCTTCGACCTCCCGAATTGAAAGCAGGCGGCGGCTCATTCCTCGTCGAAAGGGCCACCTTCGCGTGCGAGATCGCGCGAAATGACACGTTCATCCGTATCGTCCGGCAAGGCCTCGTCGCTGTCCTGGTAAGCGTTATCGTCGTCCTCCTCCGGCAGTTCGCCGCTCTTCTCGACGTCATAGCGAATATCGCCGTTTTGCGGCACGCCGTCAGGGAGGATTCTCCCGCTCCGGATGGCATCCCAGTCCTGCTGCTGGATCGTCGGGCTCTCCGTCTCGTCGTCGGTTCGTTCTTTGCTGCGCGGTTCCATCGCCGGTTCTCCATAATGTCAGCGGCCCTGAATTGGCTCAGTGGTTGAACTCATAAGTCTGGCAGCCGGTTCCGGGCCGCTGCGGTCCGCGCGCATTGCCGCACGACGGAACCAATCGCGCCGGCCCGCCTTCACATTCAGAAGATACTGGCGCGAAAGGAGCTCGACATGAGACCGCTCATTTTCTTGCCGTACATGTTAGGTGCGCTGCTGCTGGCGGTGCCGGCGGCCGCGCAGCCGGGCGAACAGGCGCAATCCGACCGCTGCAAAGTCGAGCCGCCGGACCAGAACAGCCAACAGCAGAAGCCGGCCGGCAACAATTTGTCCGATACGCTCGAGCCATGCGGTGGGGTCCTGAAGCCGCCGCCAACGGGCGATCAGGGCATGGCGGCGCCACCGCCGGATGAGGGCAAGACCCCGGTGATCAAGCCCGGCGAGGTGCCGCCACAGCCGCCAAAGCAGTAGCAGCGACGAGCGGCAACTTCGCGCCGCTCGCGCCGGCAGGTTTGTTGCACTCGCTGAGGAACATTAGCTTGTCCTAAATGTTATTTCAGACGCAGTAGATATCACCCCCCTCCGGTATCGCTGCTGATCGGGAAACCGATCGGCCCGCGTCTTGCGACGCGGGCCACCGCAAGCTCATTCGCAGTCCATTCGCCGCATCGCGCGGGCACTTCACCGCTGTTCGATTAGCCGCCACTTACGGAACAACAAGGTGGCGTGGGCGTTTGCCTAGAGGGTTCGCCGCTTCGACCGGAATGCCGCGTCGCAATTGTAAGGGCGAGGCCCGTAACAACAGGAGTAGACGATGAAAATCCACCTTGTTCCTGCTGCGGCGGGATTGGCGTTGCTTGCCGGCGTCGGCGTGGCCACCGCGGACCAGGTGATTGTCACGCCCAAACAGCAGACGGTCATCCGCGAATACGTCCACAAGCACCCGCTGGCGTCGATCAGTCTTCTGGGGGTGGAGCTCAATATCGGTTCCACGTTGCCCGATACGGTTGAGCTGCAACCGATCGATGTTCCAGACGTGCGGTACAGATACGTCGTCGTCGGCAATCGCACCGTGCTCGTCGACCCAGACACCCGCAAGATCGTGCAGGTCATCGAGTGATCGGCGTTGCCAAACCGCGAACCGGATTTGGAAGGTCATGGCCTAAATTATCAAATGAGAGCTCCATCCCGAGGGATCGGGATGGAGCCGCTGTCGTCTCGAAACAAGGAAAGGAGCCACTCCCATGCTGCCGCATGTCGAGCCGGTCAACGTGGCCGCAGCCGTCGACAAACTGCTTGCTGAACGAGGCGATGGCCTGCTGTCGATGAAGGCGGCGATAGCACTGTTGCGCGAACGCACCGGAACCGAGCGCTCGGACGCGGACCTTGAAGGGCTGATCATCAAGAAGGCGGCGCTCCTCGGGGTCGCCGTCCTGTGTGACAGAGAGGTTCAATGACGGTGTCGCCTGCCGCTCAAGACCCCGGTCGAAATTTCAGCTAGAACAAGGTTGCTTACGCATCAACCGAGCCGACGGAGGCAACAATGACGGACAGGCAGGAACGGATTCGCCAGCGAGCACACGCGATCTGGGAACAGGCAGGCAGGCCCGACGGGGCGCATCAGCAGCATTGGGATCAGGCTACCGCCGAAATCGACGCAGAAACCGCCGCGCCGGAGACCGCCAGCCGACCGAAGCCGAAAGCACGCCAGCCTAGGCCGGCCGCCAGCAAGGACGGAAGCAAATCCAAGGCGCGACCACGTAAAGCGTGAACGCAAGCGGATTTGATTCCAACGCTGGATCTCGCGGGTGGTCGGCCCATACATCGTTCCATGATCGGCAGCAAAACCAGTCCTGACCGGTCCTGCTGCCGCAAGCCCGCGATGGCAAGCCCGATTGGCGCGGCTAACTACTTACCGCAATTGTTGTCGTTGACAGTCGGTGAAACCGTCCCGGCAGGCTTGTTGGATGCATCGGGTTGAGCTCCTTGCGGGGTTGCAGGGCAGTTTTCATCCGCATTGGAGTTCATGGTACCCGTCGTGCCCATCGTGCTGCGGGTCGTGCCAGGGTCAATACCGTTCGGCTTGGGCTGGACGACGATGCTCTTCTCGCTGCCAGGCGCATTGTTGTCCGACCCGGCGTTCTGGGCCATCGCCGCGGTCGCCAGACCGGCTGCAAGTATGGAAGCTGTCACGATTTTCGTAAGCATGTTGATCTCCATCATTGGGTTATCATCATGTGGCGACTACAGAAAAAACAACCCGGGTGATGGAAAGGTTCCGGCAAAAATGACGCAGCACAGTGAAGCAAACCCGCGCAGCGCGGATCTTCTCGGCCCCCCTTGTTCTATTACCGTAGGTAGGTTTGATGTTGTGGTTTGCTGATTAGGAATTCGCCTTCTTTGGCCGCCGACCGTCGCAACGTTCGTCTATTGCGGCGCCATCAGCTGAGTCTCGCATCGCTTCAATTGGTAGAGACCATCCCAAGTAAAACTTTCGGAAAATTTCACTACAAATTTCACGCGGCTGTTATTTGAAAATATACCATGAGGCCAGCGAGCTGATCGGCAACGAAACCGATCATCTTCTTGCAAATTAGTAGGTATGCAACCGGCGACGTCGCGGGCTGTTCAGCGCAACTACAGCAAGGAGAGTGTTATGACCACCTTAATCAAAACAATCACCGATGCGGTGGCAGGCAGCGCAGTTATTTTCATGCTCTCGATGCCCGTGAATGCCGCGGACGGAATTGCCGTTGGTGTTGGAACATCCATCGGCGGCAACGGCGGCATCAAAGCCGGCCTCGGCGCGACGGTTGGCGGTCGCGGCGGCATCAACGCCGGTGCCGGCGCGACGGTTGGCGGCAGCGGCGGCATCAAGGCAGGCCTCGGTGCGTCGTTGGGCGGCAGTAGCGGCATCAACGCCGGTGCCGGCGCGACGGTTGGCGGTTCCAGCGGAATCGCGGCGGGCGCCGGCGCATCGGTCGGGGGCAGAAGCGGCATCAACGCCGGTGCCGGCGCGACGATCGGCGGTTCCGGTGGCATTGCTGCCGGCGCGGGGGTAGGTATCGGCAGCGGCGTTAGGGCTGGCACGGGGGTCGGGATCGGCAGCGGCATCAATGTCGGCGCCGGTGTCGGGATCGGTGGTGGCACCAATCCGAGCAATCCGTCCAACCCGGGCAGTCCGTCCAATCCCAGCAACCCCAGCAACCCCAGCAATCCCAGCTTGCCCCAGGTCGTTGCCGACATGGCGGGCGACAAGTTGGCCAGGATGAAGAAGCGCTGCGTTGACGTGCTCAGCAGCGAAGGCACTTACGACAGCGATCTGCGCCAATTGTGCCTGCTGATCGCCCGCCGCTAAGGCGAATACATCGGATGAATGTCGGACCGGGCCGAGAGGCCTTCGTCCACCAAAGCTCCAGCAGTCCAAAGCCCGCCATTGCGGCGGGCTTTTTTCCGAGCACGTGGCGGCAGCATGGCGGGGCTCACACGCGCTCAGTGTGTTTGACGGCCAGGATCCGGCGAAGCGGACGCTTCGTCTTCCAGGGAGTCCCAACCCGCGGCGGGGCTGCTTTGCATCAGCTGAGGGCACGCAAACTCCGCCAGATCGGTTTCCGCGAAGCCGTCGAACTCGATAGCCGCCCCGTAGAGCTGGGCTGCTTGCATGACGAGCCATTCGATGTCCTCGCGCGCAACATTCTCGGCGAGGTTCTGCAGTCGCGCGGCTTCGGCGACAGCAGTCAGATTGATGGCAATCCCGGACCGCAATACAGCCCGAACTCGGGAACTGACGTCCTCGTGCAGGCGAACCGAAAATCCGTAGCGCATGGAAAACCTTCCCTTCAGGAGCGGTTTGTCCCTCATGTTCCACGATGCGCCCAGGATTCGCGATTGGCAAGCGAAATTCCTTAAAAACTCATTTCATGTCAAATAGTTAGCGTATTTTGTTGATTGCCTATCTGACGCTTGATCCGCTTCATCTGACTTCTGCATGACTCGCTGATCCGAAGGCCTTGACGCATTCTGCTCACGTACCTAACTCTACAGAAAATTAGGAACACACTAACTCAGCTGCATTTAGGCTGGTGTGACAGGAGGCCGAGATGTCCGAACTGGAACGCCCGGAACGATTGCAGATCATGCTGACCGTCGATGAACTGGCGGCGTTGGAGAACTGGCGCTTCGACAAGCACATGCCGAGCCGGTCGGCCGCGGTACGTGAGCTTTTGAGGCGAGGTCTCACAGCCGATGGTTTCCTGACGGCGGCGCATGGGACCAAGTCGCGCGATTTCGGCATCCTGCCGCATTCTGCAGATGGTGACCGCAGCGCGGCCGACGGACCGTCCCAGAAGGAATAGCGCCGAAGGAATAGCGCCGTTTCCGCCGCGGATCGCCCGCTCTGCGACCGTGCTTCGCGTCTCTCTCTTGCTTCGCGATGAGCTGTGAACGTCTGGTCTGCTGACGGCTGCGAAGTAGAAGAGATCCAAAGCTCTGTCTTGCCAGACGCTCCGTAATCAGGGAGTGCTTGATCGGCATAGTGCGGGCTCGGGAATATTGCCGATGACGCTGGAATTGACGGCGGGCGACCAGTCGATGCTGCATGGCGAGCAAGGCTCGGCAGCGGCTGCCGCCATGACGATCCTGGTTGCCTTTTCGAAGGCGGTCGGCGCGCGCAAGTTGCTGGACATTGCCGGTGCCCATATCGACGGCTGCCTCTATCACGGCCAGGCCAGCCTCGATTTCGTCGAAAGGCTGATCGAGGGCGGCGGCCGCGTTCGGGTGCCGACGACGCTGAATGTCGGTTCGTTCGACCTCATCCATCCCGGATTGGTGAAGATGCCGGTGTCGCAAGAAACGCCGGCGCGACGCCTGATGAAGGCGCATCTGGAACTCGGCTGCCAGGCGACCTTCACCTGCGCACCCTATCAGACCCGGTTCCGGCCAAGGTTCGGCGAGCAGATCGCCTGGGGTGAATCCAACGCCATCGTCTTTGCCAATTCGGTGATCGGCGCGCGGACCAACCGCTATGGCGATTTTATCGATTTGTGCTGCGCAATGACCGGGCGCGCGCCGGCATGGGGGCTGCATCTGAGTGAAAATCGACGAGGCCAGGTCCTGTTCGAGCTGACTGACGCTGCTTTCGAGCCAAGCGACGCTCTGTTTGTCGGCGTCGGGCTGATCATCGGGCAAAGGGCTGGCGACCGCATCCCTGTCATATCGGGCCTGCCGCAGCCGCGCGACGAGGACCAATTGAAGGCGCTGGGGGCGGCGGCAGCAACGACGGGTGCCGTGGCGCTGTTTCATGCCGTCGGCATCACGCCGGAGGCGGAGACGCCGGATGAGGCGTTGCACGGCCTGGCGCCGGAGGAAAAAATCCGGATCTCTCGCGCTGACATCCACCATGCGCTGGCCAGGCTGTCGAGCGTTCCCGACGGCGTGCAGCTCGCAGCCGTGTCGTTAGGCACGCCGCATTTCTCCCATGAAGAGTGGATGCGCCTGTTGCCGCTGCTGCGCGAAGTCGGTCCAGGCAAAGGTGTCCCGATCTATGTCAACACAGGGCGCGCGACGCTGACGCGGCTGCAGGACGAAGGCGCACTGGCCGGCATGGAAGCCTTCGGCCTTGTCCCGGTCACCGACACCTGCACCTATGTCACGTCGATCCTCGAGCGTCTCGATGGCGTGGTGATGACCAATTCGGGCAAATGGGCGCATTACGCACCTGGCAATATCGGTGTCTCGGTGGCCTTCGGTGACATGGAAGACTGCGTCCGCTCGGCTGCGGCCGGCCGCGTCGTGCGAGGCGCGCCATGAAGACGCCGGCCAGAACCGGTACATTCCACCTTTCCGGCTCGGCACAAGGCCCAGCGCTGGTGCTTTCGCAGGCGCTCAGCTTCTGGGGCGGGATCGACGTCGAAACGGGCGACATCATCGACCATTCGCATCCGGACCTGGGCGGCAATATCGCCCGCAAGATCCTGGTGATGCCGAGCGGGCGAGGGTCGTCGTCCTCGTCTTCGGTTCTGGCCGAAGCGATCCGCAGAGGCACGGCGCCGGCCGGCATTATCCTGGAGCGGCCGGACCCGATCCTTGCCGTCGGCGCCATCGTTGCCGAATTCCTCTACGAAATCAGCATGCCGCTGGTTGTCTGCGACGTGTCAGGCATTGTCTCCGGCGACCGGATCGCAATCGGTCTGGGCGAAGATGCGCAAGCGATGGTGAGCAAGCTCTAGCCGGCCATCAGTCCCGCCGCGCCCCGCCGCCAGTAGGCTGCCGCCAGTGTTTCGTTGCGACCGAGCGCCAGCGTGCCGCGCCAGTGTTCGCGCACCGTCGTGGCGGCTGCCGCTTCGGCCGCAAACCAGCCGAATGCCGAACCGGTCGGCCATGCGACTGACCGGATGGCGCGCGCCAGCCTGTCGTCGAGCCCGGCTGGCACCCCATTTCTCGGCAGCCAGTGCACCTCTATTCCGGTTGCGTTGTCGACGACCTGCCGTTCGCCATCGTCGGCGATCTCTATGAAGGCCACGCCTTTGGTCTCGGCGGGCAGAGTCTCCAGCATGCGAGCCAGCGCCGGCAGGCCGGTTTCGTCGGCGCCCATGAGATACCAGGACGCCGGTCGCACCCGACGGCCGACCGGCCCCATCATGCCGATCTTCATGCCGGGCGCCGCCTGCATGGCCCAGCGGGCGCCGACGCTGTCGCCGGGGTGGATGAGGAAGTCGACCTCGATGATGCCCATTTCGACGTCGAGGGCCCGGATGGTGTAGACGCGCGCTGCCGGGCGCCTGTCGTCCGAGGGCCATGCCGGGAGGCCATTGCTGCCGAGCACGGGCCAGAGCGGATCGGGGACGTCCCTGGTCGGAAACAGCATGCGGATATGCATGCCGCCGAATTTCGCAAAACGAGAGAGATCCTCGCCGGCGAAGCGGATGCGGCGCATATGCCGCGTCAGGTCGCCGACCTGGGTGACGACCATCTCACGGAACTGCGCGAGGCGGGTTTCTTCGGCGAGATCGCCGGTCCAGACGATCTCGGGACTTTCTTCCTTGGCATATACCTCTACGGCGGTGGCCAGCAGGTCCTTGATGCGGGCCAGCCCATCGCGGTCGGCGGCGTTGGCCCGCATCACCAGCCGCTCCATGTCAAGGGACGCGTCGCCGAAGGCGAAGCGGAAGTCGAGCCGCTGCCCCTCCCGCGAGGCATCGGCATCGAAGCTCTGCAGCCTGTCGCTGATGCGGTCGATGTAATGCGGCAGGTTGCGCAGGTTCAAGCGCGCTTCGCAGGCCAGTCCGCTCACTGAAGCTTCCCTCATTCTCAACCTCCGATCCTGCCTGTGAGCGCCACCTTGAAGGTGCGGCCCTTGCCCTGTTCCGTCGCCGCCGTCGTCGACCAGGCGCTTTGCGGGTCGGTGTAGGCGGTGTTGAAGACGTTATCGACGCTGAAATCGAGCTTGGCGTAGTCGTTGATGCGCCAGTTGGCAAAGACGTTGACCAGGTCGAAGCCGTCATCGACCACGACCGGCGCGTCGGGATTGGTGCGGCTTGTCCGGGTGATCTTGCCGACGCTGAGATATTGCGCACCGACGGTGAGCTGGTCTTCCAGCATGCGGAAGCCGACGGTCGCCGAGAAGCGGTCGAGCGGCGTGTTGTTCAGCGTCTGGCCGGAATAGACGCCGCTGACGACCTTGGCGTCGATCAGGGCGCCGGCGAGGTTCGCGAACCCCCAGCCATAGTCGTAGACGGCTTCGGCCTCGACGCCCTTCAGCCGCGCGTCGCCGATGTTGATCGCCATACGCGGCAAAACGGTGAGGTCGACGTCGATATAGTCTTCGACGGCGGTGTGGAAGACGTTGACCTTGGCACGAAAAAGGTCGCCTGCGGCCAGCACATCGTCATATCTCAGATTGATCCCGGCTTCCCAGTTCTTCGCCGTTTCGGGCTGCAGAAGCAGGTTAGGCTGGTAACTGTCGCCGCCGCCATGCGCGCCGCCACCGCGATAGACGTCCTGCAGGCCTGGTGCCCGGTAGCCTTCCGAATAGGTGCCGTAGAGCTGGAAGCCATCCAACGGCGTCACGCCGACGGTGAGGCGAGGCGACCAGCGATCGCCCGAAATCGAGGCTTCCGCCGGCGGCACGGTCTTCGTTTTGCCGTCGAGCTGGTAGCCGTCATAGCGCATGGCGGCGATGAGCTGCAGCCAGTCGCTGTAGTCGCCCTGCCATTGCAGGAAGCCGCCATAACCCTGCTGCTCGCCCGAACCGAAATGCGCGGCCTCCGACGTGGCCTCCAGATAGTAGTAGTCGAGGCCGTAGGTGAGGGTATGTGCCAACTCCCAGGCGTCGAAACGCGAGGAGTTCTTCAGGTTGAAGCCGGTCGTGGCGACGTCGTAATAGCGGAAGTTGCCGATCGCCGTTGCCGGCCAGACCTGCGTCTGCTCGGCGCGCGTGCGGTTGTGGTATGCGTTGACACTGAGGTCGATCAGTTCGTTGTCGTCCGGCCTCCACATATAAGCAGCCGTGTAGGTCTGGTTGGTCGTGTCGGTGTCGTAGCGGCTCAGCGTTGGCGAGGTCGAGCCGCTCGATCCGGTGATCTGGTCATTGTAGTGCTGCAGGATCGCGCCGAGCTTGAGCTCGTGACCGTCGGCCGGCCGCAGGGTCGCCTTCATATAGCCGCTGGTGATGCTCTCGCCGGTCCATGGCACGGCGTCGCCATTGCCATCGGTGTAGCTGTCGCGGTCGCGATAAATGAGGTTGCCGATGATGTCGGCGTCGTCGCTGAAACGGTAGGCGCCGGTGGTGCTGGTGGTGAAGCCGTCGCCATTATCCTCATAGCCCAGCTTCTCGCTCAGCGCCCAGCGTTCCTCCTGCTTGAGGAAATCGCCGGCATCCCTGGTTTCGAAGGAGACAACGCCGCCGATGCCGCCCGAGCCGTAGGCGTTCGAGACCGGGCCGCGAATGACGGTCGCTTCTTTGATTAGTTCCGGCTCGACATAGAACGAGCCCGAGCCGTGGCCGACGCGCCAGTAATCCTGGCGGGCGCCGTCGAGCGTCACCACCACGCGGCCATATTGTTCGAGGCCGCGAATGTTGATGGCGGTTGCCGGATCGTCGCCGTTCATCGAAGCGGCAACGCCGGGCGTGGTGCGGAACATGTCGGCGGCGGTGTCAGGCTGGATGCGTTCGAGCTCTTCCTGATCGACGGCGCTGATGGCGGCCATCGATTCGATGATCGCCGTCTTGATCATCGTCGCCGAGATGGTGATCAGGTCGAGCACGGTCGGCTCGTTCTGCCCAGTTCTAGCCTGCTGGGCGACCTTGACCGGCCGATCGGCCTTGGCGGCGGCGCCGTTCTTCTCCGGCTCCTGCGCGGCGGCCAGCGGCGCGGCACACAGGCCGAGCGCGAAGGCGAGCGCGGTGCTCGCCATCAAGGTCTTGTTGCTTGTCTGTTTCATGCGTGCAGCCCCGGGAAAAGCAAAGATTGCTGGCGGCGGCCGTTGGCCCTGGCTGGCATGATGGAGAAGCCTCGACACACGGGCCGGGCAGGGATACTTATTAAAACATGATGATAATAGTCAATTTAATTTTGCAGGTCTGAGCCTGATCGAAGATTCTCGGTCGGACCCTTGATCTGGCCGCCAAAATCTCGCCCGAGCGATTATGAATTTGTGACGCACCCGTGCTTCTTCACCTGGTTCAGATCTCCGGGATGCTTTCCCTGAAGATCACTTGCAGCCGTGGCTGGTGCAGTTCGTAAGGCAAGCCCCTGACCGCATGGGTCAAGGTGTTGAGCGCCTCGCGGGCCTCTACGCGCGGGTTCTGGTCGATGACCGCGTCCAGCGTGCCGTCGAGCAGAAGCTCCTTGGTGCCTTCCGTCACCTCATGGCCGAGAAAGACCGTCGACAGCGCACGCCCGCGCTCCTTGAGGGCGCGGGCGATGCCGGTGTTGCCGGCGCCGACATTGTAGATGGCGGCCAGGTCCGGGTGCCGGTCGAGCAGGGCGGAGGCCTCCGAATAGGCTTTTTCCCGGTCGTCGAGCATTTCGCGCATCTCGACGATCTGCAGATTGGGCGATTCTTCCGCCAGTATGTGGCGGAAGCCCATCTCGCGCTCCTCGTGGCCGCGGTAGGAGAGCGAACCGGCGAACAGCGCGACCTTGCCCGGACGCCCTGCGCCCATGAAGCGGTTGAGCAGGTAGCCGGCGAGCCGGCCGGCGGCGCGGTTGTCGATGCCGATATAGGCAACCCTCGGCACATGCAGGATGTCGGAAGCGATGGTGACGACCCTGACGCCGCTGGCCGAAAGCGAGCGGATCGCCTCGCGGACCGTTGGATGGTCGAGCGCGATCACGCCGACGCCCTGCGTCTGCCCGTGCAGTTCCTGCAGCAGACGCGCAAGCCGGTCCGGATTGAAACCTTCGATGGTAGCGACGCGGACGTCGAGGTCGGGCCGCGCCTGCGCCTGCGCCTCGATCTGGCGGTGTAGCATCTTGATGAAGGAATTGGTGCCGGCGGGCAGGGCGAAATCCAGCCGTATGACCTCGCCAGTAACCGCGTTGCGCTGGTTCGGATTGTTCGAATTTTCAGCGATATAGCCAAGCCGCTGTGCCGTTTCGAGCACGACCTCGCGGGTGCGCGCCCGAACCCCGGCGCGGTTGTTGAGCACACGGTCGACCGTGGCGGCCGAAACGCCGGCCTCCCGGGCTATGTCTGTCAGGGTGGACCGCACTGTCGATCACCTCATTCCAAAACGCGCCAGGGGCGCATCGAGATTACGCACATTTCATGGGTCCGATGTCGCAGAGCGGCTTCATCGCCGTCCGCGATTCTGATGGGAAATGATGTAACTGGCCTTGGCCGATGTGCAAGCCGTTGCGCTACACCAAAATGCCCAAGCGGACCAAAGCGGGGAGGTGGGCAGCCGGGCTCCCTCAAATTCAAGCACCGGCTTCAGTGTGAGAGCCTTGATAGACGCCATCCTTCCCCTCCCATGAGATGTTATGAGGTGTATTGATTATTTATGATGTTGACAGGCTTCCTATAGTTCCGTCAATATCCATCATAAGGGCCGTGGAGGAACAAGGCCCTGAGGGAGGAGTTCCAATGTCGAATTTGATCCGCGTGTCGCGGCGCCATTTGCTGGCGTCCGGTGGAAAGGCGGCAGTCCTTGTTGCCGCCGCAGGTATTGCGCCGAAATTCATTCGTCCAAGCCGTGCCTATGCCGCCGATGCCCTGGCGCCCGGCATGATCGGTGGCCCGACGGGTTTCGACGGTTCGGAGCGCTATCAGTATGGCGCCGACACGCCCGAGGGTCGCGCCATTGAGGCGGCCAAGGCGATGAAGGGCGCCGGCAAGGCGCCGGCCAAGATCGTGCTTGGCCTGTCCGACGGCTCGATCGGCCAGCTAACCCAGCCGTTTCCGGCCGGCGCGCCGTCGATCAAGGATCTCTGGGAGAAGGAAACCGGCATTCCGTTGGAAATCGTCGGTGTGCCGAACGGCCAGGAATTTACCAAGACGATGCAGGACATCTCCACCAAGGGTGGGGCGTATGACATCTACGCGGTCGAATGGAACCGCCTTGGCGACCTCGCCGAAACCGGCGGCATCCTCAAGCTCGACGACTTCGTCGCGCAATACAAGCCGGAATGGGATGATCCCGAGCGCGGCTATGTCGACGGCGCCAAGGGCGTCTCGCTGCTCAACCAGTATCGCGGCTCGACCTACGGCGTGTCGCTGGATGGCGATTTCCAGACCTGGGTCTACCGCACCGATCTGTTCGGCGACGCAGCCGAGAAGAAGGCTTTCTCCGGCAAATACGGCTATGAACTGGCGGCGCCGAAGACCTGGAAGCAGCATGACGAGATCGCGGCTTTCTTCCAGCGCCCGGACAAGGGCCTGTTCGGCTCGACCGATCTGCGCAACCAGGGCTGGGGCTACACCAACTGGTATCAGCGTTATGTCTCAATGGCTTCGCCCAATCAGTTCTTGTTCGACGATACCGGCAAGCCGCTGATCAATTCGGAGCAAGGTATCGCGGCGACCAGCGAGTACATCGCGTCGCTTTCGCACCATTCGCCGGATGCGATCTCCTGGGGCTGGCCGGAGCAGTACGGCAATTTCGCCAAGGGCGGCGCGGCCATGACCTGTGCCTTCTCCAATCTGCCGAAATTCCTCGACAATGCCGGCAACAAGGATTCAGCTGTCACCGGCAAGATCGGCTCGATGCTGCCGCCCGGCCGCGAAATCGACGGCAAGCTGGTCAGCCGGTCGGTGCTGTGGCTCAATCTGTCGGCGTCGGTGTCCTCGCAAGCCAAGAATCCGGAGGCCTGCTACCTGTTCCTGCAGTGGCTGGGCTCAAGCCGCATCTACGCCTGGATGACTGCCAATCCGGGCGGCTACTTCGATCCGTTCCGGCTATCGGATTTCTCGGATCCGCTGGTTCGCCAGACCTACCACGCCTACCACATGGACGTGGTGCGCGAGACGGTCGCCCGCACCGTGCCCACCATCAACTATCCCGGCGCCACCGCCTTCCACAACGCGCTGGACGAGAACCTCGTCGCCGCGCTGACCAAGGCCAAGACAGCCGAGCAGGCGATGGCCGACACCGAGGCCGAGTGGAAGAAGATTGCCCGCCGCACCGGCGAGGAGAAGCTTCTCGAAGCGATCAAGACCAACAAGGAGGCCTGGCCGACCGTCCTCGATCCGATCGCCTGATCCTTCCAAGGATCCTACCAAGAAGGGGAGGAGCGGTCGCTCTTCCCCTCGGCAACGAAGGACCCAGCAAAGCCGCAAGATGAAGCGTTCAGTTCCTTTCGAGATATTCCGCTATGCCGCGATCCTTGCGGCGATGGCGGTGACGCTGGTGCCGATCCTGTGGATGGTGTCGATGGCGTTCAAGCCGATCGCCGAATGGTCGGCGACCGGCGCCGACCTGACATGGTGGCCGAAGAACCCGACACTCAGCAATTTCCGTTTCGTCTTCGGTGAGTCGACCAACAATCTGATCGTCGCCCTCGACCGCACAGCTTTGCAGCCGATCCTGTCGTCGCTGCTGTCGGCCACATTCGGTACGGCAATCGCCATGTCGGCGGGCACCGCGGCGGCCTACGGTCTGTCGCGCTTCGGCTCGGGCCAGAACCTGCCGCTGGCGCTGATCCAGCTTCGCCTGTTTCCGCCGATGGCGGTCATGACCCCGGTGATGATCATGTCGGCCTTCCTCAACTTCACCGACAGCTGGTGGGGGCTGTCGTTGATCTACGGCATCGTCACGCTGCCTTTCGCCTTCTGGCTGATGAAGACCTTCTTCGACGACATGCCGCGCGAGATCGAGGAGGCGGCGCTGGTCGAGGGCTGCTCGCGGTGGCGCGTCTTCATCCGCATCACGCTGCCGATGATGCGCGCGCCGCTGGCCAGTGCCGCGTTGTTCGTCTTCATTCTCAACTGGTCGGACTATCTGATTGCGCTGCTTCTGACGACGCGCGAATGGGTGACGGTCCCTGTCTACATGGCCTCGCTGTCCTCCTCGATGACCGGCCAACTCTACGGCGCCAAGGCGGCGCTCGGCCTGATAGCCGCAGTGCCGCCTGTCATCATGGGCATCGCCATCCAGCGCCATCTGGTGCGCGGACTGACCTTCGGGGCGCTCAAGCAATGAGCGCGGTGACTGCGACGATTTCGGAGGGCGACATGCAAGCCTCCAAAGCGGCGTCGGTGCTGCCGGACGAGGGCGCAAAGCTCGGCTTCCGGCTGACGCTGCCGGCGCAGATCCTGGTGCTGTTCATCGCCGTCTTCCCGCTCCTGATGCAGCTCTACATCAGCCTGACCGACTGGTCGCCGCTGTCGGGCACCGGCTGGTGGAACGCCTGGTCGATGTGGAACAGTTTCGCCAACTACACCGACCTTGCCGCCGATGCGCGCTTCTGGAGCGCGCTGAAGCGCACGGCCATCGTCATGATCGTCTGCGTGCCGGCGGAGTTCCTGCTCGGCTTGGCGCTCGCGACACTGTTTGCGGACGAGTTCCCCGGCAAGCGGATCTTCTACTCGATCCTCTTGATGCCGATGATGGTGGTGCCGGCGGTGGCCGGCTACATGTTCTTCATGCTGTTTCAGTCGGGCGGCCCGGTCAACGACATCCTGTCGGCGATCTCAGGCTTTCCCGTCACCATCGCCTGGCTGTCGGACCCGACGCTGGCGCTCGTCGCCGTCATGGTCGCCGACATCTGGCAATGGACGCCGCTGATGTTCCTGATCCTGCTTGCCGGCCTGGTCGGCGTGCCTGAGGACCAGATCAAGGCGGCGACGCTGCTCGGTGCCAACCCTTGGCAGCGATTCATCACCATCGTGCTGCCGAAGATGAAGACGATCATCATCATCGCGCTGGCGATCAGGGTGATCGAGAACTTCAAGATCTTCGACACGCTCTACATCATGACCGGCGGCGGTCCTGGCGTCGCTACCGAAACCATCTCCGTTTACATCTACAAGCTCACCACCCAGGACCTGATCTGGGGCTATGTGGCGGCAATCGCGCTGGCCATATTGATCGTGCTGTCCATCGCCGCGGTGTTTGCCATGAAACGCATGGCTCGGGTACGCGAGGTGGCGGCCTGATGAGCACCATCCATCTGCAGAACCTGGTCAAGAAATTTGGCGATTTCACCGCGCTGAAGACGATGGACCTGGCCATTGCCGACGGCGAGTTCATGGCGCTGCTGGGGCCGTCCGGCTGCGGCAAGTCGACGACGATGAACATGATCGCCGGCATGGAAGAGCCGACCAGCGGCAAGATAATGTTCGGCGAGCGCGACATGGCCGGCGTGCCGATGGGGCGGCGCGGCGTCGGCTTCGTCTTCCAGAACTATGCGATCTTCACTCATATGAGCGTGCGGCAGAACCTCGCCTACGGGCCGAAAATGCGCGGCGCACCAAAGGCCGAGATCGGCCGCCGTGTCGGCGCCATTGCCGAGATGCTGCAACTGACGCCGCTGCTCGACCGCAAGGCGGACAGACTGTCGGTCAACATATTGCAGCGGGTGGCGATCGGCCGTTCGGCGATCATGGAGCCGGCGATCTTCCTGCTCGACGAGCCGCTGTCCAATGTCGATGCCGCCTTCCGGGCGGTGATGCGGACCGAATTGAAGCAGTTGCAGCGGCAGTTCCGGCAGACCATGGTCTACGTCACCCACGACCAGCTCGAAGCGATGACCATGGCCGACCGCATCGCGGTGATGGACCACGGCGTGCTGCAGCAGGTCGGCACGCCACTGGAAGTCTACAACGATCCGGCCAATGTCTTCGTCGCCCGCTTCATCGGCGCGCCGGGCATGAACCTGCTCAAGGGCTGGCCGGCGGAAAGCGACCGTGGCCTGGTCGTCGATCTCGGCCCGCTCGGCGTGACACCGCCGCTGCCGGTCGAGATCGCCGATGCCGTACGCAGGATGCGCGGCGAGGTGTTTTATGGCTTTCGACCGGAGCAGGTGACGCTGGCTGAAGACGGCCGTGGCCTGTCCATGCCGGTGAGTTTCGTCGAGCGGATCGGCGCGCGCACCATCATCCACCTTGGCGACGGCGAGACTGCGGTGAAGGCGGTGTTCGACAATGATGTCGGGCTGGCGATCGGGCAGACAACCGTCGTCGCACCTGCGGTGGAGGCGGTGCGTGTCTTCGACGCCGTCACCGGCCTCGCCTTGAGAGCGGGCTGAGACCATGGCCGATATCGCCTTCCGCAATGTGACCAAACGCTACGGCAACACGCTCGCCGTCGACGACGCCTCGTTCACTGTCAACGACAATGAGTTCTTCTGCTTCTTCGGGCCGCCGCTGTCGGGCAAGTCGACGATACTGCGTCTGGTGCTCGGGCTGGAAACCCCGGACGCGGGCGAGATCCTGATCGGCGGAAAGCCGGTCAACACGGTGTCGCCGGCCGAGCGCAACGTCGCCATGGTGTTCCAGAATTTGGCGCTGTTTCCGCATATGAGCGCGCGCGCCAACATCCGCTTTCCGCTGGTCGAACGCCGGGTCGCCGAAGCCGAGATCGAAAAGCGCGTCGCCGACGTCGCGGCCAAGCTGCATATCGGCCATATCCTGCACAAGCCGCCGGCACAGCTTTCAGGCGGCGAGCGGCAGCGCGTGGCGATCGCCCGTGCGCTGGTGCGCGACCCGGCCGCCTATCTGATGGACGACCCGATTTCGGCGCTCGACGCCCGGCTGCGCGAGGAAACGCGGGTCGAGCTGAAGCGCATCCAGCGCGAGCTCGGCAAGACGCTGATCTATGTCACGCACGACCAGGAAGAAGCGATGTCGGTCGCCGACCGAATGGCCATTCTGGAGAACGGCAAGATCAGGCAGATCGGCGCGCCGGCCGAGATCTATGACCGGCCAGCCAGCACCTATGTGGCGCGGCTGCTCGGGTCGCCGATGATGAACATATTGAAGTCGGTGCACGGCGCCGAAGGCGTGGAGGCGGCGGAAGGCACGATCCGCATCGCGGATGCCGGTGCCCCGGCCGATGCCGTGGAAATTGGACTCAGGCCGGAAGACATCAAGGTCAAGGCCTGGTCGGAGGGGGGCGCGGGCCGCCCGGCGCGAGTGTTCGAGGTCGAGCCGCTCGGCGGCTACACCGTTGTGACGCTCGCCGCCGGGCAGGCGCGTCTGCGGGCGCTGTTGCGCGGCCAGCCGGACATCAGGCCGGACGCGATGGTGGCGATATCCTGCGAGCCGGGCAGGGTGCATTATTTCGGACAGAGCGGGGGAGCGCTGGCAAGATGACGGCGGCGGCAAGGAACGAGCTTCGGGAGGAACATATGGCAAGCCAAGAAATGGCGGGCAACGGCTTCGAGCCGGACGTTAAAGTCCGCACCAGGGAATACAGGATCGGCTGCGTCGGCGCCGGCATGATCATGGCCGAATGTCACCTTGCCGCCTACAAGGAAGCCGGTTTCCCCGTGGTGGCGATTGCCTCGCGGACCAAGGCCAGCGCCGAGAAGGTCGCCAAACGCTGGGATATCCCAACCGTCCACGACACGCCGGAACAGCTCATCGAGGACAAGAACGTCGAGATCATCGACCTTGCCTTTCCACCGGACCAGCAGCCGGCGCTGATCCGCCATGCTCTGAAGCAGGCACATATCAAGGCGATCCTGGCGCAGAAGCCATTGGCGCTGTCCCTTGAAGAGGCCGTCAAACTTCGCGACGAGGCGGCCAAGGCAGGCAAGATCCTCTCGGTCAACCAGAACATGCGTTACGACCAGTCGATGCGCGTCTTGAAGCAGATCATCGATAGCGGCGCGCTCGGCGACATCGTTTTCGCCCAGATCGACATGCATGCGATCCCGCACTGGCAGAGCTTCCTCGAGGACTATGACCGGCTGACGCTCGCCAATATGAGCGTCCATCATCTCGACGTACTGCGGTTCCTGTTCGGCGATCCCCTGGAGATCACCACCCTGACCCGCAAGGACCCGCGCACCCGCTTCGACCATTCGGACGGCATCACCGTGTCGACGATCAAGTTCCCGTCGGGCGTGCTTGCCGTATCGCTTGAGGATGTCTGGTCCGGTCCGCGCCAGGAGGACTACAAGGACGACCAGCACATCAATTGGCGCGTCGACGGCACCAAGGGCGTCGCCAAGGGCACCATCGGCTGGCCGACTGGCGCTGCCTCGACGCTGACCTATGCCTCGACCGAGACTACCGGTGGTGAATGGGTGACACCCAGCTGGGACACGATGTGGTTCCCGCATGCTTTTATCGGCGTCATGGAGCAGCTCCAGCACGCGGTCAAGACGGGCGAGCCGCCGGCGCTGTCGGTCGCCGACAACGTCAAGACTATGGCGCTGGTCGAAGCCGGCTATCGTTCGATCGACAAGGGCCGGACAGTCAAACTTTCCGAAATATCAACTGACTGAATCACTTACAGGGAGGACTTCACACCATGATGCAGGCAGGTATTTTCACGGGTTATTTCCCGTATGGCCTCAAGGAGACCGCGCAGAAGATCCGGGCGCTCGATTTCAACACCGTGCAGCTTGACCTGCATTTCAGGGATATCGACCTTTCCGCCGGACAGATCACCAGGGACAAGGCCAAGACTGTCCGCGACACGTTCCGCGACCACAATCTGCCGATCTGCTGCGTATCGGGCTACACCAACATCATCCATCCGGATATGGGCGAGCGCGAGAGGCGCGTCGGCTATTTGAAGGAGATCATCCGCAACGCACGCCATTTCGGCACCCCTTACGTGATCTCGGAAACCGGTACCTACAACACCGAGTCCGACTGGGTGCATCACCCGAAGAACAAGACCGAGGAAGGTTTTGAGGAATGCCGCAAGGTCATCGCCGACCTTGCCCAGACCGCCTATGACCACGGCGCGGTCTTCCTGCTCGAGACCTATGTCAACAATGTCGTCGGCTCGGTCGAGGAGACGGTGAGGATGTTCGCGCAGGTCGACCACCCAGGCCTCGGCCTGCTGATGGACCCGACCAACTATTTCGAAACGCACAACATCGACAGGATGGACCAGATCCTGAACCAGGTGTTCGACACGCTGACCGACAAGATCAAGATAGCCCACGCCAAGGACGTCAAACGCTCCGGCGGCGACAAGTCGGAGAAGCACGCCGACATCGGCGACGAGGACGCGCTGGAAAGCCACACTTTCCGCGGCGTCGGCGAGATCGAGCTGCCGGCGCCCGGTCTCGGTTCGCTGAACTACGACCTCTATCTCAAGCGGCTGGCCGAAAAGCACCCGAACATCCCGGTCATCATCGAACATCTTTCGGAAGACGACGTGCCGCGCGCCAAGAAATTCCTCGACGGGAAATTCCGCGCCAACGGACTGTGATGGCGCGGTTCGGCTACGAAACAAGGGAGGAAGAGAAATGTTGAAATTCGCGTTGAAAATCGCTGCCGCGGCGACCGTTCTCGCCGGTGTTGCGCTGGGTACGCCGGCGCTGGCGCAGGACGCCCAGAAGACGTTCTATCTGCTGTCGCATGGCGGCCCGTCGGATGCCTTCTGGATCGACTGGAATGCCGGCGCCACCAAGGCCTGCGACCAGCTCAAGGTGACCTGCAAGATCTCGTTCAGCGGTGGCGACATGGCGGCGCAGAAGGAGGCCTTCAACTCCGCACTTGCCGCCAAGCCGGACGGCATCGCCACGACCTCGGCGCAGCCCGGCCTGTGGACCGAGGAGGTCAAGGCAGCGAAGGCGGCCGGTATCCCGATCGTGTTCTTCAACACCGACGATCCGGCAACCGGCCGTCAGGCCTATGTCGGCGCCGACCTTAAGGAAGCCGGTGTCATCTGGGCGAAATATCTGGTCGACCACAAGATGGTGAAGCAGGGCGACAAAGTGTTCCTGCCGGTCGAAGTGCCGGGCGCCAGCTACCAGCAGCTCGAGACCGAAGGCATAGCCAGCGTCTTCGATCCGCTCGGCATCAAATATGATGTGGTCGATTGCGGCACCGATCCGGCCGGCATCATCGCCAAGATGACCGACTACATGGTCGCCAACAACCCGCCGGCAATCATCGCGCTCGGCGATTCCGTCGCGGCCAGCGTCAAGCGGGTGTTCGACGGCGCCGGCGTGCCGGCCGGCAAGATCCCGGTCGTCGGCTGGGGCAATTCGAAGGAAACGGCCGAGTCAGTGAAGTCTGGGTTCATCAACGCGGCTGCCTGGCAGTTCCCATCGGCGCAGGGCTTCATGCCGGTGGCGCTGCTCGGGTTGGCCGCCGCTGGCGAACCGATCGGCTACGACATCCACACGTTCAGTCTCTACGACGCGTCGAGCGTCGAACCGATCCTGAAACTCTACAACAAGTGATTGGAACTGACGCTCGCCGCGCAGGCGGCGGGCGTCACCTTGAGATATGGTCGAAACAGTCATGACAATTGCCGCAGAAGAGGAAATGCCGCGTGCCAAACGCAGGTCGAGCCTGATGCGCTCGCCGCAGTTCTCTTCGCTCGTCATCCTGATTGTCCTGCTGGCGGTGTTCGCGATCGCCGACGCCAATTTCCTGTCGCCGCTCAACATCTCCAACATGATGGCGTTCCTGCCCGAGCTCGGCATCATCGCGCTCGGCATGACGCTGCTTCTGACGGCGGGCGAGTTCGACCTTTCGGTCGGTGCCGTGTTCGGGCTGGCGCCGGTCGTCGTCATGCTGCTGGTGCAGAACGGCGGCTTTGATATTGGCGTCGCGCTGCTGGCCGGCCTGCTGCTCTGCATAGCCATCGGCGCGATCAACGGGCTGATCGTCACCAAGATCGGCATTTCGTCCTTCCTGGTGACGCTGTCGATGTTGCTCGTCGTGCGCGGGGCAGCGCTCTACATCACGCAAGGATTTCCGCTGAAATCCTGGGACCGGCCGGGCTTCTTCGTGACGCTGCTGGCCGGCAGCTTCAATATCGGAACGTTCCGTTTCTATACCTCGCTGTGGTGGTTCATCGGCCTGTCGCTACTGGCGATCTATGTGCTGCGCTACGCCAAGCTCGGCAACTGGATCAGCGCTATCGGCTCGAACCGTAACGCTGCCGTGGCGCGTGGTGTGCCGGCCGATGCGGTCAAGATCTGGCTGTTCATCCTGACCTCGGTGCTTGCCGGTCTCGCCGGCATGATCAGCGCCTTCCGCATCTCTGCCGCCTCGCCGGTGGCCGGCACCGGCTACGAGATCGAAGTGATCGCCATGGTGGTGGTTGGCGGCACCGCGCTGACCGGTGGACGCGGCACCATTTTAGGCACCATCGTCGGCGCGCTGATGCTGCGCAGCATCCGCAACGGCATCGTGCTGATCGGCGTGCCAGGGCTCGCCTACAACATCTTCGTCGGCGTCATCATCCTTGCCATGCTCATCCTGCACGCTTTGCTGCAGAAGAACGCCGCCAGGAGCTGATCATGGAAGTGCTTCGGCTGCAGAATTTGCAAAAATCCTTCGGCAGCGTCCGCGCCCTGAAGAACGCGTCCTTCGCGCTCAACGAGGGCGAAGTGGTGGCCTTGCTCGGTGACAACGGCGCCGGCAAATCGACGCTGATCAAGGCGATCTCGGGCGTGTTTCCGGTCGATCGCGGCGAGATCTATGTGCGCGGCCAGAAGGTCTCCATCCGCTCGACGCGCGACGCGATGGATCTCGGCATCGAGACCATCCACCAGGACACCTCGCTGGCGCCCGACCTCAGCATCGCGCGCAATCTTTTCCTCGGCCGCGAGCCGGTCAATCTCAAATGGATGGGCGTGTTCGCACCGCTCGATCTTGCCAAATTGCGCGATGCCGCCTCGGCGCTTTTGAAGCGCGTCGGCATCTCGAAGAAACTCGACGCCGATGCGCTGGTCAGCACGCTGTCGGGCGGCGAGCGCCAATCGATCGCCATTTCGCGTGCCATGCAATTTGCCGCCAAGGTCATCATCCTCGACGAGCCGACCAACAATCTCGGCGTCGAGGAAACGCACGGTGTGCTGCGCTTCGTCAAGGAAGTGCGCGACGCCGGTCACTCGGTGCTTTTGATCACCCACAACATCCATCACGTCTTCCAGGTCGCCGATCGCATCATCGTCATGCGCCGCGGCGAGATCGTCGCCGAGCAGACGGTCGCCGACACCGATCTGCTGACCGTGGAAAGCATCATCACCGGTGCCGACATGTCGGCCCTGCTCAAGGAGACGAGAGCGAAGTGAAGGACGGGAGCAAAGTGAAAGAACTGGCCGTCACATGGTAGAGCTTTACGGCAAGACGCTGTCGCGCCGGCAGGTCTCGGAACGCTCGGGCATGCTGTCGCAGTTCGCCGGCGTGCGGCTGATGACGCTTGGCGACGGCATCGAGCGCGGCATCCGCATGCTCGAATTCCGCACCGGCTCCGGCCTGCGCTTCACCGCGCTGGTCGACCGGGCGCTCGATATCGCCGATTGCGACTTCAGGGGCCAGGCGATCGGCTGGCACTCGCCGAGCGGTTTTCGCCATCCCGGCCTGCACGAATATGAAGGCGAGGAGGGATTGGCGTGGGCGCGGTCGTTTTCCGGCCTTCTGCTGACCTGCGGCCTCGACCATATATTGTTCATGAACGAAGTACCGGCCGATACCTACAACTACCCGCCGAAGAAGACGGTGCGCCATTCGCTGCACGGCCGTGTCAGCACCATTCCGGCGCGGCTGACCGGCTATGGCGAGACCTGGGACGGCGACCGCTGCCTGTTGTGGGCCGAAGGCATCGTCCAGCAATCGACTGTATTCGGCGAGGATCTGCACCTGCTGCGGCGGATCGAGGCCGATGTCGGCGGCAACGAGATCCGGCTTTCGGACCGTGTCGTCAATCACGGTTTCAACCGTACGCCGCATATGTATTTCTACCACATCAATGTCAGTCATCCGGTGCTCGACGAGGGATCGCGCTACCTGGCGCCGATCCGCGACGTCGTCTGGGCCGGGCATGCCGGCGAGCGCTATGAAGCGCAGAAGGTCGGCTACCGCACGGTGCCGGCGCCGCAACCGGGATTCAAGGAACAGGTCTGGCAGCATGAACTCGGCGCCGACAGCACCGGCGAAGTCCCGGTGGCGGTGGTCAACGACAGGCTCGGCCTCGGCTTCGAGGTGGTCACGCGCAAGGACCAGTTGCCTTGCGCCTATCAATGGCAGAATTTCCAGGCCGGGCAGTACGCGCTGGGCATCGAGCCGTCGACGCATCATGTGCTGGGCAATCTGGCGGCGCGCGAACGCGGCGAGATGATCTGGCTGGAGCATGGCGAGAGCCGCTCCTACGATGCGGCGTTCCGGGTCCTCGACGGCGCCGGCGAGATCGCCGCCGCCGAAAGCCGGATCGCTGCAATCGCCAGGCAGCCGCAGCAGGATTATCCCCAGCCGTCGGGCCGTTTTCCTGTTCTTGGAGGCAGGTCGTGATAATGGCGAAGACGATACGGGACACCAGTTGGGAGGCTGGTTCCGGCCGGAGCGGGGAGGGTTCGCGGCCGATCGGGAATTGGAGGTCACAATGGCTGGCACGGTAAAGCGCGATTACAGCCTGGTCGGCGAAAGCACGCGCAGGGCGATCGAGACGGGACTGGCCTCGGCGGAGTGGTACCACACGGATGTCCCCCGCAAGGCGATCAAGGAGTTGATGCAGCGCTCAGACGGTCCGGCGATCCGCGACACGATCATCTGGATCGTCGCCATCCTCGGCTCCGCCGCCGGCGCCATCTATTTCTGGGGTACCTGGTGGTGCGTGCCGTTCTTCTTCGTCTACGGCGTGCTCTACGGCTCGTCCAGCGACTCGCGCTGGCACGAATGCGGCCATGGCACTGCCTTCCGCACGCGCTGGATGAACGATGTCGTCTACCAGGTCGCCAGCTTCATGCTGATGCGCAACCCGGTGACCTGGCGCTGGAGCCATGCCCGCCACCACACCGACACCATCATCGTCGGCCGCGACGCCGAGATCGCCGTGATGCGCCCGCCGGACCTTTTGCGTGCGGCGCTGGCTTTCACCGGCATCCTCGATTTTCGCTATTCGCTTCCGGCACTGGTACGCCAGGCGTTCGGCAAGCTGACGCCCGACGAGAAAAGCTACGTTCCCGAGATGGAACAGCACAAGGCCGTCATCGCGGCGCGCTGGCATATTGCCATCTACATCGCCACGATAGCACTCGCCCTCTACCTGCAGTCGTGGGTGCCGGTGGTGCTTATCGGCGTGCCGCGCCTTTACGGCACCTGGCACATGGTGATGACCGGCCTGCTGCAGCACATCGGTCTGGCCGACAATGTCGTCGATCACCGGCTCAACACCCGTACCGTGTACATGAACCCGATCAGCCGGTTCATCTACTGGAACATGAACTACCACGTCGAGCACCACATGTTTCCGATGGTGCCTTATCACGCGCTGCCCAGGCTGCATGAACTGATCAAGCACGATCTGCCGGAGCCGAACCCGTCGATATGGCATGCCTATCGCGAGGTCTGGCCTGTCCTGCTCAGGCAGCTCAAATACGAGGATTATTTCCTCAAGCGCGAACTGCCGCCAACCGCACGGCCCTATCGTGGCGAATTCCACGAAGTGAACATGTCGGCAGCGGCTGAGTAGGTACTGCGCACCAGCGCAACGCAGAAATTTCAGGAGAGATAGAGATGGCCGATTGGGTCGAAGCGTGCGCCGTGGACGATGTCGAAGAGGAAGATGTCATCCGCTTCGACCATGGCGGCCGCACCTTCGCGATCTACCGTTCGCCGGACGATGAATTCTTCGCCACCGATGGGTTTTGTACGCATGAGAAGGCGCATCTGGCCGATGGGCTTGTGATGGACGACATCATCGAATGCCCCAAGCACAATGGCCGCTTCAATTATAAGACCGGGCAGGCGAAGGGCGCTCCCGTTTGCGTCAATCTCGCGACCTATCCAGTCAAGGTGGAAGCTGGCAAGGTGATGATCCAGATCGCCTGACCGGCCTTCTGTCACGTAGCAAAGGGAACCAAAATCCATGAGCCGGAAAAGACCGACCGTCGCAGACCTGCGTGCCATGAAGGGCAAGCGGCAGCTGACCATGCTGCGCGTGCTGACGATGGACGAGGCCGAGGCCGCCGAACGCGCCGGCGTCGATATCGTCTCGGTGCCGCCGGAGTTGGTGCTCAATCCGCAATACCGCGATGCGGCACCCAGCCTGTTCACCATGCCGGGCGAGAATTTCTTCGAAATCGGCACCGCCGATGATTTCGTCCGCTGGGCGTTCCGGCTCTACAAGGCCAGCGCCGATGCGGTCTATTGCAGCGCCGGGTACGCCACCATCAAGCGGATGGCCGACGATGCCATTCCGGTGATCGGCCATGTCGGCCTCATCCCGTCACGCGC
Organism: Mesorhizobium sp. M1006; assembly: GCF_040318825.1. Classification (NCBI taxonomy): domain Bacteria; kingdom Pseudomonadati; phylum Pseudomonadota; class Alphaproteobacteria; order Hyphomicrobiales; family Phyllobacteriaceae; genus Mesorhizobium; species Mesorhizobium sp. M1006. Next base: position 31,914 of record NZ_JAMYMZ010000045.1, read on the forward strand.
CACCTGGACGGGCGGCTTCAAGGCTGTCGGCAAGACCGCCGATACCGCCATGCAGGTGTTCGAGGCGGTGAAGCAACTGGAGGCCGCCGGCGCGATCGGCGCCGAGATCGAGGTGGTGCCGGTCGAGGTGGCCAAGGCGATTTCGGAACGCACGTCGCTGATCATGCTGTCGATGGGAGCGGGCACCGGCTGTGACGCGCAGTATCTGTTCGCCGACGACATCCTCGGCCAGAACCGTGGCCACATGCCGCGCCATTCCAAGGTCTATCGCAATTTCGCCGCCGAATACGATCGCCTGCAGGCCGAACGAATCGCTGCCTTCTCCGAATATGTCGCCGATGTGAACAGCCTGGCCTATCCCGAAGACAGGCACGTCGTGCACATGGACCCGGACCAGCTCAGCCTGTTCCTGGAGAAGATCGAAGCCGCATAAGACGCCCCGGCAGCGGCACAAAGCATCATCGCGGATCGTGAAAGGCCGGTTCGGCGCCAGGGCCGGGTCATCGCATGGCCGGCTGCGATGCCACACGAAAGTTTGTTGAACCAGGTCTGGACGGCACCGGCCAGATACTGTTGAAACCGGTGGGTCATCGGTTTGCCGGATAATTGTGCGGTTGCCGATGGAGCGGGTGAAAATTCCCCTTCGGGCAGTTCTGTGCATGACCGCCATTCCCGAAAACAAAGCCTTGCCCGAAACCGCGCCGGCGGCGCGGCAAGCCCGGCGGGTGGCGCTGATCGTCGCCGTCGCCTTCTTCATGCAGCTTCTGGATTCGACCATCATCTCGACATCGCTGCCGCAGATGGGAGAATCCTTCGGCGTGCCGGCGGTGGCGATGAGCATCGGCATCACCGTTTATATGCTGACCATGGCGGTATTCGTGCCGCTGTCCGGCTGGCTCGCCGACCGTTTTGGCGCGCGCAACATCTTCCTCGTGGCGATCGCCCTGTTCACATTGGCCTCGCTCGTTTGCGGCATCTCACAGAATCTGGCCGAGTTCGTCGCCGCACGCGCGGTTCAGGGCCTGGGCAGCGCGCTGATGACGCCGGTCGGCCGCATCCTGGTGCTGCGCAACGCGCCGAAATCCGAGCTTCTCAACGCCACGGCGCTGATCACCTGGCCGGCGCTGTTTGCGCCGGTGGTCGGGCCGGTGCTTGGCGGCTTCATCACCACCTATCTCTCCTGGCACTGGAATTTCTTCATCAACATCCCGCTTGGCGTTGCCGGTTTGGCACTGGTCGCCCGCTTCATTCCCGGCGACCGCGAAGCTGGGGCCAAGCCCCTCGACTGGCCGGGCTTCCTGCTGACCTCGGTGGGGCTCGCCGCGATGCTCTATGGCCTCGAGCGCATCGCGCATCCGGAAGAGGGTGTGTTGCCGACCGTGGCACTGCTCGGCACGGGCATTTTGGTCGGCTGGCTGGCGGTGCGGCATCTGCGACGCGCCAACCATCCGCTGCTCGATCTCACAGCTTTCAAGGTGCAGACCTTCGCCATCTCGACGCTGTCGGCCGGCACGATTTTCCGGATCGCCATCAACGCCACGCCGTTCCTGCTGCCGCTTTTGTTCCAGGTCGGCTTCGGCCTGAGCCCGGTCGATGCGGGCATGATGATCCTGGCCTATTTCCTCGGCAATCTCGGCATGAAGGCGGTGACGACGCCGACGCTGAGGCGCTTCGGCTTCCGTTCGGTGCTGATCGTCAACGGGGTGATCGCCTCCTTGTCGATCATGGCCTGCGCGGCGCTTTCGCCGCAGACGCCGCAAGCGTTGGTGGTGGCGCTGATGCTGATCGCCGGACTGTCGCGCTCGATGCAGTTCACCGCGCTGAACACGCTGGCCTTCGCCGATGTGGCCTCACCGCAGCGCAGCTCGGCGGCGACGTTGTCCAGCATGCTGCAGCAGGTGGCGATGCTGTTCGGCGTAGCGGTCGCCGCGGCACTGCTCAACCTGTCGCAGATCGCCAGGGGCGCTGCGGCGCTCGATCTCGTCGACTTCCGACTCGCCTTCGTGGCGATCGGCGCAATCGGGCTCGTCGCCTCGTGTCGCTTCCTGGCGTTGCCGAAGGCTGCCGGCGCCGAGGTCTCGGGCCATGTTTTGCGGATTTGACGCAGGAATCCAGCGGCAATCGCGGACATAAATTATGCCTGCTTCGCTCGTTCCGGAGCAAACCTTTGCCGGCGGTCCGATCGGCGCGATCAATTGCAAAACAGCTTGAGTTCCCGGCATTGCGCCAGCCTCGCCAATCGGTGCATCCAAGCGCGGAATTTCGTCGCAAGCCGGCCTGCAATGCACGGATTCATTTGACGAATTGGTCTTGAGCCGATTAGCTTTCGTTCCGATGGCCGCAGAGGGAGCAGGGCGTAGCCATCGCGGGTGAAAGCGGGCAATGAACGCGACCGGCTGGCTAAACTGGAGAAGCCTGAACCAAGAGGGCATTGTCTTTGCCATCGCGGTTGTGCTGTTCATTGCCGCCGCCATCGGACTGCCCGGGTTTATCAATTCGAACAATCTCGTTGCCATCGTGCGCTCGGTCTCGGTGCTGGGCATATTGGCGCTCGGCATGGCGGTCGTTATCATCGGCAGGGGCATCGATCTCTCGGCGGTGGCGATCATGGCGATGTCGGTCGCGTGGTATCTGCAACTGCTGAATTCGGGGATGCCCGACGGGCTGGCCTTCGCCTATGTGCTCGCCGGTGTTCTCGCCATCGGGCTGTTGAACGGAATCCTGGTCGCCTATGCCGAGGTCCCGGCGATCTTCGTGACGCTGGCGACCGCGTCCTTCGTCTTCGGCTATGTGCGTTCACAATTGATCACGCAGGACGCCGTGCCGGTGCCGCCCGGCCATTGGGTCGAGCTTCTGGGCGGGCTGCGTTTCCTCGACATCCCGGTCGAGGTGTTTGTCTTCGCCGGGCTGGCTTTCGCCTTCTTCCTGTTCCTGCGCTACACCAAATGGGGCCGCTACGTCTATTTCGCCGGCGACAACCCGGTCGCGGCGCGCAATATCGGCATTCCAGTGCGCCCGATGCTGGTGCTGCGCTACGTGCTGTCGGCCCTGGTCTCGCTGGTGGCTGGCCTGCTCACCGCCGCCAGCCTGCATTCAATCAACACCCGCATCGTCAATTCCACGCTGCTCTACGACATCGTGCTGGTGGCGGTGATCGGCGGCATCGGTCTGTCGGGCGGGCGGGGCGGGGTGCGCAACGTGCTGGTGGGTGCCGCGCTGATCGGCATCCTGCTCAACGCCATGACCATCATCGACATTCCGCTGCTCTATCAGAACCTGATCAAGGCCGCGATCCTGCTGGCGGCGATCATCGTCGATGGGTTCATCAATCCGCGCGACGAGCAGACCGCGCAGCAAGGCGACATTTAGACTGACGCGAACGGTTGGGGCCGGCCGCGAACGACATACCAAACCAGAGGATGTGACATGAAAATCATCAGGACATTTATGGCTGCCGCGGCAGCGCTTGCCATCTCCGCCTTCGTGGCGCCGGGCTTCGCTGCAGAAGATCCGGGTCCGGCCGCCTATTCGCAAGCGCTCAAGGGCAAGCGTGTGATGCTGGTGCCGATGGCGATGGGCTTCGACCTGGCACAGGGCTGGGCGCATTACCTGAAGACGGAGGTCGAGGCCTGGGGCGGCGTGTTCGAGACGCGTGATCCGAACTGGGTGGTCGATGCCGGCGCGCAGGCGATAACCGACGCAATCTCGTCGGACGCCAGGCCGGACGTGCTGATCATCCATTCGCCGGACCTCAATTCCTATGCCAAGCTGATGAAGAAGGCGCAGGCGGCCGGCACCTATGTGCTTTTGGTCGACAATCCGGCGAACTTCCCGGCCGATGCCTTTGTCGGCAGCGACTGGGATCGCCTCGGCCAGTTGGAAGCCGAAGCGGCGATCAAGGGTTGTGGGCCGAACTCCTCCAAGAAGATCGGGCTGGTGCAGGGCGACCAGGCCAACTCATCGAGCCTCTACCAGTATGCCGGCATCATGAAGGTGCTGGACAAGAACGCGGACTTCAAGGTCGTGGCCAAGCCGGACTCCAACTGGGATGCGACGACCTCGCGCAACGTGACGACGACAATGCTGCAGCAGAACCCCGACATCTGCGCCATCATCGATTTCTGGGATGGTGACGCGACCGGCGCATCGGCTGCGATCCGCGATGCCAAGCTCGAGGGCAAGGTGTTCCTGGTCACCACCGGTGGCGGCGAGAAAACCGCCGACTGCGACAAGCTGCAGGACGGCACCTATGGCGCGGTGGTGATGACCGACCTTGCCCGCCAGTCGGGTGACATGAACGCCGTCATAAAATTCCTGTTGCAGAGCGGCCAGCCGGCCGGCACCTCGCACACCTACATCTACACGCTGGAGAAGGCGACGACCAAGGCCGACCTCAAGCCGGACAGCTGCTGGGATTTGAAAGCACTGCAAGCCGAAGCTGCGGCCAAGTAGGCCGGCTTTCCTGAGCTTCGCGCTGCCCCTCATCCGCCTGCCGGCACCTTCTCCCCGTATAGTGACGGAGAGAAGGGATACGCTCCAACGCTGGCGACCCCCTCTCCCCGTCTCTATACGGGGAGAGGGTAAGGGTGAGGGGCAGCGCAAACCTGAGGCGATTGTTCTGCGGATAGCCCGGCCCCTTTTTCCCTTTTCTCTCGAATAGCAGCAACCGATGTCCTTTCGCGAACGCCTCCAGTCCTGGCGCTACAATCTCGTGCCCGACCATCTCGTCGGCGAGATATTGAGCAAACGCTGGACCGACAACGCCATTCCGTTCCTGGCGCTGGTGGCGACGCTCGGCGTGTTCGGTTCGATCATTCCCGGCTTCTTCAAGCCGATGTCGCTACAGGAATCGACCCGCCAGCTCGGCGAGTTCTCGCTGGTCGTCACCGGCATGACGGTGGTCATGCTTGGCGGCGGCATCGACCTTTCGGTCGGCTCGATCTTCGCGCTGTCCTGCTTTTCCGCCGTCTTCGTCTTCTTCATCCTCGAACAATCGGTGTGGCTGGCGCTGGTCGCCTCGATCGCCACCGGCCTGCTGTTCGGCGCGATCAACGGTTACCTGATCGGCTATTTCAGGCTGCGCGCTTTCCTGACGACACTGGTCACCTTCATCTTCGGGCGGGCGCTGTTCGACATACTGGTCACCACCTATGCCGCCGACGTCCAGCTTTCCGATGCCACATCGGATGTGCTGGACTTCATCGGCGACGATACCTTCTGGGGCCTGTCGGTCGCAGTGTGGGCGGCGATTATCCTGGCGATTATTACGCATGTCGCGCTGACGCGCTCGCGGCCCGGCTGGCATGTGCAGGCGGTGGGCGGGTCGCGGCGATCGGCTCACAATGCCGGCATCCGCGTACGCCGCACCGTGTTCATGACTTATGTGTTCTCCGGCTTCTGCGCCTCGCTCGGCGGCTTCCTCATCGCCTGCCGGCTGAGCGGGGCAGGGCCGGGCACAGGCCTCAACCTCGAGGTCATGGCACTGACAGCGGCGGTCGTCGGCGGCGTCAGCCTGGGCGGCGGCCGCGGTTCGGTGATCAAGGGGCTGATGGGCGCGATCATCGTGCTGACGATGACCAACGGCCTGATCCGGCTGGGCTATGGCACCGGCACTAACCAGATGGTGCTGGGCATCATGCTGGCCGTCGCCGTCACCATCGACATTCGCTGGCTGAAGAACCGCCACAAGGTGCTGGACGAGGTCTATGTCGCACCGGTCTATCTGAAAATGGGCGCAACGCAGTCGGCCGCACCGGGTTCCGGCACGCCTTACGAGCTCGACAACCGGCTGTCTGGGGCTGACCATATCGGGCTCGGCGAGCTGGAAGGGCCGGAAGACGTCATCCTCGACCGCGACGACCATCTCTATTGCGGCACCAGGCATGGCGAGATCGTCCGCTTCTTCGCGCCGGACTACAAACGTTCGGAGGTCTTTGCGCATATTGGCGGCTTTCCGCTCGGCCTGGCCTTCGACAAGACAGGCAATCTGATCAGCTGTGTCGGCGCGATGGGCCTCTATTCGGTCTCGCCGCAGCGCGAGGTGAAGCGGCTTTCGGCGGAAACGTCGCGCTCCTGGACCTCGATCGTCGACGATGCGCGGTTGCGCGACCCCAATGATTGCGACATCGCGCCGGACGGCCGCATCTACTTCACCGATTCCACCAAGCGCTATGACGCGCACGACTGGGCGCTGGATTCGATCGAGAACCGCGCCACCGGGCGGCTGCTCGTCTGTGATCCGACGGACGGTTCGACCAAGACATTGCTCGACGGCTACCGTTACACCAACGGCGTCTGCATGGCGCATGACGGCAAGTCGCTGTTCTTCGCCGAAAGCTGGGCCTGCCGCGTGCACCGCTACTGGCTGGAAGGGCCGAAGGCGGGCGTTGCCGAATGCGTCATCCGCGACATGCCTGGCTACCCCGACAACATCAACCGAGCGTCAGACGGCAATTACTGGATGGCCTGGCTCGGCATGCGCACGCCGAGCTTCGACCTGTCGCTGCGCCATCCCGACATGCGCAAGCGCATGACGCGCCGGCTGCCGCAGGACGAATGGCTTTTTCCCAACATCAACACCGGCGGTGTGGTAAAATTCAACGAGAACGGCGGCATCGTCGAGGCGATGGGCGACCTGTCGGGCGCCGCGCATCCGATGGTGACTTCGATGCGCGAGCATAAGGGTTTTCTGTTCGTCGGCGGCATCCTCAACAACCGCATCGGCCGCTACCGGATTGCCGGCGCCGACCCGAACTGGACCAGCCCCGCTTCTTACTGGGGTGCCAAGCCATGATGCTGGACCCGATCCTCGACATCTTTCGCGGCAAGGCAGTGACCATCCCGCCGCTTGATGGCGCCTTCAGGCCGAACACGCTGCTGGACGATGTTGCGGCCTTCGCCGAACTGCCCGAGCCCGACAATCTGCTGGTCGCCGACGGCCGGCTGCTGGCGTCCAGCGGCAATGCCCTCTACGCGCTCGCCGCCGGTGGCGCGCCTGTTCTGGTCGAGACATTTCCCGCCGCCGTCACCGCGCTCGCGCGCTCGCCCGCCGGCGAACTGACGGTCGGGCTCGAAAGCGGCAGGCTGCTGATTGCAGGCAAGGAGGCCGCCCTGCCGGCCGAGATCCGCTGCATAACAGCACTCGCCTACGCAGAAGATGGCACGCTTTGGCTGGCCAATGGCTCGGCCGAACACGCGCCGTCGGAATGGGCCGCCGATCTGATGAAGAAGGGTGCGTCGGGTTCGCTGTGGAAGCGCGATCCGGCAGGCAGCGAATTCCGCAAGCTCGCCGGTGACATCGCCTTTCCCTATGGGCTGCATCCAACCGGCAAGGACGTGTTGGTCGGCGAGAGCTGGCGGCACCAACTCGTCCGCTTCGACGGCGCGACAGGCAGCCGCTCGACGGTGCTGGCGCATCTGCCCGGCTATCCCGCGCGGCTATCGCCCGCCGCCGATGGCGGTGCCTGGCTGGCGCTGTTTGCGCCCCGGAACCGTCTGATCGAATTCGTGCTGCAGGAAACGCACTATCGGAACGACATGCTGGCGCAAGTGTCGCCGCAACACTGGATCGCGCCGGCGCTCGCCTCCAACCGCAGCTTCCTCGAGCCGCTGCAATGCGGCGGCATCCGCACCATGGGCATCCACAAGCCGTGGTCGCCGAGCCGCTCTTACGGGCTGGTGGTCAGGCTCGATCGGGAGATGCGGCCGCAATTCAGCCTGCACAGCCGCGCCAACGGCACGCGCCACGGCATCTGCAGCGTGGCGGAGACAGACGGTCGCCTTTTCATTGCCTCGAAAGGCGGCGATTGCCTGCTGGCCATTGATCTGGCTTCAGGAGGGCATCGCTGATGGAACCGATCGTCCGACTGGAGAACGTGACCAAGACCTATCGCGGCGTGCCCGCGGTGAAGAATGTCAGCTTCGAACTGCGCAAAGGCGAGATCCACGCGCTGCTCGGCGAGAATGGTGCTGGAAAATCGACGCTGACCAAGATCATCGCCGGCGTCGTCGACGCGACATCGGGAACGATGTTCCACAAGGGCCAGGAGATCGCCTACGCCTCGCCGCATGCGGCACTTGAAGCCGGCATCGCCATGGTGTTCCAGGAAACCAGCCTGGTGCCGTCGATGACGGTGGCGCAGAACCTCTACCTCGGCACGGAGCGCTTTCTCAACCGGCTGCGCGGCACCTATATCTCGGCGCAGCAGTTCCTGCAGTCGCTGAATTTTCCCGTCGACCCCAATGCCATGGTGGCGACGCTGGGCGCCGCCAAGCGGCAGATGGTCGAGATCGCGCGCGCCGTCCACCACAATGCCGAGATCATCATCTTCGACGAGCCGACGGCGACGCTGACGCCAGAGGAAAAGCGGCACTTCTTCGCGCTGATCCGCCGGCTTAAGGCAAGGGGCGTGTCGATCGTCTTCATCAGCCATGCGCTCGAGGAGGCGCTTGATATCGCCGACCGCATCACCATCCTGCGCGACGGCGAGCTGGTGATCACCGACGATACCGCCGCCTTCGATCGCGACAGGATCGTCGCGGCGATGGTCGGGCGCACGCTGTCGGGGCAGCTCTACAGCCAGCGCGACGAGACCAGGCTGCGCAAGGCCGGCAAGAAGGTGCTGTCGGTGCAGGACATCTCGATGAGCAATGTCGTGCGCAACAATTCCTTCTCGATCTTCGAGGGCCAGATCACCGGCGTGTTCGGGCTGATCGGCTCGGGCCGCACCGAGACATTCAAGATCGTCTCCGGCATCTACAAGCGCGACTTCCTGCGCGGCGGCACCATCGAGCTGGACGACCGGCCGGTGCGCTATCTCGTGCCGAGCGAGGCGGTGGCGGACGGCATCGTCTATGTCACCGAAGATCGCAAGAGCGAGGGGATTTTCGAGACGATGGACGTCGCCGAGAACCTGTTCGGCGGCTTTTTGGCGGCGGGGCGGGAAAAGAGCTGGGTAATCAACGCGCAGGAGATGCGGGCGCTGTCTGCCGAATGGACCAGGACGCTGAACGTCAAGGCGATCAACGATAATGCGCGCGTGATCGAGCTTTCCGGAGGCAACCAGCAGAAGGTGGTGATCGGCAAGGGGCTGGTGCAAAAGCCGCGCATCGTCATCTTCGACGAGCCGACGCGCGGCGTCGATGTCGGCGCCATCGCCGAGATCCACCAGATCATCAACCGGCTGGCCGACGAGGGCCTGGCCGTCGTCGTCATCTCGTCCTACCTGCCGGAGATCATGAACCTGTCCGACCGCATCCTGGTCTGCCGGCAAGGCCGCATCGTCGAGGAGTTCTCGCCTGCCGAGGCGACGGAGGAGAAGATCATGTACGCTGCGGTGCATTAGGTTCCCGGGCGCGGAAGGTTGACATTTGGACGGTTTTTGCGCCGGCGGATCGTACACTTTGGAGATTGGCCGAGGCGCCCGTCGTTTCGTCATCCTGGGGCGAAGCAAGGAGCGAAGCGACGCGGCGCAGATCCCAGGATCCATGCCGCTACATCAGAGCGCTGCAGCGGTGCAGCATCCTGCTCCGCTGCACCCTTCGGCTAAGGTCACGGCATGATGGGGTGGACGGCGCCCGACGGCATCGGATGTGCCAGAATGAGTTCGTTGAGATCTCAAACAAGGGAGCCGTCCGT
>NZ_JAMYMZ010000046.1:0-41300 GCF_040318825.1 Mesorhizobium sp. M1006
GAGGAGTGCGTCCAAAATCGAGCCGATCGGGCCAATGATGCCGGTCGATGCCGCGCCAGGGCGACAGGGCGAGGCCTTAGACGCCCTCAAAAGACGCCCAGTAGGCCAATCAGGTTAAGCACACCCTTCATGCAAAGCCCTCCTTGTGGGAGAAGGTGGATTGGCGCGCAGCGCCAAGACGGTTGAGGGGTGTTGGACGGAGTGCCGTCGTTGCCAAGCTGGAACACCCCTCATCCGACCGCGCTTCGCGCGGCCACCTTCTCCCACAAGGGGAGAAGGGAGAACCCCAAGCGTGCGGCCTGCTTGCGTCATTGTTTCGGCTGGCGTAATGAGGCGCCGCGCCAGCGGGGCTCTTCCACTGGACCGCGCGGCATCGATCGAATGCCATATCCTGTGACAGAGTCGAGATGCCGGAGATATCCATCGTCATTCCTTGCCGGAACGAGGCGGCGAACCTGCCGCTTCTGCTCGACGAGATCGGCACTGCCATGGCCGGGCGGGACTTCGAGGTCATTGTCGTCGACGACGGCTCGACAGACGATACACCTTCGGTGCTTGCCGCAGAGGCAGCGCTTCGCCGGTTTCCGCTGCGCCATCTCAGGCATGAAAAATCCGCCGGCCAGTCGCTCTCGGTGCGCTCAGGCGCCTGGGCGGCGCGCGGCGATATCGTCGCCACCATCGACGGCGACGGCCAGAACGACCCCTGTTATATCCCAGTGTTGATCGACGCGCTGCGGCAGGCTGGTCCCGAAGTCGGGGCCGCGCAGGGACAGCGTCTGAAGCGCCGCGACAGCAAGATCAAGCAACTGGCGTCGCGTTTCGCCAACGGGCTGAGAAAAGCCATCCTGCACGACGAGACGCGGGATACCGGCTGCGGCCTCAAGGCGATCTACACCGACATTTTGCGGAAATTGCCGTTCTTCGACGGCACCCACCGCTTTGTTCCGGCGCTGGTCATCCAGGAGGGCTACCGCGTCGTCCATTGCGATGTCGTCGACCGCTCCCGCCGTCACGGCAAATCGAATTACGGCATCTTCGATCGCGGCCTGCAGGGCGTGCTCGATCTTGCCGGCGTCTGGTGGCTGCGCCGCAGGCGCCGCAGAATGCCCAAAGTAGAGGAAATCAGGCATGGGTAACGTGCTTCAGGAATTGGCGACCTGGCTTCACGATGTTTTCGTCAAGCAATTCGATGCCTGGGTTCTGCTCGGCTTCGTCGCCCAGTTCTTCTTCACCATGCGCTTTCTGGTGCAGTGGGTGGCGTCGGAAAAGGCCAAGCGCAGCGTCGTGCCGATCGCCTTCTGGTTCTTTTCGCTGTTCGGCGGCGGCCTGCTGCTGATCTACGCCATCCAGCGTCAGGATCCGGTGTTCATCGCCGGCCAGGCCATGGGCCTGTTGATCTACATCCGCAATCTCTGGCTGATCGCCAACGAGCGCAAGGCGGCGATGACCAAGGTCGATTGAGCCCGCCACCGCGGCCTGAACCGGTCGAGCAAGCAATCCGGATTACTTGCCGTCCAGCCCGCCGTAAGACCTTACCAGCCGGACCATGTCGGCCGAATCGGCAGTCTCGCTCTCGAGCCCCTCGGCGACACCGACGCGGTCGGCGGCCGGGCGGTTCTGGCTGACTTTCCATTTGCCGCTGATTTCGGTGATTTCGATCTCCAGGCCGACGATGCCTTTGATCTGCGACTGGATGAAGGGTGCCGGCGCGTCGGTCACCGCCCACGGCGCCGAGCGGCTGCCCTCCTGCGACATCGTCAGATCGGAAATCTGCTCGGCCAGCCAATCCTGGTCTTCGATCACCGTGACGCTGCCGCGCACCTGGACGATGGCGTAGTTCCAGGTCGGTACCACCTTGCCGGTTTCACGCTTGGTCTCGTACCAGGACGGCGTCACATAGGCATCGGCGCCCTGGAAGACGACCAGTACCGGCGCCAGGGGATTGTCGGCCAAAAGCCGCCATTGCGGATTGGCTTTGGCCAAATGGGCGCGCAGCCTGCCGTTCGGTGGCACATCCGCGTCTAGAAGAAAGGGAATCGCGTTGGCGACCGGCCCCTCGACGCCGTTCGACACCAGCAGGCCAAGCGGATGCGCCCGGATCAGCCCGTGCAGGACGTCCGGCCGTGTTTCCTGGAAGTGAGGCGGTTGGTACATCGCCGATTATCTCAGCCGCTTCGGCCGTGGGTCGGACAGTTCCCCAGCCAGCCGGCGATCTAGATAGTCCGCGCATTCCTCGATCAGAAGCTCCGCATGGTTGGCAAAGAAATGGTTGGCGCCGGGCAGGGTCTTCTGGGTGATGGTAATGCCCTTTTGCGTGTGCAGCTTGTCGACCAGGCCCTGCACGTCCTTGGGCGGCGCGACCTTGTCGGCGTCGCCGTGGATGATCAGGCCGGACGACGGGCATGGCGCCAGGAACGAGAAATCATAGGTATTGGGCTGCGGCGCGACCGAGATGAAGCCCTCGATCTCCGGCCGGCGCATCAGAAGCTGCATGCCGATCCACGAGCCGAACGAATAGCCGGCAACCCAGCAGCTCTTGGAATCCGGATGCAGCGACTGCACCCAGTCGAGCGCCGCGGCGGCGTCGGACAATTCGCCGGTGCCGTGGTCGAACTCGCCCTGGCTGCGGCCGATGCCGCGGAAATTGAAGCGCAGCGTGGTGAAATTGCGCTTCTGGAACATGTAGAAGAGGTCGTAGACGATCTTGTTGTTCATCGTCCCGCCGAACTGGGGGTGCGGGTGCAGGACGATGGCAATCGGCGCGCTCTTTTCCTTCGAGGGCTGATAACGACCCTCCAGGCGGCCGGCCGGACCGGTGAAAATGACCTCAGGCATGAAATACTCCACTTGGCATAAATTGCGCGGCGCCCGGAACAACTCTTCCTCTGGCCCCAGTCTTCCCTAGGCCTTGACGCAGGGCGAGCGTCTTTCTAGAAGCTAGTTTAGAATTGTTCAAAACTGGGCGGCCAAAAATTGTGGCTCGGCCACCCGCGCCGCAAGCCGCGTAAATAGGACGTCTTGCCTTGCAATTTCAAGGAAATAACGCGCTATCTTCGCGGAACGGCTTTTGAAGGGACCAGTTGGACAGAAATGGCCGGAGCACGCGCCTACCTCGACTACAACGCCAGCGCGCCGCTGCTTGCCTCGGCGCGCGCGGCGGTGGTGGCTGCGCTCGACGTTGCCGCCAACCCGTCCTCGGTTCATGCCGAGGGCCGCGCTGCACGGCGGCTGATCGAGGACGCCAGGCGCGACGTGGCGCGACTGGTCAACGCCAGGGCCGAGCATGTCGTATTCAACTCCGGCGCGACGGAAGCGGCCTCGACGCTGCTGACGCCGGACTGGCAAATGGGGCGCGGCGCTGTCCGTATGAGCCGGCTCTATGTGTCTGAGGCCGATCATCCTTGCCTGCTGCACGGCGGGCGTTTCCCCACGGGGCAGGTAATGCGGATCGGCGTCGACGCCGACGGCGTCGTCAGGCTCGACGTTTTGGCCGAGGCTCTCGCCCAGCATGACAAGGCCGAAGGCTTGCCGCTGGTGGCGATACACGCCGCCAACAACGAGACCGGCGTGATCCAGCCGGTTGGCCGCATTGCCGAAATCGTCAAGGCGGCGGGTGGCATCCTGGTGGTCGATGCCGTGCAGGCGGCCGGCCGCATTCCGCTCGATATGTCAGCGGGTTACGCAGACTATCTGATTCTCTCGTCGCACAAGATCGGCGGCTCAAAGGGCGTCGGCGCCATTGTCGCGGCGTCGGACCTGATGATGCCAAAGCCGCTGGTCAGCGGCGGTGGCCAGGAAAAAGGCCATCGCGGCGGCACCGAAAACCTGGCGGCGATTGCCGGGTTTGGCGCGGCGGCGCGAGAGGCGTCTGCCGGCTTGCAAACGATCGAAACGGTGCGGCAGCGTCGCGACGAAATCGAGGCGATCGTGAAAACGCTTGTTTCGGACGCCGAAATCTTCGGGACCGGCGCGCCAAGGCTTGCCAATACGACATTCTTCGCTATTGCCGGCATCAAGGCCGAGACGGCGCAGATTGCCTTCGACCTGGCCGGTGTGGCGCTGTCGGCCGGATCGGCCTGTTCGTCGGGCAAAGTCGGGCCGAGTCACGTGCTGAAAGCCATGGGTTACGGTGACGGCCTCGGCGCGTTGCGCGTGTCCATCGGCCACGCGACCAGCGCTGAAGACATTGAGCTGTTTCGTTCGGCGCTGGCGACGATCGTCGCGCGCCAAGCCGGTAAGGAAAAGGCAAACAGCGAAAAGGCCGCCTGAGCGCGGCAACGGAACGTTTGGGCCTTGCGGCCTGGTAGAGCCGTGCGTTCGAATTTGGCCGGGTGAATTTCCGGCATGAACGCACTATATGAAACGTACGCCGCCTCGGGTGCCTGATGGGTGCTCGTTTGCGGTGCCATAGTTTGAAAACTGCCGGGCCTTGACCCCGGCGTGGATGGAGAACGCTGATGCCTGCTGTGCAGGAGACGATCGATCGAGTTCGAAAGATCGATGTCGACCAGTATAAATACGGATTCCAGACCGAAATCGCGATGGACAAGGCCCCCAAAGGCCTGAGCGAAGACATTATCCGCTTCATTTCGGCGAAGAAGGACGAGCCGTCCTGGATGCTGGAATGGCGCCTGGAAGCCTATCGCCGCTGGCTGACGCTGGACGAGCCGAAATGGGCGCGCGTCCACTATCCCAAAATCGATTTCCAGGACCTCCATTATTACGCCGCGCCCAAGAGCACGCCGGGGCCGACTTCGCTCAGCGAGGTCGATCCCGAACTGCTGAAGGTCTATGAGAAGCTCGGCATTCCGCTCAGGGAACAGGAAATCCTCGCCGGCGTGCAGAAGACCGATGCGTCGGAGCTCGAGGAAGCCAGCGACAACGTCTACAAGTCGGGCCGCGTCGCCGTCGATGCGGTGTTCGATTCCGTCTCTGTCGTCACCACTTTCAAGAAGGAACTGGCGCAGGCCGGCGTCATCTTCTGCTCGATCTCGGAAGCCATCCGCGAGCATCCGGAACTGGTGAAGAAATATCTCGGTTCTGTCGTGCCGACCTCCGACAATTTCTACGCAACGCTGAATTCGGCCGTGTTCACCGACGGTTCGTTCGTCTTCGTGCCCAAGGGCGTGCGCTGCCCGATGGAATTGTCGACCTATTTCCGCATGAACGAGAAGAATACCGGCCAGTTTGAGCGCACGCTGATCATCGCCGAGGAGGGGGCTTACGTCTCCTATCTCGAAGGCTGCACGGCGCCGCAGCGCGACGAGAACCAGCTTCACGCCGCGGTGGTCGAACTGATCGCGCTCGACGATGCCGAGATCAAATATTCGACGGTGCAGAACTGGTATCCCGGCGACGCCGAAGGCAAGGGCGGCATCTATAATTTCGTCACCAAGCGCGGCGACTGCCGCGGCCATCGCTCGAAGATTTCGTGGACACAGGTCGAGACCGGTTCGGCCATCACCTGGAAATATCCGAGCTGCATCCTGCGCGGCGACGATTCCAGCGGCGAGTTCTATTCGATCGCCGTCTCCAACGGCTATCAGCAGGTCGACAGCGGCACCAAGATGATCCATTTGGGCAAGAACACGTCGAGCCGCATCATCTCCAAGGGCATCGCCGCCGGCTTCTCGCAGAACACCTATCGCGGCCAGGTCTCGGCCCACCGCAAGGCGACCAACGCCCGCAACTTCACCAATTGCGACTCCCTGCTGATCGGCGACCAGTGCGGCGCGCATACCGTCCCCTACATGGAAGCCAAGAACTCGACGGCGCAGTTCGAGCATGAGGCTACAACCTCGAAAATTTCCGAGGACCAGAAGTTCTACGTCATGCAGCGCGGCATCCCGGAGGAAGAGGCGATTGCGCTGATCGTCAACGGCTTCGTCAAGGACGTCATCCAGCAACTGCCGATGGAATTCGCGGTCGAAGCGCAGAAGCTGATCGGGATTAGTCTTGAGGGGAGTGTTGGGTGAGTTAACTGGAACGGCGATCATGGATTTGTTCAAGCGGATAGAAGGCTTGATATTTGCCGTTCTGATGCTCTTGCTGACATTGGCTGTTGGTGGTGCTGTGATGGTGTTGATAGGCGCAGTGTTTGGCTTGAGTTCGACAAAAACTATTGGTGGTTCGATTGCAGGCTTAAGCGCGGCTGGGTTTTTTGGCTGGATGTTGGTCACCAGCAAGTTTGTACGCCCTTTTCGAGCTTTTAGAAAAGTTCCGTCGCAGGCCGGGCACCGCGAACAAGAAAGTGGAAAATAATGCTTGAAATCAGAAACCTCCATGCCCGTATCGTCGATGACGGCACCGAGATCATCCGCGGCCTGAACCTGACGGTCAGGGCTGGCGAGGTTGCCGCCATCATGGGGCCGAACGGCTCGGGAAAATCGACGCTGTCCTATATCCTCGCCGGGCGCGAGGATTATGAGGTCACCGAGGGCGATATCCTCTACAACGGCCAGTCGATCCTCGAAATGGATCCGGCCGAGCGCGCTACCGCCGGCATCTTTCTCGCCTTCCAGTATCCGATGGAGATACCGGGCGTGGCGACGATGGAATTTTTGAAGGTTGCGATGAACGAGCAGCGCAAGGCGCGTGGCCAGGAGCCGCTGAAAATCCCGGAATTCCTCAAGCGCGTGAAGGAAGCGGCCGCCTCGCTCAACATGGACATGGCGATGCTGAAGCGGCCGCTCAATGTCGGCTTCTCCGGCGGCGAGAAGAAGCGTGCCGAGATCCTGCAGATGAAGCTGCTCGAGCCGAAGCTGTGTGTCCTCGACGAGACCGATTCCGGACTCGATATCGATGCGCTGAAGATCGTCGCGGACGGCGTCAACACGCTGCGCTCGCCGGATAGGGCCATTGTCGTCATAACCCACTACCAGCGCCTGCTCCAATACATCGTCCCGGATACGGTGCACGTGCTCTACAGGGGCCAGGTGATCAAGTCGGGCGACAAGTCGCTGGCGCTCGACCTCGAGGCCAATGGCTATGCCGGCGTGATCGGGCAAGCCGCGTGAGATGCAAGCGGGCCCGGAAGGCAAGCCAAACAAGGCGATACTGATGAATATGCACACGACACCCCAGCGGACATTAGCCGAAACGGCGCTGATCGACGCCTTTGGCGAGCGGCTGTCGCTGCTGCCCGGCGACGGCGCGGTGATGCTAAAGCGCGACGACGCCATCGAGGCGATCAAGAGCGGCCTGCCGACGCGGCGCATCGAATCCTGGCACTATACGGACCTGCGCCGGCTGCTGACCTCGGTGCCGGACTTCGATCCGGCAGCGGTCGCGAAAGCCATTGCGCCGATCGTCGAAGGCTCCAGCGTTTTACCGGTGCTGAACGGCGTTTCGAGCGCGAAATGGGCTGTTGTCGAGGGCGTCACGGTGCAGCGCCTGTCGGAGAAGCTGACCGACGGCAGCATCGCTCCGGGGTTAGATTCCTATGGCGCCGACGATGCCATCGGCGCGCTCAACACTGCCTTTGTCGCCGACGGCTATTTCGTCGACATCGCCGACGGTGCCCAACTGGAAAAGCCGATCGAATTGCAGAATTTGCAGGCCGGTGGACAGACGCATGTACGCCTGGCCGTCCGTGTCGGCGCCGGCGCCAAGGCTGTCGTCGTCGAGCGCCAGGCAGGCGAGGGGGCGGCGCTGGTCAGTTCGGTCAGCCAGCTTGTGCTTGGCGAGGGCGCCGAAGTGACATGGCTCATCGTGCAGGAGCATCCGGATACGGCGACGCATCTCGCCCAGTTCAAGGCGCATCTCGGCAAGAATTCGAAACTGACGCTGTTCGTCATGAATGCCGGCGGCAAGCTTGTCCGCCAGGAGGTCGTTGTGAAGACGACCGGCGAGGGCGCCGAATTCACCTTGCGCGGCATCAATCTGCTCGCCGGCGACACCCATACCGACGTCACCATGGTGCTCGACCACGCCGTACCGCACACAGCCTCGACCGAAGTCATCCGCAACGTGGTGACCGGCAAGGCGCGCGGCGTCTTCCAGGGCCGCATCAACGTCCACCAATATGCGCAGAAGACCAACGCCAAGATGGCCTGCAACACGCTGCTTCTGTCGGACGACGGCGAGTTCTCGACCAAGCCGGAGCTCGAAATCTTCGCCGACGACGTCGTCTGCGGCCATGGCGCGACCGTCACCGAGATCGACCACAGCCATCTGTTCTACCTGATGGCGCGCGGCATCGACGAGAAGACCGCGCGCGGCCTGCTGGTCAAGGCCTTCGTCGCCGAGGTGATCGAGGAACTGGACGACGAGGCCATCGTCGAGGCGCTGGAAGCACGGCTCGACGATTGGTTTTTGACGCACGGGTAGAGGTGACCGAGGGGTTGGTGCCAACACCCCTCATCCGTCGCCTTCGGCGCCACCTTCTCCCACAAGGGGAGAAGGAGAGGCGCTCTTCCTTCTCCCCTTGTGGGAGAAGGTGGCCGAGCGAAGCTCGGTCGGATGAGGGGTGCTGGACGGAATGAGGCGGTGCCTCGAGAGAGCTTGTAATGGACCAGAAAGTCGAAAACATCCCCTACGACGTCGAGGCGATCCGCCGCGACTTCCCGATCCTGTCGCGGCAAGTCTACGGCAAACCGCTGGTCTATCTCGACAATGGCGCCTCGGCGCAGAAACCGCAGGCGGTGCTCGACGCCATCCAGCACGCCTATTCCCAGGAATATGCCAACGTCCATCGCGGCCTGCATTTCCTGTCGAATGCCGCGACCGACGCCTATGAGAACGCGCGCAAGATAGTGCAGAGATTTCTGAATGCGCCGAGCACCGACAATATCGTCTTCACCTCCAACACCACGGCGGCGATCAACACGGTTGCTTATGGTTTCGGCATGCCGAACATCGGCGAGGGCGACGAGATCGTGCTGTCGATCATGGAGCACCATTCCAACATCGTGCCGTGGCATTTCATCCGCGAGCGGCAGGGCGCCAAGCTGGTCTGGGTGCCGGTCGACGATCTCGGCGCCTTTCACATCGAGGAGTTCGAGAAGCGGCTGACCAACCGCACCAGGCTGGTTGCCATCACCCATATGTCGAACGCGCTGGGCACGGTGACGCCGATCAAGGAGATTGTGCGCATCGCGCATGCCCGCGGCATTCCGGTGCTGGTCGACGGCAGCCAGAGCGCCGTGCATATGCCGATCGACGTGCAGGATCTCGACTGCGATTTCTTCGTCTTCACCGGCCACAAGGTCTATGGCCCGTCGGGCATCGGCGTGCTCTACGGCAAGAAGGATATTCTGGAGCGCATGCGCCCGTTCATGGGCGGCGGCGAGATGATCGAGGAGGTGACGCAAGACATCGTCACCTACAACGACCCGCCGCACCGTTTCGAGGCCGGCACGCCGCCGATCGTGCAGGCAATCGGGCTTGGTGCCGCGCTCGAATACATGGAAAAGATCGGCCGCGAGCGCATCGCCGCGCACGAGGCCGATCTGAAGGACTATGCGCATCAGCGGTTGCGCGCCATCAACTCGCTGCGCATCTTCGGCGATGCGCCCGGCAAGGGCGCCATCATCTCGTTCGAGCTGCAGGGCATCCACGCCCATGACGTGTCGATGGTCATCGACCGGCAGGGAGTGGCGGTCCGCGCCGGCACGCATTGCGCCCAGCCGCTGTTGAAACGCTTCGGCGTAACATCCACATGCAGGGCGTCGTTCGGCATGTATAATACCAGGGCCGAAGTCGATGCTTTGGCCGATGCGCTGGAAAAAGCGCGAAAATTCTTCGGGTGACGATCATGGATGATGCCAGCCACACCGCCGAGACCAATTCGGAAGCGACGACCAATGCGGCGGTTTCCGGATCGACAATCCCCGCCGACGAATTGGCGCGGCTGACCGACGACATCGTCTCGGCGCTGAAGACGGTCTACGACCCGGAAATCCCGGCCGACATCTACGAGCTCGGCCTGGTCTACAAGATCGACATCGAGGACGACCGCTCGGTCAAGATCGACATGACGCTGACCGCGCCCGGCTGCCCGGTGGCCGGCGAAATGCCGGGTTGGGTCGAAAATGCCGTCGGCGCCGTCGAAGGCGTTTCCGGCGTCGAGGTCAACATGACCTTCGATCCCCCCTGGTCGCCCGACCGCATGTCGGAAGAGGCACAGGTGGCGGTGGGCTGGTATTAGCATCCGACCAGACAGAGGCTGGCGCACTTGCGCCGGGTACAAAACTTCACCATTTTAGGTGAGGAATCATTCGGCAGGCCTTGAACCTGCAAAGAATGGAGAAGGAAAGACATGGGACGCTTCGCCGTCATCACGATGACCGAAAAGGCTGCCGACCGGGTGCGCGAGATCGTCGCGACCCGTGAGAATGCGCATGGCATTCGCCTTGGCATCAAGAAGGGCGGCTGCGCCGGCATGGAATATACGGTCGATCTGGTGACCGAGCCGAACACCAAGGACGACCATATCGAGCGCGATGGCGCCCATGTCTATGTCGCGCCGGAGGCGGCACTTTTCCTGTTCGGCACCGAGATGGATTTCGAGCAGACGACACTGCGAACCGGCTTCACCTTCCGCAATCCGAACCAGAGCTCGGCCTGCGGCTGCGGCGAATCGGTCGAATTGAAGCCGGCTGATCTGAAGGCACTGGCCGAGGCGCGCGCTTCGGCCTGAGGTTTTCGTTCTCCCCGTCACTATACGGGGAGAAGGTGGCCCGAAGGGCCGGATGAGGGGCCGAGCCGGCGTTCGCAATGTTTGCGCCGCCCCACATCTGCCTGCCGGCATCTTCTCCCCGTATAGCGACGGGGAGAAGAACGCTAATCCACCCACATCCCCGTTCGCTTGTGCCAGTCTGCGATCGACTCCTCCGGGTAGACATCGAAAACCTTGTCGCCCTTGCCGATATCCGGCTCGACCCAGTTCGCCTTGTATTTCAGCATCAGATGCACCTTCTCCGGCGGCTTTGGCAGGTCGGTGTCGATCGCCGAGGCAAACGGATGCACCAGCTCCGGCCAGGTCGGATCGTAGAGCCAGAGTGCCGTCCCGCATTTCGTGCAGAAGTTCCGCTCGCCGGTCGAGATCTCGCGTTGCGGGTGCTCGTCGTCCTCGATCTCGGCGCGGTAGACGCCGAGATGGCGCTTGCCCTGGATTTTCAGCGTCTGGTAATCGGCGCCGAGATTGATGGCAAAACCGCCGCCGCCCTGCTGCTTGCGGCAGATCGAGCAGTAGCACAGCATGAACGGCACCGGCGTGTGGCTTTCCACCTCGAAACGCACGGCATTGCACCGGCAGGACCCTTTGAGCAGAAGCGGCATGAGAAACTCCGACGAAAGTGATTTGCACTTTGTCAGGATGGCGCCGGTTGCGGCGATGACAAGGGGAAATCCGGGTGACATGATCGCCGCATGGACAACGAGCGCATAGAAGAGCTTTTCGAAGGCCTCGGCCCGGTCAGCATCCGCAAGCTGTTCGGCGGCAAGGGCATCTATTTCGACGGCGTCATCGTCGCCATCGTCATCGGTGGCGAATTGATGCTGAAGGCCGACGCCGAAAGCGCCCCGGATTTCGAAGCGGCCGGCTGCCGGCAATGGACCTATACCGGCTCGCGCCACGGCAAGCTCGTGTCGATGCCCTATTGGAGCGTTCCCGACAGCGCGTTCGACGATCCCGACGAGATGGCGATCTGGTCGCGCCGCGCCTACGAGGCAGCACGGCGCGCCGGCAAATAGGCTGCGTCATGCTTCGGCAATTCCGGGCCGCACTTCATGCCAGGTCCCGCGCCTCGGGCACGAGCGCCAGCGCCTCGGCAAAGCCAGCGCTGGTGAAGGCGGCACTCTCGACGACGAGCATAGCTGCGGCAATGCCTTCGCGCAGTGCCGCGCGCAGCGTCAGGCCGCGCAGCAGGGCAGCGATCGTGGCGCCTGCCAATGCGTCGCCGGCGCCGGCAGCATCGGTCCGCTTTTGCAGCGGCGGTGGCGAGATCGAGAACGCGCCCAATTCGTCCAAACCGAGCACTGGTTCGTCGCCGGCGGTGATCACGCCGCTTTTCAGCCCGGCGCGTCTCAGGCCGTCGACGATGCCTTGATCGATTTGGACGCCGGCGAGCACGCCGGCCTCGCGCCGGTTCATGAAGGCCATCGCCAGACGGTCGAGCACCGGCGTCAGCCGCGCCGCTTTGTTGGGCGAGACCGCAAGCGCAAACACCGGCTTGCCGGCGGCGAGTGCCGCCAGCCGCTCCAGCGCGGTCGACGGCAGGTTGGCGTCGCACAGCACCGCGTCGGCCGAACCGATCGCTTCCCGCACCTTGGCACGGCGGATCTGCTTGGGAAGCGCCAGTTCGTAGAGCACCATGTCGGCAAGGCCGGCGATCAGCCCGCCGTCGCTGTCGATCAGCATCGTATGGCTTGGCGTCGCGCGGTCGAGGAACACCGCCGACAGGTCGGCAATGCCGGCCTCGGTGACGGCGCGTAAAACCGTGTCGCCAAGGGCATCGCCGCCGCGCACCGAAAGCAGCGAGGCCGAGACGCCGCGGCGCACGGCACAGCGCAAGGCGTTGAAGACGGCGCCGCCGACATGCTCGCGCATCGTGCCCGGATTAGACGCTGCTGGCACGAAGGCGCCGGCAACCCGGCCGCGCCGCTCGATATAGGCGCCGCCCACGGCCAGGATCGTTGAGGATTTGATCATGCCGTCAAAATGCCCTTTAGCTGTTGCCCGGGGGAGACTAGGTCGCCGGGCGGAACCCCGCAATCGCGGGTCCGATTCGGTTGGTGACGGCAACGGCGCCGTATGCGAGGCGAGACACATCGGAAGCAATAATTGCGAAACAAAAATAGAACAAATAGCGATATACGTTATTTTTCAAACCCTTGGTGCTCATTGACAAATGAGAACAAATGAGGTACATTCTTTTAAGGATTGCGGGATTGTCCGGCCTCCATTGACGACCACGGGGTGATGTATCATGGCTCAGAATTCTTTGCGGCTTGTAGAGGACAAAGCGGTGGACAAATCAAAGGCTCTGGATGCGGCGCTGTCGCAAATCGAGCGTGCCTTCGGCAAGGGCTCGATCATGCGGCTCGGCGCGAACGAGCAGGTCGTCGAGATCGAAACGGTGCCGACCGGCTCGCTTGGGCTGGACATCGCGCTTGGCGTCGGCGGCCTGCCACGCGGCCGCATCGTCGAGATCTACGGGCCGGAAAGCTCGGGCAAGACGACGCTGGCGCTGCACACGGTGGCCGAAGCCCAGAAGAAGGGCGGCATCTGCGCCTTCGTCGATGCCGAGCACGCGCTCGACCCGGTCTATGCCCGCAAGCTCGGCGTCGATCTCGAAAACCTGCTGATCTCGCAGCCCGATACCGGCGAGCAGGCGCTGGAGATCTGCGACACGCTGGTGCGCTCCGGCGCCATCGACGTGCTGGTGGTCGATTCGGTGGCGGCGCTGACGCCGCGAGCGGAAATCGAAGGCGAGATGGGCGATTCGCTGCCCGGCCTGCAGGCCCGCCTGATGAGCCAGGCACTGCGCAAGCTGACCGCCTCGATCTCGCGCTCCAACACCATGGTCATCTTCATCAACCAGATCCGCATGAAGATCGGCGTCATGTTCGGTTCGCCCGAGACGACGACCGGCGGCAATGCGTTGAAATTCTATGCCTCGGTCCGCCTCGACATCCGCCGCATCGGCTCGGTCAAGGATCGCGACGAGGTCGTCGGCAACCAGACCCGCGTCAAGGTCGTCAAGAACAAGCTGGCGCCGCCCTTCAAGGTGGTCGAGTTCGACATCATGTATGGCGAGGGCGTCTCCAAGACCGGCGAGCTGGTCGATCTCGGCGTCAAGGCGGGCGTGGTCGAAAAGTCGGGCGCCTGGTTCTCCTACAATTCGCAGCGTCTTGGCCAGGGCCGCGAAAACGCAAAACTGTTCCTGCGCGACAATCCCGACACGGCGCGCGAGATCGAGCTGGCGCTACGGCAGAATGCCGGGCTGATCGCTGAGAAATTCCTTGAGAACGGCGGCTCCGAAAGCAGCGACGACGGTTTCGAGGACGACGCTGGGGTGATGTAGGGCAAGCGACGCCTCGCTGAGCCTCAGCCAGGTTTCGATTTGATGTTTTGATTGTGAGTTTGCGTAATCGATGCGTTTCGAACCGCCGGCCCAGGGCCGGCGGTTCGCGTTTGACGGCGAGGCAGACGCATTTCAAGGCGCTGGTGAAAGCCGGGATTTGAGCCCATTTGGTGTTTCTGGACAGGCTGCGGTGCGACCGCTAAAAGGCCATGTCTATTTTCCGCCGGCAGCCGGCGGTTCTCTCGAAAAGGCAGTATTCATGAGTGGCGTCAACGAGATCCGGTCGGCATTTCTCGACTATTTTCGCAAGGAAGGTCACGAGGTCGTCGCGTCAAGCCCGCTGGTGCCGCGCAACGACCCGACGCTGATGTTCACCAATGCCGGCATGGTGCAGTTCAAGAACGTTTTCACCGGTCTGGAGAAGCGGCCGTATTCGCGCGCCACGACCGCCCAGAAGAGTGTTCGCGCCGGCGGCAAGCACAACGACCTCGACAATGTCGGCTACACTGCGCGCCACCTGACCTTCTTCGAGATGCTCGGCAATTTCTCCTTCGGCGACTATTTCAAGGAGCGGGCCATAGAGCTTGCCTGGAACCTGATCACCAGGGAGTTCGGGCTGAAGAAGGACAAGCTGCTGGTCACCGTCTACCACACCGACGACGAGGCGGCTTCGTACTGGAAGAAGATCGCCGGCCTTTCGGACGATCGCATCATCCGCATCGCGACTTCGGACAATTTCTGGGCGATGGGTGACACCGGGCCTTGCGGGCCGTGTTCGGAGATATTCATCGACCGTGGCGAGCATATCTGGGGCGGCCCTCCCGGCAGCCCCGAGGAGGATGGCGACCGTTTCCTCGAATTCTGGAACCTGGTGTTCATGCAGTATGAACAGGTGACGAAGGACGAGCGCGTCGACCTGCCGCGTCCGTCGATCGACACAGGCATGGGTCTCGAGCGCATGGCATCTATCCTGCAAGGGGTTGAAAGCGTCTTCGAAACCGACCTGTTCCGCCACCTGATCGACGCTGCGTCTTCGGCGCTTGGCAAAGGTCCGGATGCGGGCACCGCCGCATCGTTCCGCGTCATCGCCGACCATTTGCGTTCGTCCTGCTTCCTGGTCGCCGACGGCGTGCTGCCGTCCAACGAAGGCCGCGGCTACGTGCTTCGTCGCATCATGCGCCGCGCCATGCGCCACGCGCAGTTGCTCGGCGCCCACGATCCGCTGATGTGGCGCCTGGTGCCGGCGCTGGTCCGCGAGATGGGCCAAGCCTACCCGGAACTGGTGCGCGGCGAACAGATGATCACCGAAACGCTGAAGCTTGAGGAAACTCGTTTCCGCAAGACGCTGGTGCGCGGCTTGGGCTTGCTTTCCGAGGCGACGGAAACGCTGGCCTCCGGCGACATGCTGGATGGCGAGACAGCGTTCAAGCTCTACGACACCTATGGCTTTCCGCTCGATCTGACGCAGGATGCGCTGCGCCAGCGCAACATCTCGGTCAACCTTGCCGGCTTCACCGAGGCGATGGAGCGGCAGAAGGCGGAGGCGCGCAAAAGCTGGGCTGGTTCCGGTGAGGCCGCAACCGAGACGATATGGTTCGCGGTGCGTGAGGAGACCGGCGCCACCGAATTCCTGGGTTATGAGACCGAGCAGGCCGAAGGCCTCGTCCAGGCGCTGGTCAGGGACGGCAAAACCGTCGACAGCGCCGGCAAGGGTGACGCCGTTGCCGTGGTTGTCAACCAGACGCCGTTCTATGGCGAGTCCGGTGGCCAGATGGGCGACACCGGCGTCATTTCGGGCGACGGGTTCTCGATCGAAATATCCGATACCCAGAAGAAGGCCGATGGGCTTTTCGTCCATCTCGGCAAGGTGGCTACCGGCACGGTCAAGACGGGCGCGACCGTCGAGCTGAAGGTGGACCACGCGCGGCGCACCAGGCTGCGCGCGAACCATTCCGCCACGCATCTGATCCATGAGGCGCTGCGCGAGGTGCTGGGTACCCATGTGGCGCAGAAGGGCTCGCTGGTCGCGCCCGAGCGTCTGCGCTTCGACATCTCCCACAACAAGCCGATCTCGCCTGACGAGCTCGAAGAGGTCGAGCGCATGGCAAACGAGATCGTCGTTCAGAACGGCCCTGTAACCACGCGGCTGATGTCTGTCGACGACGCCATTGCCGAAGGCGCCATGGCGCTGTTTGGCGAGAAATATGGCGATGAAGTGCGCGTCGTTTCGATGGGCACGGGCTTGCATGGCGCCAAGGCCAACCGGCCTTATTCGGTCGAGCTATGCGGCGGCACGCATGTCAGGGCGACCGGCGATATCGGCTTGGTGCGCATCCTGTCCGACAGCGCGGTCGCTGCCGGCGTTCGCCGCATCGAGGCGTTGACCGGCGAGGCGGCCAGAAAGCATCTCGACGAACAGGACAAGCGGCTGAAGGCGGCCGCCGCCGCGCTGAAGATTTCGCCGGCCGATGTGCCGGCCCGCGTCGAGGCGCTGCTCGACGAACGCAAGAAGCTCGAAAAGGAGCTGACAGAGGCGCGCAAGAAGCTGGCGCTGGGCGATCGCTCGCCAGCCGGTGTGCCGGCGGAAAACGAAACCATTGCCGGTGTCGGTTTTCTCGGCAAGGCGGTATCGGGCGTCTCGCCAAAGGATCTTAAGCCGTTGGCCGATGCCGGCAAGAAGTCGCTCGGCTCCGGCATCGTCGTCTTTGTCGGCGCCGGCGAGGACAACAAGGCAAGCGTCGTCGTCGCCGTCACCGATGATCTGACCGGCCGCTTCAGCGCCATCGATCTGGTGCGCGTCGCGTCCGCGGCATTGGGCGGGCAGGGCGGCGGCGGGCGACCCGATATGGCTCAGGCCGGCGGCCCGGACGCCTCGAAGGCCGAAGACGCGATCGCTGCGGTGAAGGCGGCTCTCGAAGCGGCGTGAACCTGCACCGGGGGCGGCACGGCCGAAATGGCGCGTCGCCCAGCGGATATCTTTGAGGGCCGATATGCCGACGCTGACGATGTATCAGGTCGATGCCTTTGCCGAACGGGCCTTCCAGGGTAACCCTGCCGCCGTTCTCCTTTTAGAGGAATGGCTGTCGGAGCAGGTAATGCAGGCCATCGCCAACGAAAACAATCTTGCTGAAACCGCGTTTGTGCGGCCGAATGGCAAAGGTTGGGATTTGCGCTGGTTCACGCCGGTCCACGAAGTCGACTTCTGCGGCCACGCCACTCTTGCGGCCGCCCATGTGCTGGCTACGGAATACAATGGTCAGGGCGAAATGGCCTTCGCCACCCGGGTCGGCGAGCTGCGGGTTTCCCGGTGGGAAGGGGGCTATCAGCTCGATCTGCCTTGTTTTCCGCCGCAGCCCGTCGAGGAAGAGCTGAACTCGGCGCTGCAAGCGATATTGCCTCAGCGGCCGGTTGCGAGCTTCCGCAATTTCGAGAACCTGTTTGTCGAGCTTGCCGACGAGACAACCGTGCGATCTTTCGTTCCCGATCTGCTCAGGATCGGACGTTTTCATCCTCTCGGCCTGGTTATTACCGCGCCTGGGCGAGCCCACGATTTCGTCTCCCGTTACTTCGTGCCTGGGGCGGGCATTCCCGAGGATCCGGTAACCGGCTCCATTCATGCGACGCTGGTGCCTTACTGGTCTGAAAAACTCGGCAAGACGCATCTGTCGGCATTCCAATGCTCGCAGCGCGGCGGGCATTTGCTATGCGAACTGGCCGGAGATCGCGTGCTGATCACAGGCCGTGCGAAGACCTTCATGAAGGCGGAGATCTACCTTCCCGATTGAGCGGCTTGCCAATTCGGTGGCTGCTTCGCCTGAGCCAGGTGTCCAGATCACGGTATGGCGTTAGGGCCGGGCGGCGGCCCGATGGCGCAGGGCAGTGGCCCCAAAGAGGCGGCGCTAGAACGGCATAGCGCTCATCAGAGATGCCTTGATGCCTTCAGGGCACGCGTCATTCGCGTCGAGTCCCCCCAGGTCGACAGCCAAATCAGGCAGTCGGTGGTAACGGAGATCGCTGCGCGCAGGCGGTTCAGCAACGGTCCAGGCGAGGTCAGCTGCTCTTCGGCGTGACGGAGATGGGCAAGCTCTTCTTCGCGGATGGACAGGATGATGCCGTGCAACTCGTGATCGCGTCCGGTGAGAAAGAACAGCTGATCATCGAGATGGCGGTGCACCGCCGCTTCGACAGCTGCGGTGCAGGCCCAGACGCCTTGCGGGCCGAGCAGGGCAGTGAGGAAACCCAGCAGCCAGCCGCCCCAGCTCCAGAATTGCATCACGCGACACGGTCGGGAATTTCGCAGTGGCATGGCTGCATGGAAACACGCGCAATGGGTGCGCTCGTGCCCAAGCATCTCCGACAAAGACGGCACGCAGTCCGGCCAGAAACGCTTCGCGACAAGAATCTGTGCCGAATAGATTCTGATCGCGCCGTACTCGCCGGCGTGGTTGACTCTGACTATTCTGGCCACCGTCAGTGCGTCCTGGTGAGAGAGCTTGGCCATGAATGCGCTCGAGAGTTAAGTCAGCCTGCCGGCAACGCTCGCACGCGCCGCAATGCGGGTCCACCAATTCTGGATCTCGGCAAACTCGGCCAGCAGGGCTTGTCCCTCGGCGACCTTGACGAAATAGCCGATGATCGGTGCGGCGTGCAGGTCGGCCAGCGTCAGGTCCGTTCCCAACAGCCAAGGCCCTTCAGCTTTCAGCGAGGAGAGCGCCTGCAATGCCGTTCTTGCCTGCCGCAACCCGTTGGCGATCACGGCTTCGTCGGGCGGCGTTGTTTCCAGCCGCTCGACCGCGACATCCCAGACCATGGTCCTGTAGGCATAGGCGTCGAGCAGGCCGGTGATCTGGTTCATGCGTGCTCGAGGCCGGGCTTCGACCGGTTGCAGCGCCGGGCCGCCAAAGGCTTCGTCGACATAACGGGCAATCGCGCCGGTCTCGTAGAGGCGAAAGCCGTCATGTTCGAAGGCCGGGATGCGGCCGAACGGCTGGTGCTCGAAATACCAGCCGGGAATGCCGTCCGCGGCAAAGATGTCGACGGGCACGAGCTCGTAGCCGACGCCCTTTTCCTCCAGCACCAGCCGCACGATGCGCACATAGACGCTGTAATCCGCGCCGTAGACGACGGGCTTGCCCATGCCGGTTGGGCTCAGGCCATCGCTTTCTGCAAATTCTCGTCGATCTTATCGAGGAAGCCAGTGGTCGAAAGCCATGGCTGGTCGGGGCCGATCAGCAGCGACAGGTCCTTGGTCATGAAGCCGGACTCGACCGTCTGGATGCAGACCCTTTCCAGCGTCTCGGCAAAGCGCCTCAGTTCGGCATTGTCGTCGAGCTTGGCGCGGTGCGCGAGGCCGCGCGTCCAGGCAAAGATCGAGGCGATCGAATTGGTCGAGGTCTCCTCGCCCTTCTGGTGCTGGCGATAGTGGCGGGTGACGGTGCCGTGCGCGGCTTCCGCCTCGACGGTCTTGCCGTCCGGCGTCATCAGCACCGAGGTCATCAGGCCGAGCGAGCCGAAGCCTTGCGCCACCGTGTCGGACTGCACGTCGCCGTCATAATTCTTGCAGGCCCAGACATAGCCACCCGACCATTTCAGGCTCGAGGCCACCATGTCGTCGATCAGCCGGTGCTCGTACCAGAGCTTCTTAGCTTTGAATTCTGTTTCGAACTCCGCCTCGTAGACCTCCTGGAAGATGTCCTTGAAGCGGCCGTCATAGGCTTTGAGGATGGTGTTCTTGGTCGAGAGGTAGACGGGGTAATTACGCAGCAGGCCGTAGTTCAGGGAGGCGCGGGCGAATTCGCGGATCGATTCGTCGAGATTGTACATGGCCATGGCGACGCCGGCGCCGGGTGCGTCGAAGACGTCGTGCTCGATCACCTGGCCGTCCTCGCCGACGAATTTGATCGTCAGCTTGCCCTTGCCGGGGAAGCGGAAGTCGGTGGCGCGGTACTGGTCGCCGAAGGCGTGGCGGCCGACGATGATCGGCTTGGTCCAGCCGGGCACCAGCCGCGGCACGTTCTTCATGATGATCGGCTCGCGAAAGATGGTGCCGCCGAGGATGTTGCGGATGGTGCCGTTCGGCGACTTCCACATCTTCTTCAGCTTGAATTCCTCGACGCGCTGCTCGTCGGGCGTGATCGTCGCGCATTTCACGCCGACGCCGTATTTCTTGATGGCATTGGCCGAATCGATGGTCACCTGGTCGTTGGTGGCGTCGCGGTGCTCGATGCCGAGGTCGTAATATTCGAGCTTGAGGTCGAGATAAGGGTGGATCAGCTTGTCCTTGATGAACTGCCAGATGATGCGGGTCATCTCGTCGCCGTCGAGTTCGACGACCGGGTTCGCCACCTTGATCTTCGCCATGGAAAGAATGCCTCGCTTTTGGGGAACGGAACGGCCTTGCCCGCACGGCTGCCGGCCCTGGGATGCGGCCCGTATATCAAAGGCTTTTTGGCCGCGCAAACGGCGAACCGCGCCGTAGTGCCGGCATTCCTTGCGAAAGCTTCATTTTCGCCGCCAAATGTGGCAGGGGACTGCGAAATGCCGCAAACAGCAGTTCACTGACAACCATGGCCGCTACCCAGGATCCCGCCACCCCTCTTGCCTCCGGAACTCCAGCGTCCGGTCCGGCGATCATCCTGGTCGAGCCGCAGCTCGGCGAGAATATCGGCATGGTTGCGCGCGCCATGGCCAATTTCGGCCTTTCCGAGCTGCGGCTCGTCAATCCGCGCGACGGCTGGCCGAGCGAGAAGGCGCGTGCCGCCGCAAGCCGCGCCGACCACGTCATCGATGCCGTCAAGGTGTTCGATGACCTCGCTTCGGCGGTTGCCGATTTGAACTTCGTCTTCGCCACCACGGCGCGCGCGCGCGACAATTTCAAGCCGGTGCGCGGTCCGGTCGAGGCGGGCAGGGCAATGCGCGCGCGGCAGCGGGCCGGCCAGCGCACCGGCATCCTGTTCGGCCGCGAGCGCTTCGGCCTCTATAATGACGAGGTCGGCCTTGCCGACGAGATCGTCACCTTCCCCGTCGATCCAGCCTTCTCCTCGCTCAACATTGCCCAGGCGGCCCTGCTGATGTCCTATGAATGGATGAAGTCCGGCCTGGAAGACGAGACCAGGACCAACTTCTCCGGCCCCGAAATGCCGCCGGCTGCCAAGGAAGAATTGCACGGCCTGTTTGCGTATCTGGAAGGTGCACTGGAGGCGCGCGGCTATTTCCGCCCGGCAGCGAAGAAGCCGAAGATGGTCGACAATTTGCGCGCTGTGCTGACCCGCCCCGGCTTTGCCGAGGCGGAGCTCAAGGTGCTGCGCGGCATAATATCATCGCTGGACAGGTTCTCGCCGGCCATGCCGCGCGGCGACGGATCGCCCGGCGACGATCCAAGGCGGCTCCCGGCGGCGGCCCGGCGCGCTGGTAAGGCGACAGACAAAGACTAGGTGTTTGTTCCCAACGGGAGCGCATAAAAAGCAATTGCCATTGACTGCCAAGGCGGGTGTGCTTCTTCTGCTGGCGACGCCCTTAATCAGTGAGAGAGATCGTGCCCAGAGCTATCTTGCCCGCGTTTGTCTTATTCTGTCTGTTATCTGAAATGTCTGCGGCGTCGGAATTTGAAAAGCCATCGAGCACACTTCCCGCACAGCAAGCCATTGAAAGATTGTTACCCAATTCCGTGCTCCGCGTCGGAATGCCTAGACAAGAACTGGAGGAAGTTATCAGGTCACGCTATCCCGATTGGGAGCGTTCGGAAAAGAAACGAGCGCTCAACAACCGCAAGGACATGTCACTTTCACTGGAGGCTCGCTCTGCATATTTGCAGACCATCTCAATATCTCACGAAGAGAAAGAGCAGAACCTGATATTCAGATATAGGTTTGCGTTGACGTCGCCGCTAACCGGCAGCCACGTCTACTCGATAGTATACGGAGTCGAGTCAAATACCTCGAACCTGATTTCAATAGACGACTGGGCCAACGGTTTGCATTCAAGATGGGGCGATGAGCATGGTGGCACGCGATCTGATGCGAAGGCACGTGCGACGTATTTCTTCGACACGGAATGGCGCTTAGTTGAGAATGCTGGGAACAAGTGCGCCCCGATATATCCGGCACTCTATCGCCTAGATGAAAAAACCGTCGGTGCGATAGCTGCGGTATCAAGCCTTCTGGACGCAACGGGATGCACATTCAGTCGAGACAGCATTTTAGAGATCAAAGAAGGCGCAGTCGTTCAATCGACCTTCTACACCGTCGATTTTAGGCTTCAGGTGAACGACGTTTTGAAGCGGGTAGCATTTGGGCTTCAGTGAACAAAGCCGACTTTGTCAACGGCCCTAAGCTTCGAATCCCGCCACCTCACCAGTAACCGAATGTTATTCGATATGATCCATTGTCCGGCGAACGATGGGTCCTCGGATGTTCAATTCAAATATCGGGCGTCTTCGCTTTTTCTTCTATTCTGCGGCCTTGCTGGTTGCGGAAATCGTGACCTTTGTGCTGTGCGTCGTGCTGACCATCGGCATCGAGGGTTTGGCCAATTCGAAGCCCGGACCTTCCAGGGAAGGGCTGGCCGCGGCTGTTCTCGTTACCTCGCTGGTGATTGTTCTGTTCCGCGCGAATTTCGCCTGGCGTCGAAGCCGCGACGCGCAAGGGTCGGGTTGGATCCTTTGGTCGTATATCGTGTTCTCGACGCTGTTCGCGATCCTGCAGGCCGGCACTGTTCTTGTCGTAAAATTCGACGGCGAAGATTCGCATTCCGGCCTTAACCTGCTGGGATTGGCTCTTGTCGGGCTGTGGGCCGTCATCTTGGCGGGCAAGCCGGCGGGCGGTGGCTCTGCGGATATGGCGTCATCCCTGAGTTTCGACGATTTCGACCCGCCCGGGCCGCTGCGCGGCGCCGCCGCGCTCCATTCAGCGTCAGCCGCCGGCGCGACGGCCCTGGCTCCAGCCTACGCCACGCGGGCCGCGCCGGTGCCGTCGAACCACGCTGCATCTCAACCTGCATCTCCGGCGAACGGCCGGCCGCGGCCCGGCGGCTTCGGCAAGCGCGGCCTTGTGTGACCGGCTCGCCGCATCAAGGCCATGATGGTTCCACATAGAAGCGGCCGGGATAAAGCATCATTGGCCGAAGCAGAAAGCATCGGCCGGGCCTCCCTCGTGATCTCGTTTGTGATTCCCAGCCCTTAGTGACTCAATGACAATGACCGATCCATCGAGCGCCCGTCCGATCCTGATGTTCGATTCCGGCATTGGCGGCCTCACCGTGCTGCGTGAGGCGCGTGTCTTGATGCCTGATCGCCGCTTCATCTATGTCGCCGACGACGCGGCGTTCCCCTTCGGCGGCTGGGAGGAGCCGGCGCTGAGAACACATATCCTGGAGTTGTTCGCCAGGCTGCTCGACCGGTTTTCGCCGGCTATCTCGGTCATCGCCTGCAACACCGCCTCGACACTGGTCATCGATGCCTTGCGCGAGAGGTTTCCCGGCCACCCTTTCGTCGGCACCGTGCCGGCCATCAAGCCGGCGGCGGAACGCACGCGCTCAGGCCTGGTTTCGGTGCTGGCTACGCCCGGCACCGTCAAGCGCCAGTACACGCGCGACCTGATCAGCAAATGGGCGCAGAAATGCCATGTCCGCCTGGTCGGCAGCGACAGGCTGGCGGGATTGGCCGAAGCCTATATGCGCGATGGCTTTGTCGACGAGGACGCCGTGCGCGCCGAGATCGCGCCGTGCTTCGTCGAGCATGACGGGCTGCGCACCGACATCGTCGTGCTTGCCTGCACCCATTATCCGTTTTTGGCCAACCGCATGCGCAAGACAGCACCGTGGCCGGTCGACTGGCTCGACCCGGCCGAGGCGATCGCACGCCGGGCGCTGTCGCTGCTTGCCGATACCGAGGCCCGCTATCGCAGAGAGGCACTGCCGGAAGGCGCCGACCTTGCATTCTTCACCTCGAACAGCGCCGATTTTCCGACGCGCCGGCTGATGCAGGGATTTGGCCTGGCGATATCCTGATCGCAGGCAATTTTCGCTTTGGGAACATCACACCGGACAATGCGTTTTCCTCTCATTGGAAACGGGAGAAACCATCATGCCAGCCACCTCAAAAGCCCAGCAGAAAGCGGCCGGCGCGGCATTGTCAGCCAAGCGCGGCGAGACCAAGAAGGGCGCGCTCAAAGGCGCGTCGAAGGGAATGTATAAATCCATGAGCGAAAAACAGCTCGAGGAATTCGCCGAGACCAAGCGCAAGGGCCTGCCGGAAAAGAAGTCGAAACACTGATCGACTGGCCATTCTGACGGCGGATGCCGGTCAATAAAAGGCCCGCGGCTGAGCCGCGGGCCATGAAGTCTCAACGGGCGAGGACGAAAATTACCAGTTCCAGCCCCACCCGCAGCGCCGCACTTTGTAGCGGATCACCTTGCGATGACCGTGGCGCCACACCACCTTCTTCTTGACCACGATGCGGCAGACCTGGTGATGCCTGTGCCCATGCCAATGCCGGGCCTGCGCCGGCTCGGGCGCGACCGCCATCGTGCCGGCCATCACCGCGGCTCCTACCAACGTAAGGAAGAACTTCTTCATGCGAATTCCAGCTCCTCTGACTTCAGTCCCTTCCTGATGCCGCTGGCGCAACCTCCCGCCACATCCGGCACGTTCTACAACCGTAACACTATCCGGTTCGGCGATTCGCGCCAGCCGGAAGCTTGACAGCGGTTAAATCTCCGTTTAACCAGCCCACCAACACCGGGCCGCAATGCCCGGTGGTTTTCTTTATGTGTGCAAGACGTTTGGGAAGCCGGTTTTACTTTCCTTATGTCTTGCTTGAAATGACGTGTCCCGTGGGTTTTCCGTCGCGTTGCGTGGAAAACCCTGTCAGGTCTCGAAAACGGAGGCCAGAGGAGGGCGCGTTTCCTTCACCCGGACCATGAGGTTCCGGGTGTGTTGTTTTGAAAGGGAATGCGATGAGCAAGCGCGAATCCGCGAAGTACAAGATCGACCGCCGTCTTGGCGAAAACATCTGGGGCCGCCCGAAGTCCCCGGTCAACAAGCGTGAATACGGCCCCGGCCAGCATGGCCAGCGCCGCAAGGGCAAGCTTTCCGATTTCGGCCTGCAGCTGCGCGCCAAGCAGAAGCTGAAGGGCCACTATGGCGACGTTTCGGAAAAGCAGTTCCGCAAGGTCTATGAAGAGGCGGACCGCCGCAAGGGCGACACCTCGGAGAACCTGATCGGCCTGCTCGAATCGCGCCTCGACGCGGTCGTCTACCGCGCCAAGTTCGTGCCGACCATCTTTGCGGCGCGCCAGTTCGTCAATCACGGCCACGTCAACGTCAACGGCAAGCGCGTCAACATCGGCTCGTACCGCTGCAAGCCAGGCGACGTCATCGAAGTGCGCGAGAAGTCGAAGCAGCTGGTCATCGTGCTGGAATCGGTGGGGCTGGCCGAGCGCGACGTGCCCGATTACATCGAGGCCGATCACAATAAGATGACCGCGGCATTCACGCGCATCCCCGGCCTGGCGGACGTTCCGTTTGCCGTGCAGATGGAACCGAACCTGGTCGTCGAATTCTATTCGCGCTGATCGGCGCGTTCGTCGCGATACAATCGAAGGCCGCCCGTCGAGGCGGCCTTTTCTTTTTTCGTTTCCTTTTCCGCGGCGTGATTCCGAAATCGATTTCGGTTTTCGGTCCGATGCGCTACTGCGGGCGGCAACAGGATCTTGGGGCCGACGCGCCATGAATATGCTGCCAGACGCCGAAACACTCGAACCGGTCGCCGATACCGAAGGCGGCTTTCATCCGCTGTTTGCCGATGTGCCGTCCTCCGTCGAGTTCAATAAGCTGCGCAAGCGGCTGTTGCGGCTTGCCCGCCAGGCGATCGACGATTTCGCCATGGTGAGGCCCGGCGACCGTTGGCTGGTCGCTCTGTCGGGCGGCAAGGATTCCTACGGCCTGCTCGCCGTGCTGCTTGATCTCAAATGGCGCGGGCTGCTGCCGGTCGAGCTGTTGGCCTGCAATCTCGACCAGGGCCAGCCGAACTTTCCCAAGCACATATTGCCCGATTATCTCGACAGCTATGCCATTCCGCATCGCATCGAATATCAGGACACCTATTCGGTGGTCACCGACAAGCTGGCCGAGGGCAGCACCTATTGCTCGCTGTGCTCGCGGCTGCGGCGCGGCCATCTCTATCGCATTGCCCGCGAGGAGGGCTGCTCGGCGCTGGTGCTCGGTCATCACCGCGAGGACATACTGGAAACCTTTTTCATGAACCTGTTCCATGGCGGACGCCTCGCCGCCATGCCGCCGAAGCTGCTCAACGACGAAGGCGATGTCATGGTGCTGCGGCCGCTCGCCTATTGTGCGGAAGCCGATCTCGAGAAATTCGCCGGCGCCATGAAATTCCCGATCATTCCGTGTGATCTGTGCGGTAGCCAGGAAGGCCTGCAGCGCAACGCCATGAAGGCGATGCTCGACGACATCGAGAAGCGCATGCCCGGCCGCAAGGACACGATGATCCGCGCCATGACCAATGTGCGGCGTTCGCATCTGCTCGACAGGAAACTGTTCGATTTCGCCGCCCTCAACGAAACCCTCACCACCAGGCGTCCCGATGACATTTGACGATAGCGCGATCGACTGGCTTGCCGACCTTCTGTCGGAAGCCGCCGTCGCCGAGATCATGCCGCGCTTTCGCCGGTTGAGCGAGGGCGACGTCCGTCGCAAGACCTCGGCCGCCGATCTCGTCACCGAGGCCGACGTCAATGCCGAACGGCTCATCACCGCCAGGCTGCGCCAGCGTTATCCCCACGCAATGATCGTCGGCGAGGAGGCCTGCTCAGACGACCCGACGCTGCTCGACGGTCTCGGCGATGCCGAACTCGCCTTCGTCATCGACCCGGTCGACGGCACCTTCAACTTCGCCTCCGGCGTGCCGCTTTTCGGCGTCATGCTTGGCGTCGTGATCAAGGGCGAGACGGTCGCCGGCATCATCCACGATCCCGTCGGCAAGGATTGGCTGATCGGCGTTAGTGGCGCCGGCAGCCATATCCGCCATGCCCATGGCAATCTGGAAAAGGTCCATGTCGCCAAACCGGCGCCGATGTCGGAAATGACCGGTGCGGTCTCATGGCACTACGTGCCCGAGCCGGACCGCTCACGTTTGGCGCGCAACCAGACCAAGTCGCTATCGCAGTTCAATTATCGCTGCGCCGCCCACGAATACCGCCTGCTGGCCAGCGGCCACGGCCATTTCGTCGTCTACAACAAGCTGATGCCCTGGGATCACCTGCCTGGCGTGCTGATCCATGCGGAGGCGGGCGGCCATGCCGCGCGCTTCGACGGCAGCGCCTATCTGCCGTCGCATGTCGGAGGTGGCCTGCTGGTCGCGCCGGACCGGGAGAGCTGGCGGGAGCTGCGCCGCGAGCTCTGGGCGGAATAACTCTTCGCTGCCAAAGTTGTCCAATCCTGTGCGAAACCGGAGACCTCGAATGAAACCTCGGTCCGCAATTGTTGCAACCGCCTTTGCCCTTGCCTTGGTTGCCGGTGTCAATGAAGCAAGCGCTGGGGAACGCGCATGTCGCAGTCCCGACTCCGTCGACACCATAGACGAGATGTTCTCCGCGATCTTCGCCTGTTGGAAGCCGCCGCCCGGAACCGCGGGCATGACCCTGACGCTGCAGTTCTCAATTCGCCGAAACGGCACGCTTATCGGCAAGCCGCGCGCCACTTACTCCCATCTAGGGGACGATGGTCCGCTCAATCGGGCCTTCGTGGCTTCCGTCCTCGAGGCGCTCGACAAGGCTCTTCCACTGCCCGTTTCGGACAGTATGGGTGGAGCAATCGGAGGACGTACGCTGTTCCCCCGCTTCACCGCGGTCAGTGAGGGTGCATCCTAGGCGCACGCGCAATGTGCATTAAACCGGCGGGTTATGCGGCTGGAACAGTCTGCCGCGCTCGGCCAGCAGGATCATCAGCAGCGCCGCCACCGACACGCTGCAGAACCCGGCGGCCAGCGGCGTCACCGTGCCGTTGAAGGCTTGGCCGATCAGCGTACCGAGAATGCCGCCAAGAAATGTCTGCATGAACCCAAGGATCGACGACGCAGTGCCGGCCAGGTGCCCCAGCGGCTCCATGGCGAGCGCGTTGAAGTTCGCGCCGAGCGCGCCGAACGGGACCATGGCGCAGGCAAAGAAGGTAATGAAGAGCCAGAGCGGCATCTTTATTTCGATGGAAACGACCAGCCAGGCAAGGCTGATGGCCAGAAACAGCAGCAACGCGCTTTGCGACAGACGGCGCATGCCGATGCGGCCGACGAGGCGCGAGTTGAGGTAGTTCGAAAAAGCAAGTACGCCGGCAACCCCCGCGAAGATGACGGGGAACATCTCGCCGACATTGAACACGCTGACATAGATCTGCTGGGCCGAGGCGATGAAGCCGAACATGGCGCCGAAGATGAAGGTGCTGGCGAAGGCATAGCAGAGCGCGATGCGGTTGGTGAGAACGATGCGGAAGCCGCCGATGATGGAGGACAGCGTCAGCGGCCGGCGATATTCGGGGTGTAGTGTCTCGGGCAGGCGCAGCAGCGACCAGGCGGACACGATCAGCGCGCCGGCTGCCATGGTGACGAAGATCACATGCCAGGTCGCAAACAGCATGATGAACTGGCCGATACCGGGCGCCACCACCGGAATGGCCATGAACACCATGAAGATCAAGGACATGACTTCGGCCATGCGCCTTCCGTCGAACGTATCGCGCACGATCGAGACGGCAATGACGCGCGTCGCCGCCGCGCCGATGCCTTGCACCGCCCGGCATAGCAGAAGCGTGGCGAATGACGGGGCGATTGCCGCAGCGCCGGCCGCCAGGACGTAGATCACCAGCCCTGCGACAAGCGGCGCGCGGCGCCCGAAGCGGTCCGAGATCGGCCCGAAGAACAGCTGTCCGCCGCCAAAGCCAAGGATATAGGCGGTGACAACATATTGCCGGTGGTTTTCATTTTCGATGCCAAGCGAAGCGCCGATCTGCTGCAGCGCCGGCAAAATAATGTCGATTGCCAGCGAATTGAGCGCCATCAGCGCCGCGCACAGCGCAATGAATTCCCAGCGCGGAATGGGCAAGGTGCTTGCCTTTTGCTGCGCTTGTGCTTGCTGATCCAAGGCCAGTCCGATCCTCAAACGAAAATGCGCCGGCTGGCCGACGCATCCATTCGTTGATTGCCCGATAGCGGGCAGAACTTTTTGCCAAGGTGGGGGCTGCCCCGGCGCTTAGCGCATGACCCCCGAAAATCGCAGGCGGAAGGTCATACGCAGAAACAGAAGTCAGGCGGCGCCTTTGACGCTGACGCCCTTTTCGACGAGGAAGGTCTGCAATTCGCCCGCCTGGAACATCTCGCGGATGATGTCGCAGCCGCCGACGAACTCGCCCTTGACGTAGAGCTGCGGGATGGTCGGCCAGTTGGAATAGTCCTTGATGCCTTGCCGCAGTTCGGCCGACGTCAGCACGTCGACGCCCTTATAGTCGGCGCCGATATAGTCGAGGATCTGCACGACCTGGCCGGAAAATCCGCATTGCGGGAAGCCGGGCGTGCCCTTCATGAAGAGAACGACGTCGTTGCCCTTCACTTCATTGTCGATGTAGTCGTTGATGCCGCTCATGGAATACCCTTTCATGCCTGTGGGAGTCAGGCTCGAACATTACCCTTCAAATAAACCCATGGGTTGCGCGAAACAAGATGTTTGCCGCCTTGCCATGCAAATGGCGCAAAGGAACGTCTGATCTTGGGCCAAGAGCGTTGGCCACCATCTTTCCCGAGGCGCGATGAGAAGACGATATCTCGCCGGGTTCCTCCTCGCCGTTCTGTTCGCCGCACTGTCCTTGATCTGGTGGGCCAGGTCGCCGAGACAGCCATCTCTCGTCGTCGGCGGTGAATTACCGGCGCCGTGCCGCGACGCGAGCTTCGAGGCGGTCGCCTATGTCGTCTGCGAAATCGATCTGCGCCACTATGACATCGGTGTGTTCCACGCAGGCCTTGACGGCAAGGCTTTCGGTTCACTGGACAAATTCGACAAGGCGATGGCGGATCATGGCCGGCCGGTGCTGCTCGCCATGAACGCCGGCATGTATCACCAAGACCTGACTCCGGTCGGCCTTCTCGTCGAAGACGGCCGGGAGAAGGCGCCGATCAACGTCGCCGACAGCGAAGGGAATTTCTTCCTGAAACCGAATGGCGTCTTCCTGGTCCGGAAGGACGGCAAGGCGGCGGTCATGGAGACAAGCGCCTATGCTGCGACCAGACTGGACGTGATGTTTGCCACGCAATCCGGCCCGATGCTGGTGATCGACGGCCGGCTTCATCCCCGCTTCGAGCAAAACGGCACATCGCGCTATATCCGCAATGGCATCGGCGTGCGTGACGAAAACACTGTCGTGCTGGCGATCTCGCGCTCTGAGGTCAGCCTCGGCAGCTTCGCGCGACTG
Organism: Mesorhizobium sp. M1006; assembly: GCF_040318825.1. Classification (NCBI taxonomy): domain Bacteria; kingdom Pseudomonadati; phylum Pseudomonadota; class Alphaproteobacteria; order Hyphomicrobiales; family Phyllobacteriaceae; genus Mesorhizobium; species Mesorhizobium sp. M1006. The sequence goes on from NZ_JAMYMZ010000046.1 coordinate 30,499, forward strand.
TTTCGAGATGCGCTCAATTGTCCCAACGCGCTTTTCTTCGACGGGGTCGTTTCGGCGCTGTCGAACGGCGAGCGGATGATTGTGGGTGGAAGCTATCCGGTCGGGCCGATCATCGCCGTGACCGGTAAGAAGCTTGCGAGCCGGTAACTGCAAGAGAGCTCAGTCCGGCACGCTGGTCTGCAGGGCAAGCGCGTGCAACACGCCGCCCATATTGCCCTTCAGCGCGTCATAGACCATCTGGTGCTGCTGGACCCGGCTTTTCCCGCGAAAGCTTTCGGCCACAACCTCAGCCGCATAATGGTCGCCGTCGCCGGCCAGGTCGCGAATCGTCACCTTGGCGTCGGGAATGCCTTCCTTGATCAGCCGTTCGATGTCGTGGGCGTCCATTGCCATATGAGGATTCCTTGTTCAGGTCGTGATCTCATAGATATGGTCGAAATGGCGGATGAACCACAGGGAAAGAGCCCACTCGATCACATCACGGGTCCACGACCTCATTTGCCATGAAGCGAGGGAACCAGGATTCGTGGGCGGCGGTCAATTCGCTGACCGGTATCGCACGCGCCTCGCCCAGCTTCAGGTCGCTGCCGCCGGTCGAGCCGATCCACGGCGCAAAAACGCCGAGCTTGTTTTGTTGTTCGCGAATGGCGTCCCATTGCTCGCTCTGCGGGTCGATCGACAGCGTCAAGAGATAGCGGCCCTGGTCCTCGCCGAACCAGACGGGGATTGGATCTGTGCCGATCAGGCCGGGGATGGTCGCGCCGATGCCGGAGGCCATCGCCATCTCGGCCAGCGCTACCGCGATGCCGCCATCGGAAACGTCATGCGCCGCGGTAACGACACCGGAGGCGATCAGTGCCCGCACATGGTCGCCGACCCGCTTCTCGTGGCCGAGATCGACCGGCGGCGGCGGGCCGTCGGCGCGGCCAAAGATGTCGCGCATATAGACCGACTGGCCAAGATGCGAGCCCCATATCGTCGGCGCGCCGACCAGCACGATCATCTGGCCTTCGGCGGCAAAGCCGATGCGCACCATTTTCGACCAGTCGGCAATCAGACCGACGCCGCCAATGGTCGGTGTCGGCAGGATGCCTTGGCCGTTGGTCTCATTGTAGAGGGAGACGTTGCCGGAGACGATCGGGAAGCCAAGCGCCCTGCAGGCATCGCCAATACCTTTCACCGCGCCGACCAACTGACCCATGATCTCCGGCCGTTCCGGATTACCGAAATTGAGGTTGTCGGTGGCCGCGAGCGGCAGAGCACCGGTGGCGGTAAGATTGCGCCAGCATTCGGCAACCGCCTGCTTGCCGCCCTCGTAAGGGTCGGCTTCGCAATAGCGCGGCGTCACGTCGGAGGAGAAGGCGAGCGCCTTGGTCGGGTGGCCGTCGACGCGCACGACACCGGCGTCGCCGCCGGGAAGCTGCAGCGAATTACCTTGGATCAGCGTGTCGTACTGCTCCCACACCCAGCGGCGCGAGGACAGGTCTGGTCCGCCCAGCAGCTTGAGCAGTGCCTCGGCCACGTCGGCTTGCGGTGCATCGCCGGCCAGCGGCGCCGGCTTCTTCGGCTCGACCCAGGGACGGTCATATTCCGGCGCCTGGTCGCCGAGATCCTTGATCGGCAGATTGGCAACCTCGTCGCCCTGATGCAGCACGCGAAAGCGCAGATCGTCGGTGGTCTTGCCGACGATGGCAAAGTCGAGGCCCCATTTGTGGAAGATCGCCTCGGCCTGTTTTTCCTTTTCGGGGCGCAGCACCATTAGCATGCGCTCTTGGCTCTCCGAAAGCATCATCTCATAGGCGCTCATGCGCTCTTCACGCACCGGCACCTTGTCGAGATCGAGCTCGATGCCGAGGTCGCCCTTGGCGCCCATTTCGACTGCCGAGCAGGTGAGGCCGGCGGCACCCATGTCCTGGATGGCGATAACGGCGCCGGACGCCATCAGTTCGAGGCAGGCTTCGAGCAGGCATTTTTCGGTGAACGGATCGCCAACCTGCACGGTGGGCCGCTTCTCGTCGATCTTGTCGTCGAACTCGGCCGAGGCCATGGTGGCGCCGCCGACACCGTCGCGCCCGGTCTTGGCGCCGAGATAGACCACCGGCAGGCCAACACCCTTGGCTTCCGACAGGAAGATCGCATCAGTCTTGGCAAGCCCCGCCGCAAAGGCATTGACCAGGATGTTGCCATTGTAGCGGGCGTCGAAATTGACCTCGCCGCCGACCGTCGGCACGCCGAAGGAATTTCCATAACCACCGACGCCGGAAACGACGCCGGCAACGAGATGCCTGGTTTTGGGATGGTCCGGCGCGCCGAAACGCAGCGCGTTCATCGCCGCGATCGGCCGCGCGCCCATGGTGAAGACATCGCGCAGGATGCCGCCGACGCCGGTCGCCGCTCCCTGATATGGCTCGATATAGGAGGGGTGGTTATGGCTCTCCATCTTGAAGACGACGCAGTCGCCGTCGCCGATGTCGACCACGCCGGCATTCTCGCCCGGGCCCTGGATGACTTGCGGCCCGGTGGTCGGCAGCGTGCGCAGCCACTTCTTCGAGGATTTGTAGGAACAATGCTCGTTCCACATCGCGGAAAAAATACCGAGTTCGGTAAAGCTCGGCTCGCGCCCGACGAGGTCGAGAATGCGCTGGTACTCGTCGGGCTTCAGCCCGTGCGCGGCAATGAGTTCCGGAGTGATCGGCACGGAATTGGAAATGGTCATGATCGGCAATTTGTGTCCTTGGGATCGAGTCCCGTCTTATCGCAAGCTTTGCAGCCGATACACCCCGTTGGATGACTAAAACGACGGAAAGCAACAGCTGACCGCAAGTAGCGAAAGATCGCCACTCGACCCGCCGGTTTCAAGCCGGTTCAGGAAAAGCTGTCGTAGCCGGCGCGGCCTTCGTCCAGAAGCCGCCGGATTACCGCGACGCCGTGCGCGATATCGTCCCGCTGTCGCGGTTGCGAGATGCCAAACCGTACGCCGTGAAAGGCCTGTTCGGAACGCCCTGCCTTGAACTCGTCCTCGTCGTCGATGAGCACGCCATGTTCGAGGCAGGCCTGCTTGAAAGTGCCGGAAAGCCATGGGTCCGGCAAAGTGAGCCAGACGAATGGCACGTTATCCAGCGCCTTGAAATCGAAGCCGTCGAGTGTCTCGCGCACGATCGCGATGCGCGCACCGATCTCGGCAATGCTGCGCTTGCGCACCTCAGCGGCCTGACCGGACAGCACCAGCCGGCTGCCCACCTCCGCCAGCAGAAAGGGCAGGCCGCCCGTCATCATCTTGTGGGCAACCCGGATGCGGTGACGATAGGCCGGCGGGCAAGCGAGCCAGCCGCCGCGAACACCCGCCGCAACCGATTTCGACAGGCCGCCGGCAACGATGGTCCGTTCGGGAGCATATTCGGCCATTAAAGGCGTTGGGTCATCGGTCAGTCCGCCATAGAGATCGTCCTCGATCAGGACGACGTTATATTGACGGGCGACATGCGCGATTGCCTCGCGGCGCGATGCCGACAGCGTTGTCAGCGTCGGGTTCTTGGCCGTCGGCATCAAAAACATCATCTTCGGGTGCCTTTGTGCGCAGACGCGCTCGAAATCCTGGGGATCGATGCCCTCGTCGTCAGTCGCCACCAGTGCGGTCCGGCGACCGATCAGGCCGGCACTGCGCGAGATCTGCGAATAGGTGAGGTGCTCGAAGACGACATAGTCGCCGGGGGCGGTGAGCCCCGCAATGGTTGCCATCACGGCGACGTGGGTGCCGAGCGTGGGAACGATTGCATCCGTCGCCGGGCGATAGGAATTGCGCGACAGCCAGCGCCTGCCGGCTTCGAACCAGCGGTCCGGGAAATCACGAGTATAGCTTGAAATCTCATGCGGATGGTCTTGCGCCGTGCGTGTCAACACATCGGCGACGATGGCACCCTGGCCGACATCCGGTGCGGCGGTGCTATCGAAGCGCAGCTTGTCGCCGGGCGCATCCATATAGCGCGTGCCTTGTTCGACCGGCCCCAGGAAATCCGGCTTTGCGCTCTCCGACTGTTGAGCGAGAACATAGGTTCCGCGGCCGACCTCGCCGCTGACCAGTCCCCGCTCGCGCAGCAATTGATAGGCCCTGCCAACCGTGCCGACGGTCGTGCCGATGTCGTATGCCAGATCGCGCTGCGGCGGCAGCTTTGCCCCTGCACCGATCAGGCCGCGGTCGATGTCCGTCTCGATGGAATCAGCAAGCCGCTGATAGAGCGGGCCGGTGCGGGCGGTCAGGTCTGGAAGCCAAGTTGTCATGGTGACAATTTTTTACATTGCACCGAAATGAGAGTCAATACATATGGAGCGGGCCGTACGAAAAGGCACAATTGCAATCTTGGCAGAAAGAAAATGGGTACAATAGAGACAATCCGCTACGCGGCAGTTGAATTGACCGGAAGCCGCTCGTCGGGCCGGAGATCCTATGTTCGCGGGCTCGTGCAAGTGGTCACGTCATTCGTCCGATGGATCGACAGCCTGCTGGATCGCCGCCGCAGTCGGCTGGTCCTGCTCGAGATGACCGACGCCCAGCTCAAGGATATCGGCATTTCACGCTGCGATGCCCATCGTGAAGGTCTGAGGCCGTTCTGGGACTGAGGAGTTCGACGGGGCGCTATCGCGCGTTAGCGGACGCCCGCCGCCCTGATCCGCGTGACACCGTGGTCCACAAGCACCGCCACAATGCACAGCATCAGAAAGAGCCCGGTGATGGCCAGAGCCGAGACGGCGACGCTGGTCGCGCCGTTCTTGGCGAGATCGAGGAACGGGTAGGGCACTTCACCGGCAATCGGCGCCCGCAGCAGCGCGTAGGCCAGATAGGCGATCGGATAGATCATCCACCAGGAGATGTCGCGCCACCGCGTCGAGCCGTCGGCGCCTGCCACAAGCCACCACAGCACGAACAACACCGGCGTCACATAGTGCAGGAGCACATCGCAGAGCAGGAACAGCCCTTGCGGCTGCCAAAGCTGCGCCAGGACCGTTGCATAAACGATGAGGACCAGCGTTATGGCGACGGCTACGCCCGCCCGCATCCGTGGCGCGGCAAAGGCCGGAAACCATGCATAACCCGTCGACGACAGCAACGAGGCAAGGACGAGCACCGCGCCGATGTTGGTCAGGATGGTGAAGAAGCTGAAATAGAAGACCAGCGAGCCGGCAAAGCCGCGGCCGGCTTCCATTGATGCCGGGACGGTGATGCAGAGCTGCAGGACGAGCCCGGCCAGGCCGACGACCAGACCGATGATCTGCAGCACGCGACCCATTGGGCTAGGCAGCAGCGCCGCAGGCCGGATTACCCGCCTGCCAGCGGGCAATGTCCGAGCCAATGCGCGCGCCGAGCGGTTCCGCCATCAATGGGCCGAACACGTCGACGCGGCTCGAATTGCCTTGCGCCTGCACGACCAGCAGCGGCTTTCCGCCATAATGCTTGGCCGGCACCAGCAGGAAGCGGGGCGTGCCGCCAAACGAATTCAGTTCGTTGGCCATCTGGTAAGATTTGAAGGCAGGGTCCTTGCTGGCGATCCAGCATTTGTGGGCAGCGATTGCCACCTGTTCCATGGCAAGCAGTGACGCGCTCTTGCCCGCCGGCGCCGGCGTGCTCTTCGGGCCTGACTGGCATGAGGCGAGTACAAGCCCGGCGGCAGTAGCGACGGCGAGGCGCGTGGTCGTCGGTCTCATGTTCAAGCGGCGCCCATCTCGAGTTCGGACAGAAACACCTTCAGACCGTCTGTCATCTCACCCCAGACGCGCGACAGCGCCGGATGCTGCAAGGCAATCTGCTCGTAGGCATCGAATTTCGGATAGGCGTCAAGCAAATCGGGGCGGCCGATCGTCGCCCTGAAATTGTTGAAGACGAAGCGGGTCGGCGTCAGCCAGGCATCGGCGAAGGAGATGTCGTCGCCGAGCGCGAACGGGCCATGCGCCATGCGGGCCTCGATTGCCGCAAGCCCGTGATGCAATTGGGCGAACTGTGCCTTGATCTCCGCCTCGTTGCGCTGCGGCACGAAATAGAGTTCGAACAGCTTCATGGTCGGGGCGAGCACGTCGAGGTCGGTGATGCGGGCGAACATGCGCACCAACGCCCGGTCTTTCGTATCCTTGGGCAGCAGCGCCGGCTCGGGGAAACGCTCCTCCAGATATTCGGCAATGACTACCGATTCGACGATCGTTTCGCCGGAACCGGTGATCAGCACCGGAATCCTGTTGAGCGGCGAGATGGCACGAAATGCCTCGGGGATGGGAAACCCCGGCGGCGGTACAATGAGCTTGAGCGGCACGTTCTTGATGTAGGCCAACGCCCGCACGATCGACGAATAGGGCGACAACGGCCGCGAATAGAGTTTCATGACCGTCGCTCCAGGAGGAAAATTGAAGGCATCAAGCGGCGATGCCCAGCGCGCTTTCGAACAGCGCCCGGCCGTCGCTGCCGCCATGCGCCGCTTCGATCAGGTTCTCGGGATGCGGCATCAGGCCGAGCACATTGCCGCGGCCGTTGACGATACCGGCAATGTCGTTGATCGAGCCGTTGGGATTGGTGCCTACGGCATAGCGGAACACCACCTGGCCTTCGCCTTCGAGGCGGGCCAGCGTTTCGGCATCGGCAAAATAATTGCCGTCATGGTGCGCCACCGGCGCGCGGATGATCTGGCCCGGCTGATAGCGGCGGGTGAACATCGTGTTGGCGTTGGCGATCTGCAGCTTCACCTGACGGCAGACGAATTTCAGCGAGGTATTGCGCATCAATGCGCCCGGCAGCAGGCCGGCCTCGACCAGGATCTGGAAGCCGTTGCAGACGCCGATGACCGTGACGCCCTTGGCCGCCTTTTCGGCCACAGCCCGCATTACTGGCATGCGCGCGGCAATGGCGCCGCAGCGCAGATAATCGCCAAAAGAAAAGCCGCCGGGAATGGCGATCAGGTCGACATCGGGAATGTCGGTGTCGGTCTGCCAGACGGTGACCGGCGGCGTGCCGGAAATCTTGGTCAGCGCCGCGATCATGTCGCGGTCGCGATTGAGGCCGGGGAGCAGGACGACGGCTGATTTCATGGCGTGTCCAATTGAATCACGAGGCATATCCAAGTTTGGCGTATCGGCGGCGTATTCACGGGTCAAGCGGCAGTTAAGGCTTTTGGGCTATTTAACGACGGCAAACCGGGCGAACGCATTTGAAGAGCGGCTGGGAACTGAAATTCGAAGACCGACACTGGGCCGCCGGGGTCTCCGGTGCGATTGTCCTGCTTGTTTCCGCATTTATCTATGCGTTCTTTTCTCAAGCTGACGCAACCTTTGCGACGGCGTTTTCGAAAGCGCTTTCTCTGAAAGTCGATCTCGGGCGGTGCTCCTCGTCTTTTGCCAATCTGATCATGGCGCAGATTTCCTATGCATTGACGATCTGCCTGGTGCTTCTGGGCCTCATGGCGTGCCTTGCCGTGGTTTGTGTTCGAGACGCTGCGAACAGGGCCGGATATCTCAAGCTTCTGCTTGGGACATCTGCGTTCATTCTCATCTTGCTGGCAATGGCGATGAACGACGACGGGTTTTGGCTAAGTTCAACAGGCCGCAGATTTTTCGGGCGGCGATTGAGCATAGCTGACGCATGCCTACAGAGTCACAATACTAATTTTATTCGCATTTACGTGATGAGCATCTGGCTTGGTTTTGGGTCTTGGATGCTTATTATGATGGATATTCTGTGCTTTCGAGCGATAGCTCTCCGTCGAAACCATAACGATTTGCCAACTGACTCGGGGCTGCATGCCGAAATACTGGACATTCATGCTAAATACGGCGGTGTGAGGCGGCCAACCCAGGCTCGACGATGGAAGTTATCGGCAGTGGTAGTGGCGGGCCTCTTTTTGGCCGCAGGAATTCACGGGCTGTACAAACTGGCTCTCGTTTTAGGCGCGCTCTAAGCGGCGTTCGCTATGCCCAAGGCGATCGTCCTGCCGCGCCAGCACACCGTAAATGTTCTTCACATCGCCCTCGGTGGCGATGAGATGACCACGGATCGAACCCAACTCGGACTTTACTTCGCCAAGTGTCAAATCCATCCTGTCCAGCCGCGACTGAATGGATTTGAGGACTTCAAAAATCAGGCTTCCATCGATCTCGGTCATCTACCCTCCGGGACAACCTCAGGTAATGGCCACACTATAATTCTCAATCACCGTATTCGCCAGAAGCTTGTCGCACATGGCTTTCAGATCCGCCTCGGCCTTGGCCTTATCGCCCTCGGCAAGCTCGATATCAAAAACCTTGCCTTGCCGCACCTGGCCGACGCCGCCGAAACCCATTCCGGACAGCGCATGCTCGATTGCCTTGCCTTGTGGGTCGAGCACGCCGTTCTTGAGGGTTACGGTAATGCGGGCCTTGATCACGCTGGACATGCTCCTGTTCACCTGTTGAGCTGGCAAGCCATCAATGTGGCTTGCCTTTGACGCCGTCGGTCGATGCGACGAGCACCGGTCCGGCCGGGCGCGGCGGCTCGTTCTCGTTCATGATGCCGAGGCGGCGGGCAACTTCCTGATAGGCTTCGACCAGCCCACCCATGTCACGGCGGAAACGATCCTTGTCGAGCTTATCCTGTGTCGCCACGTCCCACAGCCGGCAGGAATCCGGCGAGATCTCATCGGCAACGACGATGCGCATCATATCGCCTTCGAACAGGCGGCCGCATTCGATTTTGAAATCGACGAGCTGGATGCCGACGCCCATGAACAGGCCGGAAAGGAAGTCGTTGACGCGAATGGCCAGTGCCATGACATCGTCGATCTCCTGTGGGCTCGCCCAGCCGAAGGCGGTGATGTGCTCTTCCGATACCATCGGATCGTCGAGTGCATCGGCCTTGTAATAGAATTCGATGATCGAGCGCGGCAGCACGGTGCCTTCCTCGATGCCCAGGCGCTTGGCCAGCGAGCCGGCGGCGACGTTGCGCACCACCACTTCGAGCGGGATGATCTCGACTTCCTTGATCAACTGCTCGCGCATGTTGAGCCGGCGGATGAAGTGGGTCGGAATGCCCATCCGGTTGAGGTGGTTGAAGATGTGCTCGGAAATGCGGTTGTTGAGCACGCCTTTGCCATCGACGATTTCATGCTTCTTCTTGTTGAAAGCGGTAGCGTCGTCCTTGAAGAACTGGATCAGCGTGCCAGGCTCCGGTCCCTCATAAAGGATCTTGGCCTTGCCTTCATAAATGCGGCGGCGATTTTTCATCTGATTTTTCTCTGGATTTGCGGGCAGGCGGCAAGCGACCAGTTCCTGTCCGTCTGCCTAAAATAAGATGGCGACGGTGGGGTTCAATGCCGGTGTCTATCCCAATCGCACTGTTTGCTCAATCGGCAAATCCTTTCAATCAACCGCTTTCGGGCACCGAAATGCCGCAGCGCAGCAAGCAATGTAGCATATTGACCGGCCTGCGCCCTTTTGGTTTGTGCTCCGGCAACACATATTGGCACAACGAATCGGATTTCACGGAGGGATGCCATGAGCAGCATGAAAGACCGCGAAGAGGGCTTTGAGCGCAAATTCGCATTCGACGAGGAACTTCGGTTCAAGGCTGCGGCACGCCGCAACAGAGCGCTCGGCCTGTGGGCTGCCGAAAAGCTCGGCAAATCCGGCACCGATGCCGACGCTTATGCCAGGGAAGTAGTCGTCAGCGACATCGAGGAAGCCGGCGATCACGACGTTTTCCGCAAGATACGCAAGGATTTCGATGCGGCGGGCATCGACCAGTCGGACCATCAGATCCGCCGCACCATGGATGAATTGATGGCGCAGGCGATCGAGCAGATCAAGAACACCTGATTTTTCAGCCGGTACCGATCGAATGCTGGACCAATCGACCGCCCGGCCTAACCGCGCGGTTTTTCTTTGCCTTTGCGGTCATTTCCGGCTGAATTGCTGCAAGCAAAGAGGAAATCGCCAATGTCCCTGAAGTCACGCCTTGCGGTCGACGAGACGCTGTTCACCGCATGGTCCGGCGTGCCGGATGCCTTGACGGTCGAGATACTGGCCAGGCAAGGGTTCGACGCGGTTACGCTCGACATGCAGCATGGGGGCCATCACGAGGACAGCGTGCTGCGCGGGCTTGTGCCGGTGCTGGCCGCCAACAAGCCGGCTTTGGTGCGCATCCCGGTCGGCCGCTTCGACATGGCCAGCCGCGCGCTCGACTTCGGCGCCGAGGCTGTGATTGCGCCGATGGTGAATTCAGTGGGGGACGCAAAGCTGTTTGCCGCCGCCATGAAATACCCGCCGCTCGGCGAGCGCTCCTGGGGTCCCACCTATGCTTTTCCGCGCCATGGCAAGGGCGATTATGCCGACTGGCTGCGCGACAGCAACCAGCGCACCATGGCGTTCGCCATGGTCGAAACGCGCGCCGCGCTTGATGCACTCGACGGCATTCTCGACACGCCGGGTATCGACGGGATCTTCCTCGGCCCGTCGGATTTCTCGATCGCCTGGTCGAAGGGGACCACCGTCAGTTCGACGCTGGAGAGCATGATGGAGACCGTCGCCTCAATCGCCGAGCGCACCCGCAAGGCCGGCAAGCATGCGGCGATCTATGTGATGGAACCGGCCGTTGCCGGTCGCGTGGTGTCGATGGGCTACCGGCTGCTGGCGTTGGGTTCCGAGCATTCGCTGATTTCGCTTGGGGCAAAGACCCTGCTGAGCAGCGTCAGGGATTCGATCGCTTCCTAGAGTATCCGTGTTGGTCAAGGGAGAGATGGTGTCCAGGTCCGATTGTCCCTGAGTAGTGCGTTTGCGAGGATGATGAGCTTTCG
>NZ_JAMYMZ010000047.1:0-40118 GCF_040318825.1 Mesorhizobium sp. M1006
GGTTGGAGCAGCGCCGACATCGCGATCAGCATTGCTCCGGTCACGAGTTTTGCATGCATGGGATTTCTCCTTGTGATCTGCCCCCCAATTTGTCATGCGGCTGCTGGCTTCGTGGCGGGAGGGTCGGCGCCGCGCATGATCGCGGCAATGATTACGATCGCCGGGTCGCGCTCGAGCCCATTTTTGGATCGGGCTCGCCGGCATATGGAATCCTGTCGGCCGTATCATAATCCTCATTGCACCAGCGCCCCACGACGTCGCCGACCGGAAGGTTCTTTCTCGCCCATTTTTCCAGTTCGTCAAACCGCTTCGCCACGTCGCCGTCATAGGCATCCATGCTGCCGAGACGGTAGCCGGGATATGGGCTGCTCAGATCCTCCTGCATCTTCCAGATCACGCCGCGGCCAGGGACCACAAATGCCGGGTGAATGTCCCGCGCCAGCGCAATGCCGCGCTTGCGGTATTCCGGCTTCAGATCGCCGAGACGCGCCAGGGCGAACAGCCACATCGCCAGATAGTGGAAATACTGGCCGTCGCGATCGGCCGCTTCGCCGATCCTCAGTCCGCGCCGGCGGCCGAGCACACGCTCGACATCGGCCACCAGCCGCGCGGCTTCGCCCAGCCAGCGCTCTTCGCCAGTTTCCGCATAAAGCGAGACGTAGAGCACGACCCCAAAGGCATCGGTCCAGAGATAACGCCAGCCGTTGGGCCAGATGCCTTCGGCGCGCATCCAGTCGAGTTTTTGCAGGACATAGTCGACGTCACGCAGCATCGTCACGCAGCATCGCGCCAAGCCCCGAACTGGCAGAGCCGGCCCGTGTTCGGTGTCCCGCGATTGTGAGCATGCGGCATGTCTGCCTCCGCTCCGATTGGCCTTAGCCAGATACCGCGAAACGATCTGATCGGCGGCAGGTTCCTTGGCCGCTGTCACCGGCGCGACCGGGAACCCTCGACCTGATCATGAGTTTCGGATCCAGGCGCTCACAACGGGATGCGGGGGTTACCAGTCATTTTCGGAGCCTTTCGATCGAGGAGGCAAAGTTGCGACACCGCCAAATCAGAGTTGACGGAACTACTGTCTTCTTTCGCGAGGAAGGCCCGGCCGACGCTCCCGTGCTTCTGCTGCCGCACGGCTATCCCTGTTCGTCCTATCAGTTTCGAAGGCTGATGCCCGGACTGGCTGATCGCTGGCACACGTTCGCCCCGGATTTTCCTGGCTTCGGCTACAGCGCTACGCCCGACATGGCTGCATTCGGCTACGATTTCGAGACCTATGCCGGGTTTTTGGCGGCTTTCGCGGACGCGCTCGGCCTATCTCACTATGCGCTCTGGCTGCACGATTACGGCTCGCAGATCGGATTGCGCCACGCCATCGCCTATCCGGAGCGCGTTGCCGCGCTTATCATCCAAAACGGCGACATCTACGAAGACGTGCTCGGCCCGAAATACGCAGCCATCAAGGCGTATTGGAACGACAAGACGCCCGACAAGCATCGCCCGCTGGAAGAAGCGGTGAGCGAGGAGGGCTTCCGGCACGAGTTCATCGGTGAGGTTGGCGAGGCCGTGGCCGAGCGCGTGCCACCGGATCTGTGGAAACTCCATTGGCCTCTGATGGACACGCCGCCCCGTCGGCGGCTTGCGGTCGGCCTGATGGAGAAGCTGGAGGCGAACCTCAACTGGTTCCCGAAATACCAGGCTTATCTGCGCGAACGGCAACCACCGACACTGATCGTCTGGGGTCCCGAGGATGGCTATATGCCGGCCGCATCGGCCCGCGCCTACAAGCGCGACTTGCCGCAAGCAGAGCTCCATCTCCTCAATGGCGCCGGCCACTGGCTACTGGAAACCCATTTCGATGAGGCGCTTGCGTTGGTGCGCGACTTCCTCGCACGCGTTCACAGCCGAGCACCGACGCGACCGTCAGGTAACCAGTTGAAAGCGTGGTGATCCCGACAGGAATCGAACCTGTGACCTACAGATTAGGAATCTGTCAGACGGTCTTTCCTGTTGTTTCTCAATACGGGCCGTTGTACGATTGCGATCCTTCTAACGCATTCAAGTTGTTGTTATTTTCGTACTGCGCGGCTATGATAGCGTACACGAAACGACAGATCCAGCCAGGTCGAACACCGCGCAATTGCCGTATTAATGCCGTACTAGTTTCATGACAGACCTTCGACTCGCCCTCACTGACCGCGCCATTGCAAGCCTCGCGCCGGCGTCATCGGGACAATATTTTGCTCGAGACACCGATCTGCCGGGCTTCATGGTGCTTGTGGGCAAACGGCAAAAGACATTCGTTGTCCAGGGTGATCGAAGGAAGGCGGGCAAGCGTCTTTCCGTCCGAATGAAGGTTGCCGAAGTTGGAGAACTCACAACGCGCGCGACGCGGGCGAAGGCCAAGGACATTCTCGGGAAGATCGCCAGCGGCATTGACCCTCGCGCGTCGACGCGCAAGCCGGACGGCGATGCTGCCCAGGTTGATTTGCCATCGATTGCGAACCCCACGCTGCGCATAGCCTGGGAACGCTACCGCGACAGGCATATGAAGAACAAAGGCCGAAGCGATGGGACGATCAACAACTATCGTGACCACGTCGAGCGGCTGTTGGTCGATTGGCTTGACGAACCCCTTTCCAAACTGGGGAATGATCCTTCCCTCGTAACCGTGCGGCACGAGAAACTCACTAAGGAGAATGGCGCTTACATCGCCAATGGCTGCATGCGAACGCTGCGCGCCGTCTACAACCATGCTCGCAAGGTCGCCCGCACGCTGCCGGCGGACAACCCGGTCTCAGCCATAGACTGGAATGCCGAACATCGGCGCAATACCGCGCTCGGGCTTTCGGATCTCGAGGACTGGTTCGCTCAACTCGCGGCATTGAAGAACCCTGTTCGGCGGGAACTTCATCTGTTCATGCTGCTGTCAGGCCATCGCCCTGAAGCGATCAGGAAGGCGCGGATCGAGCATGTCGATTTTCGCGCGCGTATCCTGCACATACCGAGGCCGAAAGGGGGCGAGGTCAAAGCGTTCGACATACCGCTTTCGCGGGCCATGATCCGCTGCATGGTTCGCGTCATGCGCATTGGTCGAGCTCTCTACGCCGAGCAATCGCGTGAGTGGCTGTTCCCGGCCGACAGCCAAAGCGGCCACATCATCGAGCACAAGGAGAAACGCAGCGATCTGTCGAAATGGGGAAACGACCTGCGGCAGACTTTCCGGACAATCGCCCAGGCTGCAGGCGTTGCCGAGCTGGACGTCCACCTTCTGATGAACCACTCGATCCCAGGCGTTAATGCGGGCTACATCACACGGAACAAGCTGCTGAGCGACCACCTGCGCCAACAGCAGGAGTCCATCTCAGGGCGGATGCTCGAAGCCGGGCGGTCGCGACAGAATAAAACGAAGCTTCGCGCCTGGCCCGTCCTTCCCAGCAGGCGCCTCCTTTCTGATCTGATGAGCGGCAAAGATTAGCGGCTTCAAACGTGTTCGGGGGTTTGAGTCGGTAGACCGCTACATCGCGAGACCCACTATCGAAGAGGCGTTCTTCTGCTATCGACGGAACGCGGCTTAGGAGCGCGCTGTCTTGCCTGCAGATGATTGACGATTGCTTTGGGTACGTTTTGCCAAGTTGGCTTCCGCTGTGTTTGACAGTGCCTCGACGGCGAACGGCGATGATTGGGAACAACCGCATCCGTCTACGCTCGAATTCGCGCGCGTCGGGCTAATGCGGGGGCTGCCGATCTCGCTCTCTCTATTGAAGCGGGATATCAAAAATCGCCATTTCTTGCTCTTCGTCGGCAACGCCCCCCACATTTCCCCGGGGGGTCGCATAGCCACTGGTCCCACAGTACCAGGATGGAAGAAAGCGACCGTAGGGACGTGGTCCCACTGAATTTGCACCGACAACGTAGGCCGATCCCAGATGTGCCGCCGCCTGCGCTGCGAAGCCCGTCGCATTGAAGCCAGTCTTGCCGCACTCTGCGGCCGATCCCGCCGTAACGCCCCAAGGAATAATGACGAGTTCTGGCCTCAGCGATTTCAGAGCATCTAACGCCGACGTGTCGAAGGTATATGCATCGGCACATACTAGCATGCTTATGCGACCAAACGGGGTCTCGACGACTTCAACATCGCTGAGCGGACCCGGTGTGTAGCTGCATCCTTGCGATCCATACTTGACCGGACACTCAGTGAACGCATTTTTGATGACGTTGTGCTGGCGGTAATGCAGGACTAATCGGCCTTCCGAATCTATTAGTATGCCGGAATCAAACACCTCGTAGATGGCCGGGTTGGAGGCTATCTGTGGGCCTCTCTCTGCCAGGCCCGTCGCAACCCAAACACCTGCTTGCTTCGCAATGGCCGCGAAGGCGGCCTGCGCCTGACCGGGAATTGGCTGCGCTTCATAAAAAACCTTTGGATTGAGCCAGCCAAAAACTGCCTCTTCCGGATAGACTACGATCTCGGCCCCCCGGTCCTTCGCAGCCTTCGCGTAGCCTAACATCGCGCCGAAGTCTCCCACCTTGGAAGAGTTTAGCTGAACCAC
The DNA here is from genome assembly GCF_040318825.1 of Mesorhizobium sp. M1006. Taxonomy (NCBI): domain Bacteria; kingdom Pseudomonadati; phylum Pseudomonadota; class Alphaproteobacteria; order Hyphomicrobiales; family Phyllobacteriaceae; genus Mesorhizobium; species Mesorhizobium sp. M1006. The sequence goes on from NZ_JAMYMZ010000047.1 coordinate 4,551, forward strand.
GGCCACTCGCACCGGCGGGCGTGGTTCGTCGGCCCGGAGCTGGCTGCCCAAAAGGCAAAGATAGACAAGGAAGAAAAATGCAATTCGTGTCATCAGTTCCCCTCCAAGATTTGCGTCTTTTTCTATTTCGTCTCCGAAGGTATCAAGGGAACGCCCGCCTATCCAGTAGACTTGGCTGTAGGAGTGCGTAATGTCACAAGTAACAAAACTGTGTCAGTCTTAGCTCGTTCGATTCAGCACTTGGGAGTGCCTGCCGCGGCGGCTAGTGCCATCCAGACCGTGCCTTTTGTCATAGATGAGGACCGACAATCGAAGCGTACGGCTTGCTTGAGGCAAAAGGGAGGGAGCAGGAATTATGGTAACTGGGGATAAAAAGGCGTGGCGACATTTCTAGAAATGTCGAGGTTTGTGACCGGCTACTCCGATATCGGCGGGGAGCTTGAACAGGTCTACGCCACGATCATGTCCTCGAAGCCTGATTGGGCTTCAGAACTCGCCAGCCTCTCGATCGCTGTCGATGAAGCGAAGGCCAATGCCGATCCAGAGGCGGCCTTGATGGCCATGATGGAGCAACAGCCGGAGGTTGGCCGTGTGGCACGACGGCTCGCACATCTCTGGTATACCGGGCGCCTTTCAGCCGAGAATGGTGTCGATGCCGCATTCGTTAGTGAAGAGGCGTATTTCGGGGGACTGATCTGGCGCGCCGCGCGAGCCCACCCGCCGGGCCTTTCCGGCGGCTATTTTGGCCACTGGAGGTATGCTCCAGATGTCTGATGATCTTGACCGCTGCGACGTCGTCATTGTGGGTGCCGGTGTTGCTGGCGCCCTCATTGCCTATCGTTTGGCCGCCGCTAACTACCGCGTTGTGATGCTTGAGGCCGGGCCGGCGAGCGGGAACCGGCAGGATCTAGTGGCGGACTATTCGCTTGCGGCAATCAAAACGCCTCGTTCCCCATATGCCGACAATCAGCCTCCGTCTCCGGTCTGGAGCCCCGATTCAGAAAAGGACTACATCCAGTTGGGGCCTTCGCCTTTCAAAAGTACGTATCTGCGCCGGGTCGGCGGGTCGACGTGGCACATGCTTGGAAACATGCCGCGCCATTTGCCGGCGGATTTCCGATTGGCGACCTCTTATGGAGTGGGCGTGGATTGGCCGATCGATTACGACGACCTGGAGCCGTGGTATTGTGAAGCCGAGACGGAGCTCGGTGTTGCCGGCGATCATGCGGAGCTCAATGGCCTGCACGGAGCATACCGTAGCCGTGCCTTCCCAATGAGCAAGATATGGCCGGCTTATGGCGATATCGTCGTTGCGAAGGCTGTCAAGGGGTTGACCTTCGATGGAGCCGATGTCCGGGTGTTGACTACGCCCCAGGCCCGAAACTCACGACCGTATGACGGCCGGCCTGCCTGCGCCGGAAATTCGTCCTGTGTTCCCATATGTCCAATTGGCGCAAAGTACGATGCCACTGTGCATGTCAGCAAGGCTACGGCCGCTCGTGCGGTTCTGCGCACGCAGGCGGTCGTGACGCGGATCGATCTTGATAGAATGACCAGACGCGTCTGTGCTTTGCGCTATACCCGGTGGGACGAACAGGGGCGGCGGGACGAGAGACGTCTCCAGGCCGACTTTTACGTCATTGCAGCTCACGCAATTGAAACACCCCGCCTCCTGCTGATCTCTAGCGACCGTGACGCGGCGCCCGCCGGCGTGGCAAACAGCAGCGGTCAGGTCGGCCGCAACCTAATGGATCACCTCCAGGGCCAGATGGCTGCTGTCGTTCCGCAGCCGCTTTTCCCCTATCGCGGGCCACCAACCACGGTCGGCGTCGATACGTTTCGCGACGGTACGTTTCGGGCGTCGCACGCCGCCTTTCGACTCTCGATCGGCAATGACGGCATGGGCCGGGTCGAGACTCCGTTTGCGGCTCTTGAACAAAAGCTTATGGACGGCCTGATCGGATCTCGATTGAGGGTCGCGTTAGGTGATCGGCTGATTCGGCAGTTCCGAATAAGCTATTCCACCGAGATGCTGCCTTCCGCCGACAATCGCGTGACACTTGCTGGTGCAGTACCCGATTCGTTTGGCATGCAACGCGCCCAGCTTTCCCTGCACCTTGAGGATTACAACCGCCTGGCCTTCGAAAAGGCCGCGGCACTAATCTCGGGCATTTTCGATCGCCTCAAGATCCCAGATGCTGATCGCAAACCCCAACCGAAAGATACCTATTCCGGCGCAGGTCACATCATCGGTACAACGCGGATGGGAATTGATGCAGGTAGCTCGGTCGTAAACCAGCACTGCCGCGCTCATGAGCACGACAACCTCTTTATCGTCGGCGCTTCCACCTTTCCCACTGGTGGAACAGCCAACCCAACCTTGACCGTCGCAGCCCTGGCGCTGCGGGCGGCATCGAAGATTTCCTCGTTGCTGCAAAGGGGATCGTAGATTCATGCGGGCAAGCCGATCACGCCTCTTAAGCCTGCTCACGGAGGCATGCGAACTCGAACACGGCCTAGCATGCTCCTATCTGTTCGCCGCGTTCTCGATCAAGCAAGGCCTCGACGAGGGTGGGTTGAGCTGGAAGCAGCTTCAGGCCGTAAGGCTGTGGGCCTCAGAAATTTACATGGTCGCAGCCGAAGAGATGCTCCATCTTGCCCAGGCTTGGAACATCCTCGCGGCCGTGGGCGGATCGCCGTACTATCTGCGACCGAATTTTCCGCAAAGCCGTTCGTACTACGGCTTCGATCTGCCGCTTGCTCTGGAGTGCTTTGGGCCGTCCGCGCTCCGTCGCTTTGTGTCATACGAAACGCCGGCCGACCAACTCATCCTTCCTGTCGATACGCGAACCGATGATGACGCACCGGCAGCCTATCGATCGGTCGGCCAGCTTTATGCGCTCATCCGCGAGCAGATTCTTAGCCTGCCGGAGGACCAGCTTTTCTTTCAAGGCGCCCAAGGCGAGATGGGGCCTGACATCACCCACTTCCCCAACATCATTCCGATCAAAGACAGGGCCTCGGCCCTCGCTGCGATCGATATGATTACGGAGCAAGGTGAGGGGACCGACTACGACCGAGGAGACTCCCATTTTGCTGTCTTTCAACGGACATTGGCTTCGCTTGCAAGAGAGAAAGAACGCGACCCCGCCTTCGAACCAGCGCGACCGGTCCTTGAAAATCCTGTGCCCCGGATCCGGGGCGACTGGAACGCCCATGGAAAGGTCAACCTGATCAGAGACCCGTTCGCGAGCCAACTCGGTGATCTGTTCGACGATGTTTACTCGCTGATGCTGCGATTACTGCAGCATGCCTTTGCGTCTGGCCCGGCGAGCAAGGTTGCGGAGTTATTCTGCGATACTGCAATCAACGCAATGACGACGGTAATCAAGCCACTTGGCGAAGCGCTCGCCAAGCTTCCATCGGGCCGAGGCGACGGCTCGCATGCGGGCGCTGCCTTCGGGCTGACGCGTCACGTCACGCTTCCCGCTCCCGAAAGTATTGCACTTGCCGTTGCGGCCGAGTGCGCTCACGAGCTCGCCGAAACTGCGGCAGAGCTCGCCGCCTCGGAACATGCGCCTAGCCAACTCGGGGTAGCCGAGGCAAACCTGAAGCAGATTGCGGATGCCTTGGCGTCAGCTAGATGACCACCGACAAACGTGACTTAAGGATAAGGCGCTAGGAAGCTATCAGGCAGAGGCCGCCGCTGATCGTCGACGATAGTGATCGGACGGGCTTCGAAGACGACCTGGCCCGGCTTGTAGCGAAAGGCGCCGTCGCGGCCGATAAGAGAGCCCATCGAGAACTTTCGGGCTTGGGTCCAGTCGCCATTTGCTGCGGCGAAGTCGCTTAGCAGCACCACCTCCTCGTCGTTGGCGCGCATGTAGTCGAGCAATGTGCTGGCATCGTTGAGCGCTTCTCGTCGTCCGATCCAATCCACGCAGCGCCGAAAGAGCTTCGGATCGAAGCACTTCGAGCGGAAGGAATCCGTTCCTCGAATTGAGTTGGCACCATTGTCGTCGAGATCGGTGTCACGCATCGATTTCGTCGTGCACAGCCCTGGCTCGAAGTCACGCAAATGGTTTGAAACATTGCTCCTCAGCTGCGATCTTCGTGCACCGTCAGACCCGTGTGCGGCGAAAAGATCGGCGAGACGCTGCATCTCGTGCAACGTCATGCTCCCGTAGAAAGAGCAGAAAGCGAACCCGTCCGACAGAGCAGCATCGTTCAAGACGACGTCCTGCCCGTTGTGCGAAATCGCTACGTATCCAACAACCCTACCGAAAACATCTGCAGCACCGTTGATGCTGTCGGCCAGTATCTTGAGCTTTGCGGTGACCTTGACTTCAGGGTTCGCGGGGTCATACGGACCTATGCGGAGCTTCGAGCGCAATCCGTTAGCAAAGAAATCCGTACACAGCTTGCCGTACGGCTGCCGGTACGACATCTGCCGCGACATATGTTTGGCGATCCATTTGGCGTAGTCGCCGTCGAACATGCCCTCGCGAAAGTTTGGGGCATAGTGGGCCTCCGGCGCATCGATGCCCTGCAGACGAACTGACAATGAACCTCCGCCGCTGCTGCGGAGAATTGCCTTGAATCGTTCTACGCCCGGCTCGTTGTCGTCCGGCTGGAAGGTGCCCCCGTGTTCGAAGTACGTGCCAACCTTAGCTGGCGCGCTATCCGAAAAGTACGTCGCGGTTGTCAAATCCGGAATAAATTTCAACGTGTCGACATCAGATACTCCATGAGGCCAATATTGAAAAACATCGACCTCACCTAATATCTCAACATAGCCCATTGCCCCACCCCCACAAACACTAAAGGAGAGTGAGACCAATATGCTTGATTTTCAAGTCGTTTCTCCCAGAGAGCGAATCTTAGTTTCAAGGATGAAATTTTGGCAAGCAAAGGAAGATCGTCGGTCTCACGTGGCTCGGCCACCGATCGGAAGAGTTTCAACGTCCCACGGCTGAATGGCAAATGATACTCGAGAGGGAAGCTGCAGATGGCTGCTGAGCATTCAATGAGCAATTAGCTTTCCAACAGACGACGTCGGTTGGAGCCGGCAACAGTGACACGAGGACATTCCAGGCAGCAGATTTGGCTGTCTCTGCTCCAGGATTGCATCGTCTGCGCTGAGACGGCGTGATTGGCCCATGTCTCCTTGGATTCTCAAGTCCTCTACACCCTTCGATTGCCGCGAGTGTCGGCTGGCTTTCAGCGGCGGAAACGCCTACGCTTCCCGCCGTTGACAACTGGTGCCCAACCAATTGAGTGCAGATGCCGACTCCTAAAGCGGTAGTGGACGTGCATCGCGTGGAGCATCCGCCATCCTGGAGGGCGCAGCCATTCACTGTCGATTTTATTCTCCTCGGCAGCGACTATTGCGAGGCCGATCTGATCGACATCCATCGATGGGCCTGGCAACAGGGTCTGGCAAATTCTCGCTGCATTTCACCTCAGACGCTGTCCTGGTCATCCCTGTTTCAGCCTCGCTTTTTCGAGGCCGTGCATCCGCGCCCAGCAGCCGCCAGCATGAGAATGGCTTATCCCGGTTCAGATGGGCTGATCGCAGACCTGGGCGAACAAACACGATTCTGGATTCAGTCAGTCCTGTTCCTAGCGTCCGTCACGATGTCGGCCGCCATTGTGCAAGATAGGGCGTCCGATGGAACGATCGGGAGCAAGTATGACAAGCTTTGGCAGGCCGGCCTGCTTCAGGCGCAGATGCCGCAACTGGCGGAAATGGGCATTTGCGACGCTGTAACAGCGTTGGCAGCCCGAACGGATCGTTCGAAGGTCCAAAGGCTGCTCGACCTGCGGCAATTGTTCGATCACGTGGTCGAGCGGCTTGGCGCTTCTGTGACCGCTGAGCGAGCCAGCATCAAGCAAATCGATACATCGGACCCGCGCACCAAACGTTTCGGCTTCCTCGATGACCTCCGAGACAGTGTGCGGGGACTGCAGGCGATCATCGTGTATGGCTCCAGCGTCTTGAGTGAGAGGTTTGCCGACTATGACGTGGTGCTGGTAGTTGACGACGAAACGGTGACCCTGCAGGAGATGGCCAACACGTGCCCGACTTGGGGCGGGAAGGAACTGAACGTCGGCGTCTACACCCCTCGGCAGCTGTGGAATATGCAACTTCTATCGGGCGACAATCTCGCCGATTATGGCCTTTGCCTGTTCGGCGAGGTTGAATTGCCGCAAAAGCAGACTCCAATGCTCCTGGCTCGCAATCTCAGCTTCGGCATGCTTCGGCTGCGCCAGCAGCTCGGCATGATCGGATATGCGCTGCAGGCAAATAATTCAGATGCCAACGATCGTCGAAATCTATATAGTTACTTTGTGAAAATTCCTGCCAATATTGCGAAGGGAACCTTTGGCGCAGCCGGGCGGTACTGGCCAAAAGAAAAAGTTCAGCAGTGGCTGGTTGACCTTTGCGGCTTTGATACTGCTTATCAAGAGCAGCGTGTTGTCGCGGAGGGACCGGCAAACGCGCTCGCCGCCGCCGCAACTGCAACAGAACAGACGCTGAGGCGCCTTGACGAAGATTTTCGAATACTGCGCCCCAAGTGAGTGAGAATCAAACGTGGCAAGAGCCGCAACTTCGTTTCGATACGCATCTGAGGTGCTCCTCGATCAGTGCGCCGATCTTGAACTTCCCGTCAGGTTTCTAGGCGGCCTGCCGGATGGATTCACCATCGAGGGTCCGTCTGGAGAAGTCATTTCTATTCGCCTCGTCGGCAGTGCCGACTCGATGCTCGAACAGGTTCTGCGCGGTCTTTCGGTGACGTTCGGCGAACTGAAACTTCTGGCGGTCGGAGAAAGCAAGGAGGTACGCCTTCTCACACCTAGAATTGCGGTCGCCAGGCTTTTGCCGTCGGTATATTCATTCACTAACAACCGGTACGGAATGGTCCCAGGGACCGAACGCGTGCGCACGATTTTCTGTGCCGAGGTTTTCCGTGCAATGACCCGACGACCTGGCCCCCAGCATTTGTCCAATGCGTTCCTCGGCTTGGTCGACAGTGACCAGGGACTTCTTCTCGCGGAGCATGTCGTGACACCTGGAAATCTCGAGGTTCGCGTCAAGCGCTACCACATTGGCTCCCCGGTGCATCGCTATCGCTACACCGAGGCCCAAGAGACTGCTTTCGGTGGAACTCCGCTGGCGCGCTGGAGCCGTTTCGAGACGCCGGTCGTATGCTTCGACTGGCGCAATCCTCTTGAAGACGAAAATGGCAAGCGTCTGGCAGACGAGCCGCTGCCCGACGACTACGCCAGCATCTGGATCGACGATTGCGTGCGCGCCAAGCAACTGGCTCGCGACACGTTCGCTTGGCTAGAAGAGTTGTTTGCCGAACGGGGGCTTCAGCTCATCGACATATGCTTTTTCATCGATCGTACCGGCTCCGTCATTTTCGGGGAGATTAGTCCCGATTGCATGCGCGTGCGAAGTCGCGCCGCCGACGATAGTGAGGCGTTGGACAAAGACCAATGGCGGTCGGGCGGTGAGCCAGCCGCCGTTCTCGATCAGTATGAGAAGCTTTACCAGATCATGTTCGCATCATAGTCAGTATTCGTACAAGAGAGAGGAGATCCCGATGCCCACAATGACTATTAAGAACCGGAGTTCGAAAATATCTCCTGGTGGTGTAGTGACTCTTCCGCTCTCGGCGCGAAAAACTCTGCGGATGGAACCGGGTAAAGGAACGCGCGTGGCTGTGACTATGATGAAGGATTGTGTTGTGCTCCGACCTGATTCCAGCAAGTCGGGATCACGGGTATCGCCAAAAGGGCAGATGGAGCTACTTGGCGAACCCCGTGCGGTGCTTGAGAAAGCCTCGCACCGTCATTACTGGCTCGAACTCGACGACGAGCAGCAAATCGTGCGTCTGCTCCCCTATTAGGAGTTCCAGGTTGACGGATCGGGTAGTTGCGCTGGACGGGCATGATGCAGCCGGCAAGACGACCTTGGCGAAGCTGCTGGCGGATAGCGTGGGTGCGCAATACTTGCGTCCGTTCGGCAATTCGCATGGCGCGGCGCTGATGCTTGCCTACAACAACGGCGACAGTGAGGGCGTCCTGAGTGCAGGATTGCGCGGCATCACCGAAGCGCTGGATCAAGCTGCAGGCAGGGCGGTAGTGTTAGACCGAGGGTGGCTGACGATCGCGACACTGCTACCCACCGATTTTTTTATGGCCCGATGGCGACTCTGGGTGCCAACGGCACTCCTTTGGTGCGATCTGCCGACAACGCTCCGACGTCTGGGCCAGCGCAAAGACGAAAAGCTTGAAACAGCCGCATGGCATGAGGATTTCCTTGCGCGCTACAAGGACCGGAGGCTTTTTTGCGACGGGCCGACGATACGAACGGATCTGAACGACCTCAATCATTGCCTTGACGAACTTAGGGCGTATTTCGGGGAAATCAGCCGCGGAAGCTAACGCGATATGTTAGCGGAGGCGATTACTGAGACATAGGAGAGGTTGAGGCCGACGCGCGAAGACGCGTCTCGGTTCTTCTGCTCGTTCTAGGCCGGGGGAACCTATTGGTTCATCTCGAATTGAGTCGCGTTCGGGTTTGGGAGGTTGCGTGCAAGACCAGCGATTTGAAACGCCTGTGCATGTGGCGCTCGGAAGGTCGAGGAACACCGTCTTCACCGTGGACCGAGTAGCCCAGGCAGCTGACATTTTGCTGAACCGATGGCCGGCGACAACCGGCAAGAAACGTGTCGCTGCCCGCAAAGCCTGCCTTGGCGTGCTCGAGGGCCTGAAAGAAGCCCGTGACGCCCGCAAGGCCTTTGTTGAAGCTGCAAAGGAGGCAGATATCCTCGTTGAGCGGGATCCGTTCAGTTGAGCGCCTCCACTTTTCATCGTGCGCTCGATAGCCTTACTGTAAAAAGGTCGCCCAGGTCCGGAGCCTCCCATGTGCAACGACTACGAACAGCATGTACTTTGGGCTGAATATTGCCGGATGATGGCGTCACTGGCGCTCAAGATACCGAGCCACCAGACCGAACTCGATTTGCCCCAGTCGGATGACGTTCGCATCAGTGACCCGGCGCCAATAATGCGTACCGGTGACGACACAATCGAACTGGCGTCGATGACGTTCGGATTTCCGCCGACCGGACCAAAAGGCGGGCCTGTGTTCAACTTTCGCTCCGAAGGCCGGCAATTCGGGAATAGCAAACGCTGCCTCGTTCCTGCGTCCGCGTTCTTCGAATTCACAGGCACGAAATATCCGAAGGCGAAACATCGCTTCACGCTCAACGGCTCTCCTTTCATGGCCGTTGCAGGGCTTTGGCGTGACGCTGCCGGCAACAAGCCGCCCACCTTCACCATGCTGACGACCGATCCTGGGCCGGATGTCGCCCCATATCACAACCGGCAGGTGGTCGTCCTTCAGCCGGGGGATTGGGCGGCCTGGATCAATCTGACAAAGCCTGAGGCTGAGCTCTTGCGGCCGCTTCCGGCTGGTTCGCTCTCGGTGGAGACAGTTCGTCCAGCTGCGCAATATCTCCGGTACGCTGAGCGGCCCGAGATCGAGAACCAGCGTGTATTCGCCCGTGCGGCGCCAGACGCCTCGCACCTTTCCATTCTCCCGATCACGCCTCGGATCGAACATCTGCCCTTCGAAGTGATCACGGAACGCCTCCGCGGATGCGGCATCGCTGAAGCAATGGAGCCGATAGGTTTCATATTTGCCATTCGGCCATATCGCCATATCGCCTGCACATGCCGCGTCTGGTGCATAAATCCTCGTTCCTGGCAGAACTTCGCGATCATGGTGAAGTTCCGATCGGTGCAGAGGTCATCCGGCAGCGCAACCTGGTATGGCCAGTCGCGATCTATGACCGATGGCGTTGGTGAGCCCCGACTGCACTCGACCACTATTCGAAATGCATTGACTGGCCGCGCATCATGGCCAGCGTCAGCGCGATTGCAGGGTTTGCCAGCGGCTTCTCCATATGCAAGGAGCCGTCGAAATCACGCCACGCCGCCATTCGCAAGTCATCATCGTCATCGCTGGCGGCGGGGCCGAAAACGTGGGCATCACAGGGATCTCGGTCAATCTCGATTGTCCAGTCCTTGAGCGCCTTGCGAGCCATCTCTTCGACCTGGGCAAGGTCGCTGGTGAAAAAGGGGATACGGTCTCCATCTTCCGAAAGCGGCTCAACCTGCTCCAGCGTCGGCCGCTCGGGAACCCAACCGAGAACGAAGGCGATATCGAAATCGATCTGGCGGTCCCGGCCGGTCGTGATCTCCAGCCGCTTGACGACGTCAGGATAGAGCTGCTTCCGCTCCGGCCAGGTGTCTGGAATCGCCTCGGCTTGCAGCTTCGTGCGGGGAACGTTGATCAGTTCCATGACCTGATGGTGCGGGACTTTGTCCTCCGGCCAGCCCGCACAACATGCCGCGGCTGCAGCCTCATCGGCTTCCAGCCAGACTGTGGCGGCCCGGTCCTCGTCCTCGGTAGGCTTGTCGTCTTCTGGAAAGCCTTTGATATCCCACCCTTCCAACGCAAACAGCCCTTCCGCGCCTTGCAGAGCCGTAATGCCGGCGCGTGCAAACACTGCTTCGGCTGCCGCGATGCCGCGTGCGAGTTCCTGGGACCTTGCGCCCTCGATGTTCAAGCGAAGTTCCATGGTTCGCCTCCTATGACCTAATGCAATAGTGAACGAAAAGAGAACGGAGAGTCAAGTGTGCCCTTGACGAGAGAGGAATATGTTCCTTATTTCAGCGTGATCTGGAGCAGCAAAGGACCATGGCTCGGCGTCAATCGCGCTGGCCGGCGAAGCTATGGCAACAACAGCGGAAGACAATTTTCGGATCGAGGTTTGGGATCGCGAGGAGAAGGCCTTGTCGGAGACCATTTCGCGTTCCCCCGATTCCACGGTGAGTCAGGCAGCCTGGCAGGCTGCTATCCGCCGCCGCCCAGGGATGTTGCTGATCCACTACAACAGTCGGCATGTGATGGAGAAAATCCTGACACCCGGCGAGGTAAAGATCCCGCCACAGGCCATCGTCGACGGCAGCGTTCACGCCGGCCTCGATGTTGCGCTCGGAGATCTTCGCGAGTGGCATATGTTGCGGGCCTGGTGCAGATCCTGTTCGCACCATGCAACGGTGAAGCCTGCCGCGCTCATCACGCGCTATGGACGGGGGGCGTTGTTCAGTTCGGTCGAGCGAGCGCTTTTCTGCACGAGTTGTGACAGGGGCGGGCCTGTCAGGCTGGAAATTCACAAGCTGCCACGCATTTGAGGGGTGTCGAAGGGACGCAAAACCTGATCGACTTCTTCCAGGCCAACTCGGCGCTCGTGCTGGCAAATCCAATCGCCTTGCGACGATCAGTGGCCGGTCGGCTCCAATCCTGATGCAAAGCCATGCGGACGGCCACGGACGGGGACAGTCGGTCCCGCGTTCCGTCCTGCGGCCGGCGCTATGCTGACGCTCCTACGGCTGTCCTGTTAACCGCCCGCGGCAGAGGCGAATTTCCTCTGTCCTGCGCGCGACAAACGTCCGCTGTTGCGGTCGCGCGCAGGACTGCGGTTTATGCGCCGTTCTTCCTTGGAGCGCCAATGGTCTCTAGCGCGCGGAGATCGAAGAGACAAAGATGGCATGCCGCATCCGAGCTGCGGGCAAGTCTTGACACCAGTGCAGTTCCGCGCGAGGCCGAAGCAAGCATTGCTGTCGCAGCGGCTCCAGCAAGCACCGTCGGGGAATTTTTTGCTCGAGACACGCGTCGTACAGGGGAGCAATAGCATGCTCCTCAGATTGGTGTGATTGATGATGGTTAGCGCATCAATCTAGCAGTTCCGGCTTCGTAGCTGCTTCTGAGCGAAGAGAGCCAACAGCATAATCCGGACCACAATCGCGCTCGAACAGCCCCAGCGGACGATCTCGTAAGATTGTTGCGTTCGGCAGGGATTAGCGATCAATTTTCCAGCCTCCTTGCGTGACATAGCTGGCCACAAGTTCGGTGCAGGACTCGGGGTAGAGGCGGGGTGATGGCGACAACACCGAGCTGGGCGTTGGTAAACACGCGGGACATCTCTAGCGCGATCAGGGCCACGAATGTTGTTTGGGGTTTGACAGCGTCTCGATTTAACTGTCGATATATCTCCTATTGACAGACCGACTTCTTCCTTATAGACCGATCTGCAGTTACATCAGATAGGAGAAAGACCGTGGACTTCAACTCACGTATCCAGAAACGCGCAGCCGGGCATCGCCACGGCCGCGTCCTGTTGGAAATCGCTTCTCGGGAGGAGGTGCAGCAAGATATGCTTCGCCGCATTCGTCTTGGCGAAAAGCCTGTCACGGCGCTCTCTTTGCCGCTCGTCAAAGCGATCGGCGAGATAGATGCTCAGGACGATAGCCTTCGCCGACTCGCGGGTGAAGTGACGGCTGCCGTTGTCGAGGGGCAATTCGGCTGCCTGCGCACTACAGGCTCCAAGGTCATTAAGGACGATTTGGTATTCGCGTCTGGCCAGCCCTTCAAAGAGGGACCAGTCCGTCGCTCGCGCGCCGAAGCGGGGTCACATGAACGCGGATCAGACCTCGCTGTCGCAGAGGTCTTGATCAAGCTCCTCGGCGACGACAACCTTTCGGCGATCGAGGGGCTGGTAGCCGACGAACTTCATCGGCGGGCGGCGTGACCAGCATGCTCATCATGGCAATCATCACCACCCATCACTGTCGCAACCAGGACGACGACGTCGTCGTCACCATGGTCGACACCATCATCGCCATGCCGACAATGATGGTGTCGTCAACCAGATGACCATGGTGATAGGGTAGGGAGTCAGTACACACTACCCCCAAAATGAAGAAAGGAGGCCGCAAGAGACCTCCTTCTCCAATCTCACCACCCGATACGTGGTCTATGGTAGTTCTTGGCGCTTACCGCCTGACCCTACCTGGTGCCGCTCGGACCTGTGCAGCTCTTAACCACACCTTATGTTTAACGACCATGAGGCATAAACATGGTCGCGATGTTTCCATCGAACGCGCCCCCAATGTAGAGCATCCGGGTACGGAGTCAAGGTGCAATGGGTATGCAGAGACCACGCTACCCTAGCTCCTAGGCAGGCCACTTAACAGGCAGAGACCCGACACCTGGCAATTCTTGCCTCCGGTCAGGATGCTTGAAGCACTACCCAAGGTCGTGCCCGAGGACATGAGGTCATCGACCAAGAGCACTCTCTGCTCCTCTATATCGGGCAACTCACCTGACAGCACAAGAGGGTCAAAGAACCCTCTGATACCAGTGTCGATACCCTTCATCGACACTGACTTGATACCATGGGCACGCCTCCATAGGGCGATCTGCGACTTGTACTCGGAACTCTGGCTGGGCGTGAGCTTCGGGGGCAACTCCTCACCATACTGCACGACCATCTCCGCAGCGGTCTTCTTCCTAAGGAACGTCGGTTCGAGAAGCGGCTTGCCTATGACGGCACACACCATCTCGGCGACCTCGCGGGCAAGGCCATTGCTGGAAGGCAGAGGCATCACGTGGTCGTGCTCCTCCAGTTCGTGCGCGATCGATGCCACGATAGCCTGCGCACGATCCATCACCCGCGTCCGATACATCGGAACAATCGTGAAACTGTTGATTCCCTTAAGAGCATAAATCAGCGGATTGCCATCGCCGTCGCCCTTTTGCTGTTTGTGGCGAGTGAACACGTAGCGGACGATCATACCGTCCACTTCTTCAACTACTGGATTATGGTCGAGGGACGTATTGACCCTTTTTTGATGCGTGTCGTCCAACTGGACGGCCTTGCCAACTACATTAATCCCCACCAAAGCCCCCGGCGATCTTCTTTTGTTTTTGCGTTCTTTTGACCGCTTCCCTCAGTTAGGTCTTTCAATTGTTTTTGCCACATCCGACTGACGAGGAGTGTCATCGGCGTGTCGAGGGAAATGTGCACAGCCCAACCGGCTGGCTTAAGTTGTGATTGGAATTTCTATAACGGGGCGCAGGGCTTCAAGCTGCTGTGCGTATTTTCTCACGACCTTATCGTAGAGATCGCCCAGGTTTCTGGCGTGCACACTGATCACGAGCGCGTAGGGTAATTCTTCCGTTGGCGCGAAGTCACGTCCGCCTAGGCGTGCATTGTAGTGAATGTCGAGCACTGGATTTCGCAACGTCTTGCCCATAAATGACACGCGCGTATGCAAGCAGTTTTCCCACTTCCAGGCGTCGCGACGCAGTTCGTCTTCCATCAAGCCGCTTTGCGTCTTGCCAAAAAAGCTCTTGGTGCCAGCGTGCACCTGTTTGGGGTCTTTGCGCTTTTTATCGTGCGGCCGGAATGTCGGCTCAAGGCCAGCACGGGTGTAGTTGCCCGGATGATGCGGGTCGACGCCGGTCGGATAACAGAGTGTGGCGGTGATTGCGACCTTCCCCGGAATGATTTCAGATGGAAGCGGAATGGGCGCGCGGATATAGCGCGTCGGCGCAATGGTACCTTGATAAACGACGCGCACGGTGTCGTCGCCGCAAAGAACGATATCTTCGACTGACCGTGCTACGCGCCCACGCCCAACCTCTTCGCAGGGGTGGTCACACGCTTCGGTTGTATGAACCAGAAGAGCGCGGATCGCCAGCATGCTCAAGGTCTCGCCGAAATGAGCACGCAGGCCGGCACCTAAACGAAGCACGGATGGCGCGGCGAACGAGGTGCCTTCGGTGGCTTCCAGCGCGAACGCTTTGCCGTCATGAACAACGATGAAGGGGCGCTGCAAGCAACCGCCAAATTCCACAAAGTCAGGCTTGACCACGCCCGGGCTGCGGCCCGGGCCGACGGAACTGTAAGTGGCGCGCTGCCAAGGCGCCTCATGGCTGTCGCATGCGCCGACAGCGAGCGCGTTGACGCAGTCCGCCGGCACTTGAATGCGGTTCAGCCCGTCTTCAGCAGAAAGATGGCCGTTATTGCCGACGGCAATAGTCGCAAGCGTTTGGCCGCGCGACAAGCGGTCATCGATAACAGCCGTCCAGGCATGCACATCATCATCCTCGACGGGCGGATAAGGACCGATGCTCAGATTGACGAATTGATACTTCTTTTCCACCAGCACCCGGTCGATCCGGTCAAGCACTTCGTAGAGTTCATGTGGGTCCTGACCGGGCATCGTGTCGAGCACACGGTAATGGTCAACCGGAGCATAGGGGCGGCTAAGCCCCTTGGAAGGGTCGATATGGCCGAACAAGAAAGCTGAGCTGACGCCGACGCCGTGTTTCTGAAATTCGTCGTACGCATTTCCAATTCCCGGCGGCTCAATCGGCTTGACCCATTTGGTGATTGGGTGCCCGTGGGGAATGCCGCCGTCGAAGATGGCGACCCGGATACTGGGATCAAGCGGTCCCTCGGTCGGCAATTGCAGGGCTTCCATGGGCACGCGCGACGAACGGAAGCTGGGGCGGAGAATGCGCAGCGCCGGCATTTGCCGAAGCGCGCGGACCGGCGTGAACATTGCGATACGATCAGCCAGTTCAACAGGCGCCTCCAGCTCGACAAAGCACAAGCCCCCGGCGGCAAAGCGACGGTCCAGTGGTTGGTCGATGCCCATTGTCTTCAGGTAGTTCCTGAATTGCGTTGTAACGCTCGTTGTTCCCGTGGTGCCGCCGCTATGGAGGACGGCTTCGAAAACGAGATCCCCCTTCCTGGGCAACTGGCCCTTGATCTTGTCGCGTATGGTCGGCGCAGCCACTTCCTCGATGGTCGGGAGATCTTTGGCGCCGGCAGCTTCCTCCTGCCAGCCGGGCAGTGACGAGCGCCACGCGCGGAATGCAGAGCGCGGGCCTATGACGAACAATTCCGTCGTGATCGTTTCTTCGGGCTCACGCCCCTTGGAGCGCTTCTCAGGTTTAATGCGGCGCGGACGACTGCCAATAGGCTCAAGCCCAAGAGTTTCGAAAAGCCGTTCGGGGAAATACGACTTGGCAATGTATTCGGGATTCAGAGTGACCGTCGCAACTGCGCGGTCGTTCGGGCAAGCCTCGTCGGGTAACTGATCAATGCCTTTCACCGCGCGCGTCAGCATAGGTGCGATACGGTCGCGGGCCTGGGTGAAGGTGTATGGATGGCTCTTGGGGGCGCCACCACGGACCCCGGCGACATCCTCGACAAGGCGCTCGCCCTTGCCGAGCAAAAAATTGCGCTTCGTCATGGGGTCCCTTTCGCGCTCCGGCTCTTAGGTTTCGTTTTCTTTTTTGCAGCGCGCGTGCGGATCGCGTCACGAGAGATTCCGGTCAGCTCACGCGCCTTGCGTTGGGAAAACAACCCTTGATTGACAATAGCTGCCGCAAGGTGAATCCGGTGGGTTTTCGGGATCGATGCATTGGTCAGCAGCCCCGCAAGGCGCTCTTCAAGAGGCGCATGCCCCAAGACCGCAGCGCGCCGCGCCGCCGACAGCTCGCGTTCGATATCGCTAAACGAGTGCCCTGCAAAAGCGACGGCCAACAGGCGGCTCCACTCCGAGGTCGCCGGAAAATAGGGCCGGAGTTGACCTTCGATAAAACGCTCGATGGCATGCTGGTCCGGAAGCGGAAACTCGATGTGCAGTTCGAAGCGGCGCCAGATGGCGGGATCAAGAAGGTCTGGGTGGTTGGTGGCTGCGAGCAGAATGCCCGATGACGGCCAATCGTCAATCTGCTGGATGAGCACTGTTACAAGGCGCTTCAACTCGCCGATCTCGCCCTGATCGTCGCGGCGCTTGGCGATAGCGTCCAGTTCGTCAAGCAGCAGAACGCAGTCAATTTTCTTGGCATATTCCAGAACATAGCGAAGATTGCTGCCGGTGCGGCCCAACAGGCTGCTCATCACCGCAGCAAGATCGAGAATGAGAAGCGGGCGCTTCAGCTCCCGCGCAAGCCACCGCGCCGCCATGGTCTTGCCGACGCCGGGCGGCCCAAGGAAGAGAGCGGAACGCGTGGGATCAAGACCGGCCCGGCTCAATGCCTGCACGTTACTGCGTTCCTCAATGATCTGTGTAAGGGATGAAGCGAGATGGGGTGAGAATACCGGCTCATGCTCAAGCATGGGCTCGGCTTCCACGCGTATAAGATGCATCCGGGAGTCCAGATCGACCGGGAGCGGCACTTCCGCCTGTTTGCGCAACGGCGAAGCCGATGACGGCGATTCATGCAGAAGCGCGGTTAGCGCATCAGCGAGCTGCGGCACCACAGGATGATAGCGCTTGGCGGCTCTGCGCAAGATAAGATGCACGTCTTGATGCCTGCCGGTCAGGGCAACCCTGGCGAGTTGCAGGAAATCGGCTTCAATGCCATTTTTTTTGTTATCTCGGGTCATGTTACTCGCAAGACATGGGAATTGATCGGGCGCGTCACCGTAAGGGCGGGCGGACGAATTCTCAATCCCGAATTTTCTATTCGTCCACATATCAGAATAACCCATTATAATCATGGATTTGGATATGGACGAATGCCGCCAGCCATGTGTTTGTGATGTGCTCTCTCCTGCTTGCATCAGCGCCCGCCCCGCCGCACCCGATTCCAGACACGCGACCACCACCGCGCAGGTGGCAGAGGTGGTGCAGCGACAGCAACCGGCCGCGCGGCAAACTTCTGCTTGCGAATGTCGAAGAGCGGATCGCCGGTCTCGTCTGCGGGATGATGCGGGCAGACATGGTTTTTCAGCAGTTCCATGCGCGGGTTACGCGTAAGCGTCCCCTTGTTGCCATCATAGTCCAGGAAAACGAAACTGGGCGGGTTCGGATACCACGACGTTAAAATCTGCGTCAGCAGGCCGACGGCGGTAGATGCGAGGACGCCGTTTGACCATACCACCTGGGGACGCGAGCCGGCCGCGCCGTACCGCTTGGCTTCCTGTTCCAGCCGCTCGTCGGTGATGAAACCGCAGCACCGCATGCAGGGTGCGCCCGGCATGGACAAGATTACCTGTCCGCTGACAAGAAAGCCGTTCTTGCCAAGGTCATGAACATCCATCCCGATGTCGACATAGGGGATCAGGTGCCGGCGCGCGAAGCGCTCAAGCTGCTCGCGTTCCTTGAACCCGTCGACGGCTCCCAGAATGACGTCGCAGAGTTTGAGATCCTCGACGGCATTATGCCAGTCGTCTTTGATCGAGATAATCCGGGCATTCGGCTGAAGCCCGCGTATCAAGCGTTCGGCAATCGCAACCTTGGGCAAACTGACCGCTACATCGGCGAGCGTGCTGCCGATCAGCCGGTTCGTGTTGGTATCCTCAATGACGTCGGGATCGGCGTTGACATACCCGCCTATCCCCATATGCGCGGTCTGCTGCACAATGTGAGAGCCACCGCCGCCAAGTCCGACAATGCCGATAGTGGCGGCATCGAGGATTGCGTCGCTGTGGGCGCCAAGAAAGCTCTGTCGATCAAGGCGGCTCATGCGGCGCTCCACTGGCGAAGAGGCATGCCAATTTCAGCGAAACGGGCAATGAAGGGTTGAGCCGCGGCGCGGCCGAGCCACACCTGGCCAAACGCGGCGGCATCGCTCAGTACAATCGCGCCATGCACGGCATGGGGAGCGACCGACACGAAATTCGGCACGAACTTCGCGTTCTCCCGCGTGTCGACGCCGCTAAATCCCGGCACGCCTTGGCCGCCATGCGTATGAACATGAAATATTGCCGCGCGATCATCCATCGCCCATTGGCGCGCGCGTCGAATAGCGGCTGCGCTCATCATGGCACCGACGCTTCGATCTTCCAGATATTCGTCGTCGTGCAGCGGGCGATATTCGCGGGCAAGAATGAGAAGCTCATTATGCGCGGCCGCGAGGCCGGTGGCGATGAAGCCGACGCGCTCATGCGCAAAGGCATGTGGCCGGTGGAGATCGGTTCGGATCGTGCTCAGCAGCGCATTTGTGATCTTAAAGCGAATATTCATGCCACAGCCCTCAAATGTGCGCTGAGCATTTTGGTCCACGGCATCGAGGCGGGCACGTTGTTCCAGGAAGGCGCCCACCAGTTTCGCTCGACCACACGGTGCTCTTTCCAGTTAGCGCCCTTGCTTTGGATTACACGTTCAAAGAACAGCCGCGTGATGTAGCCGGAGTGCGCGAACGGTACCAAGAGAAGGTCCATCACATGAGGCTGGTCGCCGGCCATAAAGCGGAAGGCCGGCAACAGGATCACTGGCTGGCCGCCCTCCTTCAGGAGAACGGCCTCCCGGTGCATCGCCATGACATTGGCGAAGTTGTTGCCGGTGTCGCTCACGACGAACCCCCGCACGGCACCTGCTCGAAGAACTTCATGCCCTCTTTCACCCGGAGCTTGCCTTCCGACTTCAGCGGCGTGAGGTGGCCTTCTTCGTTGATGTATTCGAGAACGTAACCCTCCTGCACCCCGAACAGCTGCTTGAGCTGAGCGGTCGAATAGGTGCCGCGAGGAATTTCGCGCGGGTCGTTTTCGAAGAAGACGGTGATGAGCCGCTTTTCGGTGTAGAGATGCTCGGTGCCGGCCTTGCCGAGATCGAGCACATCGTTCGGGCCAAGATCGGTGTCCTTGCCGTCACCTTCCAGCACCAGCACCTCGTCGCCATGGACATGGCCGATGAGGCGCAGTTCCGGCTCGGGAATGGTGCCAAGACCCCATTCGTAGCCATGACCGTTGAGAGTAAAGCGGGAGATGCGGTCGCTTTTGAACGCGCGAAACTCTTCCGTACCCTCGATGCGAAGGTCGACCGTCTCGTCGAGACCCACCGACTGGCTGCTGTGGCGCAGAAGCTGGATGAGCACATAGTCGCCCGCCGGCTTCAGGCCCGTCTTGTCGAGAATGTGATCGCCCTTCGGCGTCGGCTCCTTGAACGTCACCGTTGCACCATTCACGCGGGTGAAGAAGTGCCCATCCGGACCAGGGCCACGCGAGGCCTGGGGCTGGTGGCTTTCGCCACCGGTTACTACATTTTCCATTGAGATCACCGTTTCGTTCAGCTTCGGATCCGGCCCGATGCCGGCTCCTGAGTGATAAGATATGGTGGCATGCAAAGAAAATCAAGCACTTTCTTTGCGTGCTTGACATTCTTTTCAACAGCAACTAAAATATTCAGATGAATCAATGCCTTTGAAGGAGAACTGCCATGGCTAGAAAAAGCGTGGGAGCGGATGTCGGGCTCACGCTGGGACAATATCTCGCTTCAATCCGCGAGGACCGTGGTCTCTCGCAGCGCGATGTTGAGAAAGCGACCGACAAAGTTGTGTCGAACGCATACTTAAGCCAGATCGAGAATGATCTGATCAAAAAGCCGAGCCCGAACGTGCTGCATGCTCTCGCCGAGGTGTACGCAGTGAGCTACGAAAACCTGATGGAACGCGCTGGCTTCGTCTTCCCGACGCGGTCACGTGCCGGCGCAGAGCAGCGACACGGCCGGGTTGCAACTTTCGCCGACCACAATTTGACCGCCGAGGAAGAAGCGGAACTCGTTAAATTCCTTGGCTATCTACGAAGCAGCAAGAAGAAACCTGGTGGCCAAAGCGGACGATAGCAGCCTCGATCCCGAGCAATTGCGCGCCGTGCAGGCGACTGCACGGCGCGCCCTCGACCGTGCTTCCGGCTGGGGCATCTTCCCCACTCCTATCCCGGCCATTCTTGAGGCGGCTAAGATTAAGGTTGCCCCCGCGAGCGCCTTCGATCCCCGCCGGATCATGGACTACCTGATCGGCAAAACAGAGCGCGTGGCACGCGCCATTAAATCGGCAATCTCCAAGACCTTCGGCATTTTAGACGCCGATGAATCCCTAATCCACATTGACCACACGGTGCATCAATCAAAGCAGAATTTTCTGAAGCTGCATGAAACCGGCCACCACGAGATTCCCACGCATCGAAAACTTTTCCGGTTCTTCCAAGACTGCGAAAAAACCCTCGCCCCGGACATTTCCGATCTGTTCGAGCGTGAGGCCAATAACTTTGCCAGCTTCGTCCTCTTTCAAGGGGACGGCTTCCGCACGATGGCTGCGGATCATGCATTCGGTATTAAGACGCCAATGAAACTCGCCAAAGAATTCGGCGCGTCGATTTACGCATCCTGCCGCGAATATGTCCGCTCCAGCCATCGGGCCTGTGCGATCTACGTGCTCGAGCCCGTAACTTTTTGCGGGCGATCTGGCGCACGGGCGGACGTGCGCAGAATCGAGACCTCCCCGCTATTTCGGCAGCAATTCGGACAACCCTCCGAGCAGGTGATCACGCTCGATCATTCACTGGGACGTGTGCTGCCGGTGGGCAGACGCATGACCCGGCCAACCACCGTTTCTATGACTGACCGGAATGGCCAGGCGCACGAGTGTATCGCCGAGGCCTTCGATACGACGTTCAACATTTTGATCCTGGTTTATCCGGTGAAGGCTCTGACCAAAAAGACCATCATCTTCTAGAGCCTGACCTACATCCGATCAGACACCCACGAACATACGTCGATATCTCCTTACGTTGGGTCTGGTCGACCCGTGGTGATCTCCGCACCGAGGCGACCCTGCACGCTGACAGCTATCGGCAGACCACTGTGCGTAGGCGAAAGCGCCACCTCAGGGGCGTCAAATCCAGTCGCGGTCTGTTCCAATCACAATGCAGCTTCCACCGCCTCCTTGAGGGAGAGATGGTCTTGGCCATCTCTCCCTCGCGAATTCCGCCTGCGCAGAGCGGGGCCGCTTGCTCGCAAGGCGGCGCATGACCCTCACGTTTTGAACTGATCTGATCCGACTCGCTCGATGCGCAGCCCAGCTCCGCTCGCCGGCATTCGCCCCCCTCTCTGCCGCGCGCTCACGCGCCCCCGGAAGGCATGCCGAGGGGCATGCCTTCGGCATGTAACGGGAAAGGACCAGAATCATGACGACCATTGAAACGAGGGCGAAGACCGCAACTGCCAGCGAAAGCGGCACCGAGGTTTTCATTCCATTGAACAAGTTGAAGAAGTCGCCCCGCAATGCGCGTAAGACCCCCCACAGCGAGGCGATCATCGAGGCCTACGCGGCGAGCATCGCCGCAAAGGGCATCTTTCAAAACCTTGTGGTGGAGCCCGAGCTTGACGGAGAGGGGGCAGAAACCGGCTTCTATTTCGTCAGCATCGGCGAAGGCCGCAGGCTGGCGCAACTGCTGCGCGTGAAGCGCAAGCAGATCAAGAAGACCGAACCGATCCGCTGCATCATCGACACCGTGAACGATGCGCATGAGATCAGCCTGGACGAGAACATCACCCGCGAGGCGATGCACCCTGCCGACCAGTTCGAGGCGTTTCGTGAGCTTCACGAGGAAAGAGGATGGGATGCGGAGGAGATCGCCGCCCGCTTCGGCATTACCGCGCATGTCGTGCGGCAGCGCTTGCGGCTCGGCGCGGTCAGCCCAAAGCTGATGCAGGTTTATCGCGACGGCGACCTCAGCCTCGACCAGTTGATGGCCTTCGCCATCACCGACGATCATGTCCGGCAGGAGCAGGTTTTTGAAAACCTCTCCTACAATCGCGATCCCTACATCATCCGCCGTGAACTGACGCGGACGCACATTGCGGCCACCGACCGCCGCGCCATCTTCATCGGTGCGGAAGCCTACATCGAGGCAGGCGGAACCATCCTGCGCGACCTGTTCACCGAGGATCGTGGCGGCTTCTATGAAGACGCCGCGTTGCTCGACCAGCTGGTGATCGATAAGCTGCAAGGCATCGCGGAAAGCGTCAGGCAAAACGAAGGCTGGAAATGGGCGAACGTCCATATCGACTATCCGCATGCACACGGCCTGCGCCGCACCTACGCTCAGCCGGCGGGTTTGTCGGAGGAAGACGAAGCCGCCCATGGGGCGGCGACCGAAGCGTTCAACCGGCTCATGGAGGAGTGGGACAGCGCCGAGGAATTGCCCGACGATGTCGATCAGCGCTTCGGCGAGCTTGAAGGCGAGATCGAGCGCATCGACGCCCTGCGTCATGCCTACAACCCGGACCATGTTTCGCGCGGCGGCGTGTTCGTCGTGCTTTCTCATGACGGAACGGCCCGCATCGAACGCGGCTTTATCCGCGCCGAGGACGAGCAGCCGGAATCGGAGGCGGAAACGCAGTCGAACAGCGAAGGCTACACCGTCAGTGATGATGGCGAGATCATCGAGACTGGCGTCAGTTCGGACTCTGATAGAGGCAATGACGACGAGGAAGCGGAGGACGATGGCAAGCCGCTCTCCGATCTTCTCGTTCGCGATCTGACCGCCCACCGGACGCTCGGCCTTCGCCTTGCGCTTGGCGAGCAGCCGGACATCGCCCTTATCGCCGTGACGCACACGCTCGCCGCACAGGCCTTCTATCAGGGCGCGGAGGCCCATTGCCTCGAAATCCGGCCAACCAGCGCCTATCTCGCCGGTCACGCTGACGGCATCGAGGACACGGCGGCGGGCAAGGCACTGGCGGATCGTCATGCGGCATGGGCGGCGGACATGCCGCGCGACGTGGCCGGCCTGTGGGGCTTCATCGTCTCGCTCGACCATGCAAGCGTCATGGCGCTGTTTGCGCATTGTGCCTCGCTCACCGTCAATGCCGTGAAGCAGCCTTGGGAGCGCAAGCCCCGCGCCCACGAGACGGCGGACAGGCTGGCAACGGCGGTTGCTCTCGACATGACAGCATACTGGAGGCCGACCGCGCGAACCTATCTCGGGCGCGTCACCAAGGCGCATATCCTCGACGCGGTGCGGGAAGCCGCCAGCGACGAGGCGGCAGACAGGCTTTCGGCCTTGACGAAGCTGCCGATGGCGGAAGCCGCCGAGCAGTTGCTCGCCGGAACGGGCTGGCTCCCGGCCGTCATGCGCACGCCGGACCTTGCCGACGCGCAGCGGCATGACCTGACTCGCGAGGAAGCGGCGGCACCGGACGAGCCACATCCGGACCTCGCGCCCCCCCGAGGCGGACCTCGCATCTATCGATAGCGCCAGCGCGACCGAAGAAGGCGAGCCCTTCCACGTCGCAGCCGAATAAGCCGCCATGCCCGGAGCCGCCTCGGCGGCTCCGGGCAACCCTTCCGACCGCTATGAGAATTTTCCGGCCGCGCGATGGCGCGGCCGGAACCTCGACCGCACGACACTAGGAACCGAAGCAATGAGAAGCTATGCAGAACAACGCGCAATGCACGCGCGCATGGAGGATGCCCGGGCTGAGACCGAGCGGCATCTCGCCATCATCGAGAGCCAGATCGTGGCCAAGGCCGAGCGCATGACGATCACGGTCCGAACCAAGTCACGTCAGTTCGGACCCAATTCAAGCACCTGGACCCGAGCCGACGAACGGAGCTTTCAGGAGCACATGTCGGCACTCCGTTTCGAGCGGCGTTGCGAACTCAAAGCACTGACGCGCAAGCTCGCACGACAGATCGGCGCCATCGCCGCCTTCCGAGTCCGTTACAGGATCGATCAGGAATCAGAGCAGACCGGGCTGTGACGCCCTCACACCTTATGCAAGGGATCCATTCTTCGCACATCTTCACCCGATGGGCTTCAATTCCAAGGGCGGTGGCGAACCTTCCCTTGGCGAAGCCCCGTTCGGCGAAGGGGACCTCTTGGCTTGGCCGGTTCTCACTTGGCGATGCGGCGGCTAGTCAGTTCGGGTGAAGACTGACCTCGCCATCGGTCTCGGCCATGCCCGCATTGCATCGACCGGATCAAGGAAACTCGGATCGTCATGATGCTTGATGGGATGAAGATGCCGCCGCCCTCCCAGTGCGGTGTTGTGTTGTCTATGCAGCGGCAGACACGATGACGCTGTTCGGCAAATAGTAACGAGAGCACGGCCCCTTCGATTGTCGCCGATGGTGGGAGAGGGGGTCACACCTGCCTTGCCGGAGATACGGGGAGTGTCTCGGCCCTGGCCGGCGAAACCCTTCGCGATGTAACTGCGAAAGCGCGACCGATCGCCGTCGCCATCGCGGCGGTTCCTTCCGTCTGCTGGCTCAAACCACGCCCACTGCGTCCTCTAATGGATTGGGTCTGACCGAAGACCGTCTTCGCTTCGCTGCGCCTCGATCGTCTTCCCGCAACGTCCGCCGCCGGCTTTTTTCCGCCGCCCAACCACCCCACGGCAATCCGCATGGGGGCCCCGGTTCGGCTTTGCATCGCGAAACAAAAAAGCCGTCGCCGGTCGCCTTCCACTGCGTTCCAGCCCTTCGGGTGCGGGCCGATCGTCCCCGGTCTCACGACCACCATCGAGGCCGCGATGGGCGCGGCCCGATCAAACAGAAGGAACCACCACAATGGCTACGATCGGCACTTTCTCCAGCACCGCGAAGGGCTTCAAGGGCTCCGTCAAGACACTCAACCTCAACGTCAAGACCGTGGACTTCGTCCCCGCAGAGGGCGACAACGAAAAGGGCCCGAACTACCGCATCTTTGCCGGCGCCACCGAGTTCGGCGCCGCATGGAAGAAGACCTCCCGCGAAGGCCGCGACTACCATTCCGTCAAGCTCGACGATCCGAGTTTCCCCGCTCCGATCTATGCGAGCCTGGTCGAGACCGATACCGAGGGCGAGTTTTCCCTCATCTGGTCCCGACGCGCCGCCGAGTGAGAACTGGCTAGATCAAAGAGGCCCCGTCCGCCCGGACGGGGCTTCACCATGCTTATGTTCGCCATTCGCCCGGCATTTCGCCAGAGCCGGAACGCTACGCTTTGACAGGTGCCTTGCGCGCCTTCTTGACCGGCGACTTGACTGCCGTTGAGGTTGTTGTCGCTGCTGCCGCGCGAGCAGTTCGGTTTGGTTTTCCTGCTGCGGCTGGTGTAGGCGTCACTGCCTTGCGCCCGAGTCCTATTGATTTCGCCAGGGCCGAGCGGGTGGCCGCGTAGTTCGGCGCCACCATCGGATAATCGTTTGGCAAGTTCCATTTCTGCCGGTATTCGTCGGGAGTCAGATTGTAGTGCGTTCCGATATGGCGCTTCAGGGATTTGAACTTTTTTCCGTCTTCCAGGCAGACTATGAAGTCCGGCGTCACCGACTTCCTTATCGATACCGCCGGCTCCTGCTTTACCGCGGCCGGGGCGACAGGCGTGCCTACCCCTTGCAAAGCGGCATAGGTATCTCCGATCAGCTTCGACAACTCGCCGACCGGCAATGGATTGTTCGAAACGTAAGCGGAGACGATGTCGGCGGCGATTAATACGAGATCCGTTTGAGCGCCTTGTTCAGGAGAGATGGTCATGCAGTTTTCCTCTTGTCTTATCGGACGCACTAAAGACGTGTGATTTACCCATTCCGCCAATCAGGCAAATAGTCTGTTTCCTTTCCACAATCCACATCTAGCGCCAATATTATAAAGGTAAGCTTCGCTTTCATCGTTCTGATCGGCTGCGGATAACCTTGCCGAACCATTGGGAAGCAAGGGACTTCCCCTCGCTTCCCCGCCATTGCCGCCTGTGCAGAGCAGGGCCGCCGGCTCGCAAAGCGCCCGACTGCAGCAATAGTCGCGATCAATTTCCATCAGCTTCGCTCAACCGTGCAGCCCGGCTCCGCGCGCCGGCATTGGCCCCCATCACTCCCGCGCGCTCACGCGCCCCCGGAAGGCATGCCGGGGGACATGCCTTCGGCATTGACGAAAAAGGAGTGAGCACAATGAACATGACCATCATCATCGATGGCGAGAGCAACCGCCAGCAGCAGCCGACTTCCAGCGGTTTCGGCGTCGACGCCGTTTGGAAAGCCGACGAGCTTCAGATTCTTTGGCCGGCATCGACTGGAACAAATAATCTCGTCACTGACATCCGCAGCGGCGCGACCGAATTCAACGCCATCGTCCTGCCACTCGATGCGGCATTCGAGACACGGCTCGAAGCAGCGCGCCAGTTCTGGCGGGCGCTGAACGGCCGGCCGCCCGGTTCTGCCTACGGCGCGCTGCCGCAGCAGACGAAGGAGAGGCACATTCTCAATCTGCGCGCTCATGACGCCCGTCGCGCAGGGGCCACCTACCGCGAGATTGCGGAGGTGCTGTTGTCACGAGACCCGATCGCACCGCGAGACTGGCGCGACCATCATCTCCGGCACAAGGTTCGGGCGATCCTGCGAAGGGCCGATCGACTTGTCGCGGGTGGCTATCGCGACCTTCTCTTCTATCCACACAGCCGCAGCCGAAAATCCGATCGCTGAAGCCCTTTTCGCAAGCGTAGCGAAAACACATCCCCCGATGTTTGCCCTCCCTCGCTTTTCCTCAATTCGACCATTGTCCGTTTCGCGCGTCCCGGCAGGCCAGGGCGACAGCAGAACCGAATGGAGATCAAGCGATGTCGAAGGGTCCCGCGGACGCGCCCCAAAAATACCTGCGAACGAAGGAAGCGGCGCCAATCGTCGGCCTTTGCGCTCGCACCTTGGAAAAGCACCGGACCTATGGCACCGGTCCAAAATATCGAAAGGTCGGCGGTCGCGTCCTCTATGACATCGACGATCTGCACGCGTGGATTGAGCTTGGTGCGCGCACTTCCACCAGCGATGCCAACGCGACCTTTGTTCCGCCTGCCAAGCCGCATGCCGCCCGCGCGCCGGCCTATGCCGGCCGGCGCCATCGCGTCTCCTGATTCTGCGGGGCAAAGAAAATGCAGCTTCGCTCGACCGATCAGGGGCAGCTTGATCTGTTTCACGCGCGCGCCAGCGTCATCACACCACGCGACGCGCAGGATCTCATGTCGTGGCCGTTCTTCTCGCTCGCCAAATCCCGTCGCGTGACACCGATCGATTTTCGCATGGGCGAAGTCTCGATCCGCGTCGAGGCGACGGTCGAACATGGCATGGCGACGATCTGGGATGCCGACATCCTCATCTGGGCAGCCAGCCAGATCGTCGATGCACGAGACAACGGCCTCCGCACCTCACGCCTGATGGCGGCCACGCCCTACGAGATCCTTGCCTTCATTGAGCGTGGCGACTCCGCTCACTCCTACGACAGGCTGAAAGCCGCGCTCGACCGCCTGCAATCGACGACCGTCGCCACATCTATCCGCCAGTCTTCGGAGCGGCGGCGGCATCGCTTCTCCTGGATCAACGAATGGAAGGAGCGGATTGACATCAGCGGACGCCCGCTCGGCATCGAACTCATTCTGCCCGACTGGTTTTATGCCGGCGTCGTTGACGATGCTCTGATCCTCACCATCGATCGCCAATATTTCGGGCTGACGGGCGGCCTGGAGCGCTGGCTTTACCGTCTCGTTCGCAAGCACGGTGGCCGTCAGACCTATGGCTGGAGCTTTGATCTTCGCCATCTCCACGTGAAGTCCGGCAGCCTGTCGCCCTTCAAGCGCTTCACCTTCGACCTGCGTGAGATCGTCCGTCGTCAGCCGCTGCCTGGTTACCGGCTGGCACTCTCCGTCGATCCCGACGGTCGGTCACGACTAAACTTCCAACTCAACCCGGTCGATCCATTCGCGAGTGCCAGCGCAACGCCGTGTGCACCACGTGGCCGCACCACTAGGGCTGTGAAATGACTGTGGACAGGCCCGTGCTATCAGGAACCGGAAGCAGCCTTAAATCATTGCGGCGATTGCCCAATCCGCTCCTCTAACATTTCTAACTGTGAATCCTTCGGATTCTTTCTAACGGGAAGCGCTCGTCCACGAGGCTGTGGACGACAGTGGAGCCATGATCTTTCGGCCAAGCCGGGAACAATCGACGCTCGTCTTTCTTCCCGAAGCACAGCTGTCTTCTTTGATCCTCGTGTCGCCATGCTGACTGCTGACTTCCGGTCACGGGGGCCAGTATGAGCAATCTTACCCATGTCGAACTGGTGTGGCTGAAGAAGCGGATCGAGAACTACATCCGGTTCGGCCAGGTTGCTTCCACCAGGAGCATCGACCGTAGCCGTCGTGTCGTCTCCTTTACGCCAGGCAGTATCTTCGCCTTCGTTCGCTGGACCGCGAACGACTTCGGCACTGTCGCTTCCCGCATCGATATCTTACGCGCTGTTGCCACCGGCGGGCGCTGCTCGACTGTCGCCTATGTGCGGCCTGGCGCCGACATCCTGCTTACAGTTATCGGATGGCCGAACGTCGAGAAGGTGCTGAAGATCATCGACGCTATCGAAGCGATCGGCATCGATCCCGTTGATGTCTCGCCGGACTACTGGCGGCATGCCCACGGCCGGCTCGCCGCGCGCGAGGCGCCCAGGCCCTACACACGCCAGCGCCATGAAGCATGGCTCCTCCGCCGCCGAGTTGAGCCATGAGCATGCGCGCAAGGATCATCGTGGCGATGCTCGGCGGCGCGGTCCTCGTGGCCGTGCCGGCATGGATTGGCCATCCACCGCAATTCGTCTGGAACGCGTCAGCGAGCGTCCCGGTCGGGCTCTACCGCGTCGAGCCGGTCGACAGGATCGGGGTTTCAGATATCGCCGTCGTCATGCCGCCCATGCCACTGGCGGGTTTGCTTGCCCAACGCGAATACCTGCCGAACGGCGTGCCGCTGCTGAAGCATGTGTTGGCACTTGGAGGCACGATGGTGTGCCGGCGAGGCGGCTCCATCATCGTCAATGGCGTGACCTTTGGACGTGCGCTCGATCGTGACAGTCGTGGCCGGCCTCTACCCGGCTGGCAGGGCTGCCGCATCATTGCCGATCGTGAAGTCTTCCTCATGAACTGGAACTCAGCTGACAGTTTCGACGGCAGGTATTTCGGCCCACTCCCGCTCAATTCGATCATCGGTCGCGCGGTCCCGGTCTTGACCGACGACCGCACTTCTCCGGCCTTGGATGGTTCCGGCGAAGCGGATCGCCGCGAGCCGTGACGCCTCGCAGCAACCTTCTCAACGCTCATGAAAGGAGCAACACAATGGCCCAGATCGGCACCTTCACCCGCAACGACGACGGCTTCTTCGGCAACATCTCTACGCTGACGCTCGACGCGAAACTTGCCATCCTGCCTGCCGAGAGATCGGACGCCGAAAACGCGCCAGACCATCGGGTCTTCTGCGAAGGCATGGAGATCGGCGCGGCATGGGATCGCACCGGTGAGAAGGCCGGCAACTATCTCTCCGTCTCCATTGATGATCCCTCTTTCACGCAGCCGATCCGCGCCAATCTGTTCCAGTCCGATGCCGAGAAAAGTATCTGGGCATTGCACTGGAGCCGGCAGTCGAAGCGCGACGAACGGGGCTGATCGGATGCTCCGACTTCGCCTCAGCGAACTTTCTGAGTCAAACCCTTTGATCGATCGGGCGCCCGTCAAACCCTCCGACCCGATCGCCTGTCAGGCGGCCACCGCGCGCAGCGAAGGTCAAGGGCGGCCGGACGCTTGTCCGTCGTTCAGGACGTCCATGGCGCCGCAGTTTGTGGCAAGCAGGTTCGGCCGGCGAAGCCTTGCCCTTGACGGGAGCGAGCACTGTGGCAGGCTGCAGGCGCGTCGGGATCGCGGTGCATGTGCTTTTATCTGTCGAGGCATTGCGGCACTGTCTGCATGCGTCATGCTCGCCCTCACGGCGTCTATTGTCTGTGCTGAGCCTTCCGCGCATCGTGAGCGGCCAGTGAACCCCAACAGCGTCATCTCGTCCTCTGATCCCTGGTCGGGGTATATCCGGGAGGCTGCCAAACGCTTTGCCATTCCCGAGCGGCTGCTTCGCGCCGTCATGCATGTCGAGAGCGTTGGTCAGGTTCATGCGATGTCGAGCAAAGGTGCAATGGGCCTGATGCAGATCATGCCGCCGACATGGGAAGAACTGCGCACCAGATACCGCCTCGGTAACGATCCTTACCAACCGCGCGACAACATTTTTGCAGGTGCAGCGTATCTGCGCGAGATGCTCGACCGCTTCGGCCGCAACGGCTTCCTCGCTGCTTACAATTCCGGTCCTGGGCGATACGAAGAGCATCTTGCAGCCGGCCGTCCGCTGCCGCGCGAAACGATCGACTACGTCAGGAAACTGGCGCCTCTGATCAATGGTTCGGTTCCCATTCCGATGCGCGCACGTCAAGGGGCGGGTAGGGCGAGCGCACCCGAAGCGGCGATTTTCGCGCATGGAATCAACACACGGAATAGCTCGGCGGCGCAGGGTGAGCGCGAGACTAATGTTCCCGTCGTCGAGACCGTCTTCACGGCGATCCGTTCACCCAGCGTGCGAGCACCGGTGGACAAAGCGGTCCCCGATGTTACGGCGCTCGGACCGCAACCGGACGGCTCGTGCAGTGAAGGCGTATCAGTTCCGAACTCCGCTATTCGTAGTCCGTTTGTGCAGACCTCCGTCGCGACTCCACAATGATCTCAGCATTCCTGGTCAATCGCATTCCGACCTGTTCCGTCGTGGAAATTGCGGCGGGAGGGTTGGCCTTGAGAGAGGACGGAGAGGGATGGCAAGATAAAGCGAGCTGGCGGTCGCCCTCGCTTCGCTCGTAAGTTGTTGTCTGCACATTGTTTTTTCCGGCAGATTCCGAGACCAGGCGGAATGATGTGAGGTGCGGGGCTCGAGGCTGTCGGCTACGCTATTGATCTGAAACGAAAAACTGCGGCGCCCTAGCGATGTGCGATCCGCCGTTTTACGCCGCAGCAAGTCTTTGCGCGCCATAGCGCGCTGGGCGCTCCGGCCATCTTGAAGCACCAAATGCGACCCCCGATGCTGTCGTTATGGCAGATCGTGACAGCGACAGGTTCCAGGTTCGCACCGGCCGGATGCGGCATGGCGGCGCGCCGGTCAATTCACGGACGCTGCCCTTTGTGCGCCAGGTCGAGATTGCCATCCGCAAGCAAGGCGGCAATCCCTATCGCCTCGGCGCAAGCAGCGGTGCCGGGAAGGGGAGTGGCCGCTTCAATGCCCGCGGCCGCGGCGGCAAGGTGGCGGCAGGTTTGCCAAAGGATGGCGGCGGGTGGAAGCAGGACTCCAATGGCGTCCGCTTTCGCTCCCGCCGCGTCGTGGTAAAGGCGCGCGTGGTCAAGCTGCCGGGGCGCGGCAAGGCGAGCGGGCGCGGCCACAAGTTCATGACGACGAGCAAGGCCGTTGACGCGCATCTGCGCTATCTCCAGCGCGACGGCGTCACCAGGGACGGCGAGAAGGGCAGAGTGTACTCTGCCGCCGACGAAGAGGCCGACGGCAAGGCCTTCGTCGAGCGCGGCCACGGCGACCGGCATCAGTTCCGCTTCATCGTCGCGCCGGAGGATGCCGCCGAGATGGAAGACCTGCGGTCCTTCACGCGCGATCTCATGCGGCAGATGGAAGCCGATCTCGACACGCGCCTCGACTGGGTCGCTGTCGATCATCACAACACCGGCCATCCGCACACCCACGTCCTGGTGCGCGGCGTCACCGATGACGGCAAGATCCTGAACATTGCCGGTGACTACATCGCCCATGGCATCCGCCATCGGGCAACCGAGCTGGTGGAACGGGAACTCGGACTGCAAAGCGAGATCGAAGTCGCCCGCAAGCTGGCCAACGAAGTGGACGCCGAACGGCTGACCCGCCTCGACCGCATGCTGATCGCCGAGCAGCAGGAGCACGATCTTGTCGACCTCCGGCCCCATGCCAGTGACAGCTACACCATTTCCAGCAATCGCTCTCTGCTGATCGATCGGGCAAAGACTCTGGCACACTTCGGCCTGGCGAGCGAGATGGAGCCCGGCCGGTGGGTGATCTCCGACAGGACCGAAAACGTGCTGCGGGCGCTTGGCGAGCGCAACGACATTATCAAGAGCATGCACCGGGCGCTGGAGGAGCACGGCCTCGCCGATGAACGGGGCGCGGCGCAATATGTCATGCACCGGCAGACCATCACCGAGCCGGTCGTCGGCCGTGTGCTCGCCAAGGGTCTTTCGGGTGATGAGATGAGCGATCGGCTGTCGCTCGTCATCGATGGCGTCGACGGGCGCACCCACTATGTCGAGACCGCCGACGCGGCAAAGCTCGACGACATTCAGCGCGGGCATATCGTAGCGCTCGATCCAATCCTGCCGAAGGAGGAGCCGCGAGCGGCCGACCGCAACATCAGCAGCGCAGCCGGCGAGGATGGCATCTATCGACCAAGCCAACACCTAGAGGCGATCCGCGAGACATTTTTGGAGCAGGGCAAGGACCCGGATGCCTTCGTCCGTTTCCATGTTCGCCGTCTCGAAGCGCTGCGCCGGGCAGGCCATGTCGAACGCATCGACGAAGACCACTGGCGCATTCCAAAAGACCTGTCCGAGCGCGGCATCGCCTACGATGGCCACAGCCGTGGAAAAGACTTCTCCGTCCGCCTGCTCTCGACGTTCGATCTTGACGCGCAGATCGGCAGCGACGGCGCCACTTGGCTCGACCGGGAGCTGACGGCCAAGGACCCCGTGCCGCTGGTCCGGTCAGGCTTTGGTCTCGACGTCGACAACGCTCTCGACAGACGGGCCGCCCAGCTTGTCGGGATGGGGCATGCCGAACGCGACGCGACCAGCGGCACCATCACCTTCTCGCGCGACCTTGTAGCCACGCTGGAGCGCCACGAGGTCACGCGCGTCGGCAAGGAGATGGCCGCTGCCCGCGGCCTCACCTTCGAGCCCGTCGAGCCCGGCAACAATATCAGCGGCACGCTGCTTGGCTCGGTCCGTCTTGCCAGCGGGCGCTTCGCCATGCTGGACGATGGTCTCGGCTTTCAACTGGTGCCCTGGCAGCCGATGCTCGAGAAGCGCATCGGCCAGCACATCACCGGCCCCGTGCAAGACAGCGGCGGCATCGACTGGAGCTTCGGCAGAAAACGCGGACTGGGGGTTGGGATGTGAAGGTCGGTCGAGGTCAACGATGCAAAATGAGGTGAGAGCGCGAGTTCAGGCCTCGCGCGATGAACTGGGTCTGACCGCATGTGGATCGATAACTGCGAACGCGGGTCACTCCGGCCTTCGGCGGCCTTTGACAAGTCTCACACCGGGTCCGCTACCGTTCTCGAGCATGAATTCTGTTCCCGCATCGGTCAACGCCTTGAGAATTTTCGCCGCGGTTCCAGGGCGCCCCCCGAGCGGACCGTCTTCGGCTTCCAGACGAGCTATGGTTGGTTCAGACACCGAAGAGTAGCGTGCCAGATCCGCCTGCGACCACCCAAGCAACGCGCGTGCCGCCTTGATTTGGCGCGTACTAACCGTTTGCCGAAGTTTTGATAGGTTTTCTATTGACATTCGGCGCGCCTAATTGATATTTTTTATATCAATTCCTGATCTCGCAGCGTGCGTATCAACCAGCGTCGCGGGACGGAATTGGCCGCAGCCGGCGTTGGTGCACTTAGTTCCCCAACACTGCTTTGGCGCATGACGAGTGGCCGGACAGGATGTCCGCACATCCCACCCAACCGGACCACAACCCAAGCTTCTGAGGATCTCGGATCATGGCTGATTCCGACAATACCATGACTCTGCCTTTCGTCACTCGCCGACAAGTGCTTGCGGGAACCATAGCGGCTACCACCACGTGGACGCTCGAAGGTAGTGCGTCCGCAGGCGACGCCGGAAGGGGATATGCGCCCGGCGACCCAGCGCTGGCGCTTTGGCGGGAATGGCAGGCTACCTGCAAGTTGACCGAGCAGCTTTGCCGCAAGCAGCAGCGCCTGGAGACAAGGCTTGTCGAGAGCGTCGGCTTTCCTGGTGTGACCGTCCGCCTGTCCAAGAGTAAAGACGTGACAGTCCACTCGATCGAGGCGCTCAATGAAGTGCTCGGCAAAGGGTCGGCTATGGCGGCTCTGCGCGAAAAAGCCGAAGCTGATTTCGCGGCGCATCAGGCGCGCTGGGATGCGGCTGCCGAGGAGACCGGGTACACCGCAGCACTCAGGGCCGAGCGCGAGGCTGGCAAGCGGGCGCAGGATCTGATGGAAGCACTCTCAACGACTCCCAGCACGACTCTCGCCGGAGTCGCGGGCAAGCTCGATGCGGTATTGCGCGAGGGCGAAGCCTGGGAGGAATCCTCCGAGTTCCCCTGGCCACAAATCCGCTCGGCGCTCAATGATCTGGTGCGCATGATGCAAGAGAAGTTGCATGAATAATTTCTTTCACAGCGGGCGGCCTCCCAAGCTCCGCAACTGGCGGGCGAGAGCGGTAATGGCATTGCTGAGTGGGGCCTCCACTCAGGGAACCTCTTCGCTTAATGATGCATCCCGAATGTTGGCCATCGGACCCGGCTCCACAAAATTTCCCTGTGGATATTCTCGTGTGGCGATGCGGTGTCGTATTCGTCTGGCGAAGGTTGAGTAGTAGTAAGCAACTTGGGCTCGGGGGAATCATGAACAAGTTGCTTGTTGGTGCGGCATTGCTTGCCGCGGGTGTCTTCGGCGCGGATACATCTTTCGTTTCTTATATTAGTAACTCCGCAGGGATGGCGGCCTTTGCGCAGGAGGCGCAAGGGACTTCGTCCGACCCTGGCGCGCCCGCAAGCGGTGGCCTTGGCAATGGCGGGGCAGCGCTCGGCTCGGGGACGGCCTCCGGGACGAATGATGCGGGCGCAACGCCGGCCGCAAGTGCGACGGGAGACGCCGCGCCTGCGACCGAGGCCCCAGATGCAGCGGCCGCGGTCGGCACCACAGATCAGCCGGCCGACACGGAAGCTGCACCCGAGGAGCCGGCCGCGGCGGCTGCCACCGCGACAACGACCACGACAAGCGGCGATACCGAGGCGAT